>DASSKW010000037.1:0-31813 GCA_035690065.1 Gammaproteobacteria bacterium
GGGCTTCCTTCGTCAGCCCAACCTACGAGCTTCTGTGATCCGCAGAATCCCTGGCAGCGTGGGAGTAACGAGAATACCAATGGGCTATTGAGGCAGTACTTTCCCAAGGGGACCGCTCTCTCGATGCACTCACAGGCAAAACTGAACGCGGTTGCGAGACAGTTGAACGAACGGCCACGGAAAACGTTAAACTTTGAAACGCCCGCTGAGCGTTTTGCCCAATGTGTTGCATCGATCAGTTGAAATCGCAGTCGTTAGCAGTCATTCGTGGCAGCTCTTGTTCGACAAGTTACTGATTTCGAGTATTAACCCATAACATTCAAAATGACTGTCGTGTTTATACGATGACAAAAACGTTATTTCCAGCCCTCCTCTCGATCGTCGCCGTACTCACAAGCTTTGGCGTGATGTATGCGATCTGTATCCAGCTCGCTGTCAACGCCTCGCCGGCGATCCTGACGGCGGCGCTGGCGGTGGGGCTGATGCGGCGCCCGGAGCGGCTGGAAGTGCGGGCACTACTGATCAAGTTCGTGAAGCTGCCCATCATTGCCGTGGCTGCCGGACTTGTAGGCCTGGCGCTGCTGAACTTCCCGGCACTCGGCGCGGTGCTGTTCACCGGCGGGATCGCATTCTCGGTGCAACTGCGCAAGTACGGAGTGCGTGCGCGGGCGATCGGCCAGGTCATCGCCTTGTCGCTGATCTCGATATTGGTGGTGCCGCCGATACATATCGAAAGCACCCAGCACCGATGGTTACCGCCGCTGCTGATGATCTCCGCCGGTCTGATCGCCCTGGCCAGCACCGTGGTCGTGTCATGGCTCAGTATCCGCATCGGTCTCGTGGCAGAACAACCGGAGCCGCCGCGTGTCGTACACGCAGCTCGCGGCCGTGAGGGAAAGACGCAGGTACATGTCGCGACGCGCATGGCTCTGCAGATGCTGGTCGCGGTCGGTCTCGCATTCGCGATCGGCATGCCGGTATTTCCAGAGCACTGGCCGTGGGTGGTGCTGACGGCGTTCATCGTCTGCAGCGGTGCGCTGGGCCGTGGCGATGCGATCTACAAAGGACTGTTGCGTCTGGGTGGCGCGATCGGCGGCGCGTTCGTCGCTGCGCTGGTCGCGCACATCGTTTTTCCAAATCCGCCTGCCTATGCCGCGGCAGTCTTCTTCGTATTGTTTGTCGGCATCTGGCTGCGGCAGATCAATTATGCGTACTGGGCTGCCTGCGCCACTCTGCTCTTCGCCCTGCTGCAGGATACGCACGGCAACGGCATCGTCTCGCTGCTGGAAATCCGCGTGGTCTGCATCGTGATCGGCGCGCTCTGTGGCGTGGCCGCGACCTGGTTCATCTATCCGATCCGCACCGAACAGGTGGCTCGCAAACGCGTCGCCGACGCTCTGGCGGCGCTGCGCGATGTGCTCGGCGATACGCCTGGCAACCACCTCACTACCCTTGACCATCACGCCGCGGAACTCGAACGGATCGCGCCCTCCATTCGTCTGCATCGGAAGGTGTTCGGTGCAGCGGCTCCGGACCGGCACCCCTCCACCTGGATCGAACTGATGCGTGCGCTGCTGGCCCAAGTCCGTACGGGGAATTTCGACCGCGCTGCACTAGGCACCGAGATGCGGTGTCTGGGTGCGATGCTACGGCAGCAACCAGCCAGCCCCGCGGCCCGGGATAACAGCGAGGCCGGCTAGCCTGAGTACATAATCCCCGAGTCTGGTATTGTGGCGTGCTATAGCAGGCATGTGCCGCATCGTCACACACAGGGAGCCATTTCAGCTCCCTCACTTTTATCCGTTTAGAGGCTATTCAACCACCATGAACCAATCCTCATTCACCCGCGATGAATTGCTGGCCTGTGGGCGTGGCGAGATGTTCGGTCCCGGCAACGGCCAGCTGCCGCTGCCCAACATGCTGATGTTCGACCGGATCACCGAGATCGACTCCGATGGCGGCAAGCACGGCAAGGGCCACATCGTGGCGGAACTCGACATCCACCCGGACCTGTGGTTCTTCGCCTGTCACTTCCAGGGCGACCCGGTGATGCCGGGCTGTCTGGGGCTCGACGCCCTGTGGCAACTGGTGGGCTTCTTCCTGTGCTGGCGGGGCAACCCGGGCCGCGGCCGCGCCCTGGGCGTCGGCGAGGTCCGATTTACCGGCCAGGTGTTACCGAGCGCGGCCAAGGTGACCTACGAGATTGACATGCGCCGTGTGATCGAGCGCAAACTGGTCATGGGATTCGGCGATGGCCGGATGCTGGTGGATGGCCGCGAGATCTACACAGCGGAATCCCTGCGAGTCGGCTTGTTTACATCCACCGATGCGTTTTGAGGTAGTTGCATGACGCGTGTTGTAGTGACCGGACTCGGTATCGTCTCCTGCCTCGGCAACGACAAGGCCAGCGTCACCCGCTCCCTGCATGAGGGACGCTCAGGGATCAGCTATGTCCCGGAATATGCAGAGTTCGGCTTGCGCAGCCGGGTCGCGGGCACGCCGGTCATCGATCTGGAAGCGCTGGTTGACCGCAAGATCAAGCGCTTCATGGGCGATGCCGCCGCTTACGCCTACGTCGCCATGCAACAGGCTATCGACGATGCGGGGCTCAGTCCCGAGCAGGTATCCAATCCGCGCACCGGGCTGATCGCCGGTTCCGGCGGCAGTTCGGTCACCAACCAGATCATCGCGGCCGATACGCTGCGCAGCAAGGGTATTCGGCGAGTGGGGCCCTACATGGTGCCGAGGACCATGGCTTCGACAGTATCTGCCGATCTGGCTACGCCGTTCCAGATCAAGGGCATCAA
Organism: Gammaproteobacteria bacterium; assembly: GCA_035690065.1. Taxonomy (GTDB): domain Bacteria; phylum Pseudomonadota; class Gammaproteobacteria; order Natronospirales; family REEB76; genus DASSKW01. Next base: position 2,808 of record DASSKW010000037.1, read on the forward strand.
CTATTCAATCTCGTCAGCGTGCGCGACATCGGCGCATTGCATCGGCGCGGCGATGGAACAGATCCAGCTGGGCAAACAGGATCGGGTGTTCGCCGGTGGTGGCGAGGAAGTGGGCTGGGGCATGAGCAGCATGTTCGACGCCATGGGCGCACTATCATCCAAATACAACGACACCCCGGCCACGGCATCGCGACCTTACGACACCAGCCGCGACGGTTTCGTGATCGCGGGCGGCGCCGGCATCCTGGTGCTGGAACGACTCGATCATGCGCTGAAACGGGGCGCGAAGATCTACGCCGAACTGGTGGGATACGGCGCGACCTCGGATGGCTACGACATGGTCTCGCCGTCCGGCGAAGGCGCGGTACGCTGCATGCGGATGGCGCTCGACAGCGTGGACGGTACGATCGATTACATCAACGCACACGGCACCTCGACACCGGCCGGCGACACGGTGGAACTGAGCTCGGTTCGCGAAGTGTTCGGTAATGCAGCACCGCCGATATCCTCCACCAAATCGATGTCCGGTCATTCACTGGGCGCTGCCGGCGTGCACGAGGCCATCTACAGTCTGTTGATGATGGAAGGAAACTTCATCGCCCCTTCGATCAACATCGAGAATCTGGACCCCGGCGCCGAAGGACTCACGATCGTGCGTGAGACGCGGACAGCGCAACTTCAGCGTGTGATGTCCAACAGCTTCGGCTTCGGCGGCACCAATGCATCGCTGATTTTCCAGCGTTACCGTGATTGATTCTGAAGAAGTCACGTGCATGCGCCTGCGTGGCCGTGCCAGATAATGCTCGCCCCCCGGAAACAGGTAGAACCTGTCTGATAACTTTCCAACCGTCCGTGTTGAGCGTCGCGGCGCAAAGCTCTGCAAAGTCGAAACACATGAGAATCATATGCTTAGCACCCTTCGACTTCGCGCCTATGGCGCTACGCTCAGGGCGAACGGAATTTTGATATGGATTATGGCCATAATCCCGTTTTGACAGTTCCCATTTTGCTGTTTACTCTTTCCTTCCGTACCCAGTAGTACACTTCCCGTCATGACTACCGCCGCTCATTCCCGTCCTGCCGATGCCGGGGCCGCCTCGCTGGCAAAGCGCTACGTACAAGTACGCGCGCTTACCGCAGACCTGTGTCGCACACTCAGCCCGGAAGACATGACGGTGCAGAGCATGCCGGATGTGAGCCCGGCGAAATGGCATCTGGCACACACCACCTGGTTCTTCGAGCGTTTTCTGCTCGGCGAACATCAGCCCGATTACCGGGTATTTCATCCGCAATTCGATTACCTGTTCAATTCCTATTACAACACCGTCGGCCGCATGCACCCGCGCCCGCAACGCGGTCTGCTGTCGCGCCCCGGGGTCGCCGAGATCCTCGCCTATCGCAAGCATGTGGATGAGCACATGTCTGCGCTGCTGGCCCGCGCGGGATCCGATCCGGAGTTGGCATTCCTGGTGACGCTCGGCCTCAACCACGAGCAGCAACATCAGGAGTTATTGCTGACCGATATCAAGCATGTGTTATCCGTAAACCCGCTGCTGCCCGCCTGGCGCGAGCTGCCCGCGGCCCCCAGGGCATCTGCTCCGGGACTGAAATATATTTCGCACCCCGGCGGTCTGGTAGAGATCGGCCACAAGGGTGGGGATTTTGCTTTCGACAATGAATCACCCCGGCACCGGGTATTCCTGGAGCCGCACGCCATCGCGGACCGCCCGGTCAGCAATGGCGACTATCTGGACTTCATCCGCGACGGCGGCTATCGCACGCCGGAACTGTGGCTGTCGGAAGGCTGGGCGCTGGTGCAGCGCGAGAGCTGGGGCCGTCCATTGTATTGGAGCGAAAATCTGGAGACGGAATTCACCCTGGGCGGATCGCGCGAACTGGATCGTACCGCGCCAGTCGCGCATACCAGCTATTACGAAGCCGATGCCTTCGCACGTTGGGCTGGCGCACGCCTGCCGACCGAGGCAGAGTGGGAAACCCTGGCGGCAAAACAGTCCGTGCAAGGAAATCTCATGGAACAAGGTCGCTTCAATCCCGTCGCCGCATCCGGCAACTCCGCACCGTCGTATCAGCTGTACGGCGATGTCTGGGAGTGGACCATGAGTCCGTATGTGAGTTATCCGGGTTTCAAACCGCTGGCCGGCTCGCTCGGCGAATACAACGGCAAGTTCATGTCCAACCAGATGGTATTGCGCGGCGGCTCCTGCGCCACGCCGCAATCGCATATCCGCAGCACTTATCGCAACTTCTTCCCCCCCGATGCACGCTGGCAGTTCTCCGGTCTGCGTCTCGCCAGGGATGACTGACATGCATATATCTCAAGCCTTGTCAGTAACCCTGCACGACTATCATCCGCAGGCAGGCGATGTGCGCGATGAAATTTTGTCGGGCTTGCGCGCGCCACAAAAACTGCTGCCGAGCAAATATTTCTACGATGCGCGCGGTTCCGAACTGTTCGATGCGATCTGCGAGTTGCCGGAGTATTACCCGACCCGTACCGAACTCGGGATCATGGAAACACACTTGCCGGAGATGGCCGCCGCACTCGGCCCGCGCCTGCTGCTGGTGGAGCCCGGCAGTGGCAGCAGTCTGAAGACGAAGCTGTTGCTGGAGGCCTTGCACGGCCCGGTCGCTTACGTCCCGGTGGATATCTCGCGCACGCATCTGGTGAACGCCGCCGACGAACTCAACCGTCGCTATCCCAAACTCGAAGTGTTGCCGGTATGTGCGGATTTCTCGCAGCCTTTCGAATTACCTGCCCCCTCGCGGGCGATCCAGCGCGTAGCGATCTACTTCCCCGGCTCCACCATCGGCAACTTTGAGCCGGCTGCTGCGATCCGGCTGCTGAAACAACTGCGCCGGTTGGCCGGTGACGACAGCGCGTTATTGATCGGCGTGGACCTGAGGAAGGATGTCCGTATCCTGGAAGCAGCGTATAACGACGGTGCCGGCGTGACCGCGGACTTCAATCTGAATATCCTGCGCCGCATCAACGAGGAAATGGATGGCGATTTCGATCTGGCACGGTTTCGTCACCGGGCGGTATTCAATGCCGTCGAGAGCCGCATCGAAATGCATCTGGTGAGTACGGTAGCGCAGATCGTGCACGTCAGCGGCGAACGCTTCAGTTTCCGTGAAGGTGAGCACATCGTCACGGAATACAGTTACAAGCACACGCTGGACGGATTTGCGAAGCTTGCCGGCAAGGCGGGATACAGTGTCGAGCAGGTGTGGACGGATGATAGGCGCTGGTTCAGCGTGCAGTATCTGACGGCGGGTTGAAACAAAGCCGTTTGTTTCTTCCATGTCATTGCGAGGAATGCAGTGATGAAGCAATCCCGTGAACAATCAGGCACAGCTTAGTCGCAACCTTCTCGTCATTCCGGCAACAGTCGGAATCCAGGTTTTGATTAAGCGCGGCCTCCGGCCGCCTTCTTTTACTCCTTCTCCCCTGGCGGGAGACAACTGCAGGGATGCAGGAGGTAGAGCAATGCAGGAGCAATTGCCGGAGGTTGGGATGAGGGTGTGAAATATATCCGTTCGCTCTGAGCGTAGGCGCGTAGCGTCGAAGTCGAAGAGTGATTGTGAGCGGCTACGCCGCGCGCATTGGCGCGGGGATTCGCCCCCGCCGTCGAGGTCCTTTCCTTGTGCGAACAAGGAAAGGACCCAAAGGAAATCGCCCCGGTCGCGTGGTCGCTACGCGACTCCCCTCGCACCTTGCTGCGCTGCGGGGTCTCGCTCACGGGCCATCCATGGCCCTTCGCTCGAGCGCGGACATCCTGTCACGCGCCCCTTCGGGCCAACCTTGCTCGCAGCGGCGCTTCGGCACGCTCCAACGGGGTTTCCAAGAGCGCCTCCTTGCCTGCATGGTTCAAAGGAATGCTTCACGCTGCATTGGTCAGCGTGCTATCCCGGCCTTTTCAGCCCTACCAATCAAACAAGCCGGCAACTGATTCTGTAAACAACTTCGCCTAATGCCTGCAAGATGTAGGGCGGGTTAGCAAAGTGTAACCCGCCATTCTTTCTTCGACATTCGGCAAAATACGCTTCGCTATTCCGCCCTACGGGCTGGATTGAGTTGTTGGTCGTCACTTTTGCGAGGACGGCACGTCGAAAGCCATCACCGTGAGAAAAAGCTCTCGGTTTCGATCATCTCTGTGCGCGAACATATACCGAAAGACTGTTTCTGAAGTCCCAGGAAGTGAGCGTTTGAACTGTGGGTGTTCCATGACTACCTGCGGAATAATCTCCAAGACTTTCGAAAAATCTCGATTGCGGTTGAAGATGACAACCGCGGTCTTCGTGTCACGCCAAGAACTGTAACCCAACAGTTGGTTGATAGTATCTGTCAACTTCTTCTGTCCTGCCCAGAACTTACACTCAGCAATGAAGATATTTCGTCCTTCAGATCTGATGAGGATGTCGGTCTTCCCCTCATAGTTGAACGTTTCCCCCGTTGCCTGACCTTGGTAATGTCCATTCAGTTGCACAAGGAAGTGTGACCGCAGAGATTCCTCGTCTACATCGTAGAATGCGGATGGGCTACGCTCCATCACCTGGGTCATGCCTTGCATAACTCCAAGTATGTGCTCATAGTCGTCGACCGCAAGCGCGGGTTCTGGTTTGTATGGCGCAGAGTTGGCGGGCGGCATGACTGGCGAAATTTTCCGCCTGACTTCTGGCGCAACAAAAGTCTTCGGCGCATCTTGCCGCTCCTTTAATTTGTAACCGAGCGACGCCACCACGTTTCGGTTAGCAAGCAACTTTGTTCGGCGAGATTCGATTGCTGCACGAGCTATGCCGCGTAGCTGACTGTTCAGACCCGAAACATTGGCTCGAAGGTTGCTCAGGTATGACTGAATTTCCGAGATGGTACGATCGATCTGATTACGGACTTGATCAGTTTGGAGATTTGTACCTACGATGCTGAACGAAACAACGGAGCCGCGAACGCAAGCGCGCGGTGGACTCATTGTGAACGGATTTGGCTGAATCTTGAACGCTTCGGCTTCTCCCGTGAAAGGAACTTCGACCTCGATTTCCGATCCGCCAACGAGAAATGGCCGGCTACGATCCATAATCATTCGCATCGGATCGTGGCTTACATCAATCTGCTTCTCGGACTGATCTACGACGAGATTTTCAGGATCAAGAACCGGAACATCAATTTGGAACTTCTCAGCGAAATATGTAGTGAGATCCTCGACCGAGGTGTTTAGTAGTCGATCGGGATCGACCCGATCGACTTCGGCAGCCAATTCTTGACGCTGGTGGCGATCAACCGAATTCCAGTCAACTCCGTTGAAAAGATAATCATCGCGTGCCATTTAAGCCCCCTTGTGACGACTAACATCCTAAATCAGCGGCGCGTTCGCTTGAATGAACTGCTAGACACCTAGTCACGCGGATACCAACCGCCAGCATTGCGCTTTGGGAGTGGAATTCCCTTATTCTGCAGGTGCGTTACGAAGCGATCCTCTAACGTTGGGCCCCAGCCGTCTCGATTGCTTTTCCAACAGGTGAGGCAGACGGTCAGTTGATAGCGCGGAATTACTTTGCCCGCGTAGACATGCGGCCCGAACTGAAATGAAGTCCCGCATAAGTCACAGTTGTACATGAATTTTGATTCTGGCATGAGCGCGTCCTTGTTGGTGCCATCAGTAGAATTAGAACGATGGAACATTACGCCGCATCGGCGTCCAATTCAATTACTGCATAACCGAAGACCCCTACTGCAAGGAGATGCCGTAAAATGCTCTGAATTAGACAGCGATCTTGAGCCACGGCATTAAACGGAACCTGTTGAGCAAATCGTCTACTTTGCCTGTGCGATGGCACGGCTGAAAAAGCCGGAATAGCACGCTGGCCAATGCAGCGTGGAGCATCAATAAAAACGCAAACGTAAGATGGCGCTCTCGGAAACCCCGTGGATGACGCCGACCCGCACAGCGCCCGCAGGGAATAGCCTGCGCAGCAGGACGGGGCGAGGGACCGCCCCGTCCGCGCGACCGGTGCAGGGATGCGCCGTGAGCGCGGCCCCGAGGACGCGAGCAGGGAGGGAACGCGCTTGAAATCGAATGTCCCTCATTCGATTTCAAGCAAGCGCGGAATCCTCCGGGGCGATTTCCTTTGGGTCCTTTCCTTGTTCGCACAAGTAAAGGACCTCGACGGCGGGGGCGAATCCCCGCACCCATTCACGCGGCGTAGCCGCTCATTTTGGACTGGACCCCGGCTTCTGCCGGGGTGACGAAAGAATGGATTCCAGCGTTCGCCTTGCTGGAGGTCATTGCGAGGAACGCAGTGACGAAGCAATCTCGGGCAGTATGACGGGATTGCTTCGCTACGCTCGCAATGACAAGAATCATTCCTCCGGCTGATACCCTTCCGGTTTCTCCGCCCCGCCTTCGAACAGATACTTCTGCATCTCCGTTTCCAGAAACTTCCGCGCTTTCGGATCGATCACCGACAACCGGTACTCATTGATCAGCATGGTCTGATGCTTGAGCCATTGCTGCCAGGCCTGCTTGCTGACATTTTCATAGATGCGCTGCCCCAGTTCGCCCGGATACGGCGCCCGTTCCAGACCTTCCAGTTCCTCACCCAACAAGACGCATTTGACTGTGCGCGTCATCCGCAGTTTCTCCCAATGTGGCTTTAAGTGTTTCCAAAAGTTTTGTCACCGGTTTGGCAAGCCCGACCCGCGGCGGCGACGCCGGTTCGAACCAGATATCGCCTTCAGCATCCTGCATGGTTGCCGGTGTGATGTCCAACAACACCGGTTCGATGTCGAGATGGAAATGGCTGAACGTATGTCGCAGGCCCGGCATCGTTTGTTGCGCTGATGGTGCGGCGCCGAACCGCTGCCGGCACCAGGCTTCGATATCCTGCTCCGTGGTCAGTTCCGGGAAACCCCACAAGCCGCCCCAGATGCCGGACGGTGGGCGGCGTTGCAACAACAACCGGCCGTCTTGCATCAACAACAGCATGCGTACGCGTTTGATCGGCAACTTCTTGCGCGGACGGGCGGCAGGAAAATCCGTTTCACGCTGCAGTTGATGTGCACGGCAATCTTCAGCAACCGGACATGATTCGCAGGCCGGATGCGCACGGGTACAGAGCGTCGCGCCCAGGTCCATGATGGCTTGCGTGTAAGCGGCGACTTCGCGTTGTGGGGTATGCGTTTCCGCAAGCTGCCAGAGTTGCTGCTCCACGGGTTTTTCGCCCGGCCAGCCTTCGACGGCATGGAAGCGTGCCAACACCCGCCGCACATTGCCGTCCAGGATCGGAAGGCGCTGGTTGCATGCCAGCGCGAGGATCGCGCCCGCCGTGGACTGGCCGATGCCGGGCAGAGCCGCGACTGCTTCGAATTCGGTCGGAAACACACCGCCGTGCTCATCCCGGATGCGTTGTGCGGCACGTTGCAGATTGCGTGCCCGTGCGTAATAACCCAGTCCCGACCAGAGGTGCAGGACGTCGTCCAGCGGCGCCTCGGCCAGACTCTGAACATTGGGGAAACGCAGCATGAAACGCTGGTAATACGGGATGACAGTCGCGACCTGGGTCTGCTGCAGCATGATCTCGGACACCCACACGCGGTATGGCGTCGGCTGCTGCTGCCAGGGCAAGTCGCTACGACCGTGCCGTCCCGCCCAGCGCAGGACGCGCGCAGCAAAAGAATCCTCAGTGTTGGACGCCGGTCTTGTCATCTTTCTTGTCCGCAGTGGTGAGCGGCGGCAGGTGCGCCCACTCGCGCGCAAGTTTCTCGATACCTTGAGCACTCGCGCGGATCTGTTCGCGCAAGGCATCTTTCATCATGGCCGGACCGATCAATGGCGGTATCCAGAACGTGGGTTCCAGGGTGTCTTGCCAACGCAGGCGCGTGCCCTCGCCTTCGGGTTCGAGATGCCAGGACGCAGTCCCCATGCTCACGTTGCTCTGGTCGGGCAGCGTCTGGGCGACGATATCCCGTGGCGTCAGTTCCACCACTTGCTGGGTCTGCTTCAGCGTACGACAGAAGAAGGCCACGCAGGCGCGAGTCTCGACATACACCAGTGCGGTATGTGTATCGATCTGTTCCAGCAACTTGCTGGCCCGGATCGCACCGCTGATACGTGTCAGGTGATTGTAATCGGTCAAGACTCTGTAAACCTGTGCCGGCGGTGCCGCGATCGAGACATCGGTGCTGAGTCGGTAACGCGCCCCTTCATTGGTGACCTCGATGCTATGCAACTCCGCACCTGCGGCACCCGTCACGAACGTCACCAGCAGTATGGCTGCGGACCATCTCATGGCCGCAGCTCCGAAATGTGCGGCCCACGCTTCATGTTCAGCCGCCGCCACCACCCTTGAGGAGATTCTTCAGCTTGTCCTGGGCTTTCTTCTTGAGTTCCGCTTTCCTGGCATCCTCTTTCTTCTTCTGCGCATCCAACTGCTTCTGCAATTCCGCCTTCCTGGCATTTACAGCAGCCTGCACTTTCTCATGCGCCGCATCGCCGAGATCGGGGCGCACACTCAGATCGGAGAAGGTACCGGTGATGCGCAAGGGGATGACCGTGCCGGTCAGTTTGCCAAGATCACGCTCGGCACCCACTTTCGGAGCACCGGTGATGTGCGCTTTGACGCCGTAATCCAGGGTATTTTCCGCGAGATCGACCTTGCCCGCACCGGTGATTTTCAGATACGGCAGTGCTGCGACGAAGTCACGGTTGTTCAATATCCCGCGCTTGACCGTGGCGGTGCCGTGCACGTCCGCGAATTCGGTACGCTGCGGCGCTGCCGGCGGCGCCGGCAGGCGCTTCAACTTCGCATAGGCGCGCTCGATGCTGTCCTGGACATTGATTCCTTCGTACGCACCATTGCTGAATGCAAACTTCAGATGGCCATCCAGCGTGTGCCGCATCTCGCCGACAGTGGCGCCGCGTGCATGCAACACGGATTGCAGATCCACGCTGCTGCTGAGCCGATCGACCTTGAACAGGTCCTTGACCAACCCGCCGGCCTGCACACCTTTGAGAGTCAAGTCTTCATCCACGCCGGGCGTATCGCCGCGGGCATCGACCTGTACATGTCCATCCAGGCTGCCGTTGTACAGTGCCGCGCTCAGCGGATCGAGTTTCACCAAACCCTGATGCGCGCTCATGCCGAGTTCGAGATTGCTGACCGTCGCGCCCATGAGGACAAATTGTCCAACATGCAATTGTCCGTCCAGATTCAGACTGCGCAAGGTCCTCACCGGGATCGAGACCTTGTTGATATCGAGTGGTTCGCGTGGTTTCTCGGGGGTGCCGGTTTTCTGCGGCGGCAGGTAACGGTCCGCATCGAGCTTGTCGATATCCAGGTTGAAACTCAGCGCCCGGGATTTGAAATCCTTGATCGCAGCTTGCCCGCTCAGGGTGGTGTCATCCAGTTTCAGTTGCAGGTTCTGGAGTGTCGCGGAACCGGTCCCCGCCACGAAATCGAATACCGCAGAGGCCTTGTTCAATGCCATCGGATCGCGGGTCTCGACCAGTGAACCACGCCCGAGCGCAGTCAACACCTGTCGTGGTGAGAACTTGTCGAGTGTGAGTTTACCGGTCAGCACCGGATGCCGCGTGATGTCCTTGCCCTGCATATCGAGATGCAGGGTGGCATCGTAGACACTCGCGTCCAGATGATTGACCGCGATGGTGTCTGCCTGCAGATTGGCGACGATGTGTTTCCAGATCAGGGTGACGTTTGCCTGTCCACCCGGTACTGCATCGCCGCTGGCAGTCGCTTCCAGCTTGGCGTCATCCACGGTGTATATCTTGCGGGCCGGGTCGGCGATCAAGGTGCCTTTGAAATCCGCATGACCATTCAGTTGGGGATTGGTGCCGGCGAAATCGAGCCCCAGCGTCAGTCGCACCGGCTGCGCAGGCGCGAATGCGCCCATGTCGAGATCGAGGTTGCTGATAGTGTATTGCTGATGATTCTGGGCGTCGTTCCAGCGCAACCGGGTATCACTCAGTTGCAAGCCCGCGATACGCAGCTTGTCGAGCACACTGCTATTCCCGGTGCCAGCCTTCGCTTCCTTGACAGTGGATGCCTTACCGAAGTGATCGAGCATATCCTGCCAGTTGGTGCGTCCGGTCGCGTTGCGTTCCAGATCGATACTCGCCCCATCCAGTGTTATGTTGCCGACCTCGACCTTCCCGCGCAGCAGCGGCAGGAACCGGACATGGATATCGGCTTCGTTGATGCTGGCGAACGGCGTGTTGCCAAAGCCGGCTGCATTGGAAAGCTGCATCGGCCCGATCTGTACCCCCAGCCAGGGAAACACGGAGAGCTTGATGTTGCCCTGGATGTCGAGGTTCCGCCCGGTCTTGTCCTGCACCAGTTGAGTGATGCGGGGCTTGAAATCGTTGGGATTGATGACGAACGGCAATACGATCGCCGTGATGATCAGCAACCCGATGACGACGGCAACGGTGATGCCGATGATCTTGAGCGGTCTCCGACCCGGCTTCACCTTCTTCGCGACCGCAGCCGGTTTGCCTGATCGTGGTGCCTTACCGGGTTGCTTGGGCTTGGGCGTGCTCGGCATACATATCCCTTGATGATGGGTGGCTGTGCGCCTGCGCCCCGTCTCAGAGCGGCGCCTGTCGAACGGGGTCAATTATAGTGTGAACGGTGTTGCGGACGGCAAAATGCCTTGCATCCCAGGGTGTGCAGACACCGGTATTGAGACGATTCTGGAGCGGGTGATGGGAATCGAACCCACGTTAGCAGCTTGGGAAGCTGCAGTTCTACCATTGAACTACACCCGCATGCGCCTGCCATTCTAACTGCGCGCCGCTGGCTGTCAAACGGCCCGGGCACACACCGCCGGGCTGCGGTAAAATGGGGCTCGATCCCGACTACTATCCGGCAAAAATGATGCAGATCCTGCTCAACGGCACGCCTACTCCGATCACGGACAACCTCACCGCTGGCGATCTGGTCCGGCAACTGGACCTGGCAGGCAAACGCATCGCCCTGGAAGTGAATGGCGCGATCGTACCGCGCAGCCAACATCCTGAATTCCGTTTCAGTCCCGACGACAGGGTGGAGATCGTCCACGCGATCGGCGGGGGGTGAGATTTTGCAGACCCCAGCGGGGATTCTTCAAAGTCTCACGCGAACAACGCAAGGCAGGAACGTCTTGCCGTACATACAGGCTGTATTGATATTCGGGCGTTTTCAATTTCAAATAACTACTGGCTTCACACCATGAACACCGCAATCAAAGACATCGATCAATCCGCCGATCTGTTCACAGTTGCCGGAAAAGCCTACCGCTCGCGGCTGTTGATCGGCACGGGTAAGTATAAAGATCTGGACGAGACACGGCGTGCGGTGGAAGCCAGCGGCGCGGAGATCGTCACGGTCGCCATCCGCCGCACCAACATCGGTCAAAACAAGGATGAACCCAACCTGCTTGAGGTATTACCGCCCGATAGCTACACGATCCTGCCCAATACCGCCGGTTGCTATAACGCGGAAGATGCCGTCCGCACCTGCCGTCTGGGGCGCGAATTGCTGGATGGCCATGCGCTGGTAAAACTGGAAGTGCTGGGCGACCAGAAGACGTTATACCCGGATGTCAGCGAGACTTTGAAAGCGGCGGAGATTCTGGTCAAGGAAGGCTTTGAAGTGATGGTGTACACCACCGATGATCCACTGATCGCCAAACGGCTTGAGGAACTGGGCTGCGTCGCGGTGATGCCGTTGGGCGCTCCGATCGGTTCCGGTCTCGGCATCCGCAATCCGTACAACATCCTCACCATCGTCGAGAATGCCAAGGTACCGATCCTGGTCGATGCCGGGGTGGGCAGCGCTTCAGATGCGGCTATCGCGATGGAACTCGGTTGCGATGGCGTGTTGATGAACACGGCGATTGCACACGCAAAAGATCCGGTACTGATGGCATCCGCGATGAAGAAAGCGATCGAAGCCGGACGCGAATCGTTTCTTGCAGGACGTATCCCACGCAAGCGCTTCGCATCGGCATCGTCACCGATCGATGGCTTGTTTTTCTGACCGCATCTTTCATGCAGCCGCATGAAACATGGGCTTGCTTCGTCGCCCCGCTCCTCGCAATGACGCTGTTTCCGTCAGGTCGTTGCGAAGCCGGTCGTCCGGCTGAGGCAATCCGGCAGCAGATATCGTCCTGGAAATGATTGAACCAGAATCTCACCGCATCCGCAGTTTCGTGCGTCGCGAAGGCCGCATCACGCCCGCGCAGGCTCGGGCCCTGGCTGAGTTGTTGCCACGCTACGGTTTGCAGGTTACCGGTGGTGTATTCGATTTCATCCGCATCTTCGGGCGCGATGCTGTGCGCACCCTGGAGATTGGCTGCGGCAACGGCGATACCTTGAGCGAACTCGCGAGCCTGCATCCGGACCAGGACTTCATCGGCATCGAAGTCCATCGCCCCGGTGTCGGCCGGCTGCTCAACACCCTGGCACGCGCAAACCTGGATAACGTGCGCGTGGTCTGTGCCGATGCAGTGGAGGTGCTCGACCGCTGCATACCGGATGCGAGTCTCGATGCAGTCCTGCTGTATTTTCCCGATCCCTGGCCCAAGAAACGCCATCACAAACGCCGCATCGTGCAGCCGGAATTCGTGGCCTGTGTGGCACAGAAATTGAAGCCCGGGGGGCGTTTTCAGCTCGCTACCGACTGGGTGGAATACGCCGAACAGATGCTGGCGACGTTGATGGCCAGTCCCGGATTCCACAACACTGCCGCTGACGGCGGTTTCGTGCCCCGTCCCACGGAACGGCCACTGACCAGATTCGAGCGCCGCGGCCTGAATCGTGGTCATCCGGTGTATGATCTGGTGTGTACCCGCCGCTGATTTATGGCTATTGCAGACAGCCTGACCTTCTTCTAGGCTGTCATTATATACAACATAACTTTAAAACAGCGCGCGCCCGGCGTACTCATGACGGACACTCATTCCAGTAGATTCTTCAACACCCTCGGCTGGACCGGGCGCCGTACCCTGTCACTGGGCGCCTACCTGCTGGACCTGACCACATTCATCATCGACGCGCTACGCGATTGGTTCGGCAATCGCCATCTCTTCAATCGGGCCACTCGTCAGTCCCTGGTTTCACAGATCATCTTCACCGGCGTGGATGCACTGCCGGTTATCACCCTGCTGGCACTCGCAGTTGGATTTTCGATCACGTCTCAATTGCTGACGCTGGCGAAGGCGCTGGGCAGCGAACGCGATGTGGGTTCGTTGCTGATCAGCATCGTGGGCGTGGAACTCTCTTCACTACTGACTGCGATCGTCCTGATCGGCCGCTCCGGATCTGCGATCGCAGTGGACACGGGATACATGAAACTGCATGGCGAAGTAGAAGGACTGGAACTGCTGGGCATCAATGTCCGGGAATTCTTCGTTACGCCACGCATCGTCGGCGCAGGAATCGCACAAGTCACACTGGCAGTATATTTCGGCGCCATCGCGCTGTTCGGTGGCGTGTACCTGAATGGCCTGATCTTCAATCAGGTGGGAACCCACGAGTTGAAGCATCTGGCCGAAGCCTTGCAGCCCGCGCAAGTGGCGATCTTCATATTCAAGAACCTGTTGTTCGGCATGATCATCGCCGGTACCGCCTGTTTTCACGGATTGCGGGTGCGCAACTCCTCGACCGAATTACCGCAACATACCCAACGCGCTATCGTCACCAGCCTGGTGCTGGTGTTCATGGTAGATGGATTGCTGGCGGTGATGTCGCGATGACCACCCTGCTCCACGCTGAAGCATTGCGCCCGTACCGTGAAGACGGCTCGGTGTTCGAGCACGGGCTGTCGCTGGACACCGAATCCGGTCGCATCATCTGCCTGGTCGGTCCGAATGGCAGCGGCAAGACCGCTTATCTGCGGGCACTGGCAGGCGTGGACCCGGCGCTCGGCGGGCTACGGATCCTGGAACAGGATGTCTCGGGTCTGGATACCGCGGGCTGGCGCAAGCTGCGTTGCCGGGTTGCCTTCATCGGTGAAGGTGCACCGATATTATCGGTGGTGGATGGCCTCAGCAACGTGGCGCTGCCCGCGCTCTACCATCGTCTGGGTACTCGCGATGCCATCCAGGCACAGGCGGCGGAATTGCTGAACTTCCTGGATTACCCGGGGCAGCGGGATGTATTGCCGGCTTACCTCAACCAGCACCAGCGTCTGTTGCTGGCGATCGCACGCTGCCTGATGCTGTCACCCGAACTGCTGTTCCTCGACGAGCCATTCCATATGACCGATGAGGAATGTCGCAAACGGGAAGCGGATATCTACCTGAAACTCGCACACGAACGCGGTCTGGCGATCCTGGTGAGCACGCATAATCTCGGTTTCGTGAAACGCCATGCACAGGAGATCGTATTCATCCACCCGCACGGCGTGCAGCGTTTCCCGGACTGGGCCACATTTGCGACTGACCCGTTGCCGTCCTTGCAACAATTCCTGCACGCTGCAGCCTGAGTAAATCCTATGTCGGACGAAAACCGTAAACCTCGCGCCCACTACATACATCGCCTGTCATATACGACACGGGAACGACTGGTCGGCGCATTCGTGCTGGCCGCCATCGCCCTGCTGTTCCTGGTGCTGGTATTCAACAAACAGACCATGCGTTATTTCCAGAAAAAATTCGTGCTGCATGCCTACATCCACAATGCTCAGGGCATCAGTACCGACACGCACGTGATCGTATCGGGTCTGGATGTGGGTAATGTCAGCAAGCTGGGGATAACGCCGGACAACCGTATTGCAATCACCATGCAGGTACTCGAGAAATTCCACAAGTTGATCCGCACCGATTCCAAAGCCGGCCTCAGCAAACTCTCGGTGCTGGGTAATACCGCTATCGAGATTACCGCTGGCTCTTCCAATGAACCCCCGATCGCAGACGATGCCACGATCCAGCTCGAAGAACCGCTGTCGGTCGATCAGATCCTGGCCCAGGTCGTCCCGGTGCTCGATAACGTGAAAGCGACGCTGGCACAGCTGAACCAGATCAGCACCCAGATCGATCCGAAGCAGGTGGGACAGATCGTGCAGAACCTGGCCGCAGTCAGCGCCAACCTGAAGTCAGTGAGCGGCCAGATGGCATCGGGTAGCGGCACCATCGGCAAACTGCTCTACGATCCGAAGACGGAAACCAATCTCACCGGTGCGATCCAGTCGCTGAACGTCTCACTCAAGAACCTGGAACCACTGGTGCAGAACGCCAACACCGCATCTGCACAGTTTCCGCAACTGGTCCATCAGTTCAACACCACTCTGAGCGGCGTGAACGGGCAGATGCAGTCTCTGCCGGCGATGGTACTGCAGACCCAGCAGGTACTCGACGATACCGACCGGACCTTGCGGGCGCTGCAGAATACCTGGCCGATCTCGTCCTCGGTGAACAAACCGCCGACGCAGCAAGTCGTCGCGCCGAGGCCGCCCAATGAATAAGATACTGCGGGTCGCCTCTATTTTATCAATGCTGGCTGCGTTGTCTGCCTGTGGCAGCAAGCCTCCTATCCAACCGGCCGTGATCAGCAACAGCCGCGACGCCATGTCGCTCGGCATGCGGGCTTATGCCGACAACCGTTACCTCGAAGCACGTGGTTATTTTGAACGCGCGTTGGTGCAATACCGCAGCGTGGATGATCTTGATGGACAACTCGACGTGCTGGTGGATCTCGCCGACAGCGCGCTGGGACAGGGCGAGTACACCGCAGCACGCGCTTATCTTGCGGATGCAAACAACATCCTCGCCAGGGGAAAATCCGCTGCGATTGCCCCGCATGTCGCTTTATTGAATAGCTATGCCGACATGCAGGCCGGTGATAATGCACAAGCCGCTGCCCGTCTCGACAAACTGCTCGCAGAGCCCGGTATATCCGCGGATATTCAGCAAGCCGCGCTGTTCGCCCGCACCCAGATCGCTTTCGACCTGAATGCTGCGGATACCGATCAATGGCTCGACAAGCTCAGCACCGCGCTCGGCAAGAATCCGGATGCCATCAGCAGCGCGCGCTATCAACGTCTGCAGGCGTTGGCGGCACTTAAACACGGCGACATGCAACAAGCCACAACGCTGTACCAAAGCGCACTGGACAATTATCGCAGCGATTATTACCGCCCCGGCATCGCCGCGACACTCGAAGAATGGGCGGATTTATCCATCGCTCAGAACGACTGGACCGATGCGCACGACCGTCTGTATCGTGCCCTGCAGATCCGCTTGTGGATGTATGACCGGACCCATTCGGTGAAGGATCTTGAAAAGTTATCGGAAGTAGATACGAAATCAGGCGACGCGGCAGCCGCCAAACAGGATGCACAGCTTGCCGATTATCTGAAGAATGGCGGTAATCCAGGGCAGTTGCCGGCGCCACCATAAACGTAATCCGTCATTCCTGCGAACGCCTACAGGGACATAGACGGTAGAACGACGCAGGATGCCAAAGTCGAAGCAGGAATCCAGGTCTTGATTAGGTACGGCCTTCGACCGCCTCCAATACAAACCGGTTCCCGGACCGGTAGCCGGGTCCATTTCTTTGAGCGCAAAGAAATGGACGAAAGAAACGCTCCCCGGTGAGTCCGCGTTTGCCTGAAATCGAATCAGGAACATTCGATTTCAGACACGTGCCCTCGCTGCTCACGTCCTCGGGGCAGCTCTCACGGGGCCTCCTGCCCCGGTCGGGCTGGCTCGCCATCCTTGGCTTCGCCCGCGCACTGCGTGCGCGGCTATTCCCTGCGGGCGCTGCGCGGCTCGGCGGACTCGACGGGGATTTCAAGAGCGCCGCCAAATATTGGTGGTTTCACCAAATGCTTCACGCTGCACTGGTCAGTGTTCTATTACGGTTTTGCCAGCCCTGCCATCGCATAGGCAGATATAAATAATCCAGGACCCGTAGGGCGGAACAGCGAAGCGGTCGCTTTCGACATCTGGCCGCCATGGATGGCGGAAATGCAGATATTGCAGGAGTAAATATCTGCCTGTCTTCCGCGACACTTGTGCGTCCCTGCACATCGTATTCCGCCGAATGTCAAAGAAAGAATGGCGGGTTACGCTTCGCTAACCCGCCCCACATTCTGTGACCTTTGACGTAGTCACTGTATTTAAGAAACGAACCTGCCTGTTTGACAGGTGAGGCTGAAGAGACCTTGATAGCACGCTGACCAGTGCAGCGTGAAGCATTTTGGAAATCAGCAAAGCACGCCGGCGCTCTTGGAACCCCGTCGATGTACAAGTGTCGCGCGACCCTCTGAAGTCCCTGACGAGGGAGGAGGCAGGATGCCGGGAGCGACGGAACCGGCATCAATTCACGCGGCGAAGCCGCACAAATCCGATAATTCCATCACTGGATATGCTTCGGCGTGCCGCGATAGCATCCCACCACGTACGGAAACGCGTGTGTCGCGTGATAGTGATACATCACTACCGTCTTGCCATTGAAGGTGATGGCATGGGTATGCCCGTGACAGATATCCAGATCGGCATCACTCAAGGGCACACCATCCTGTCCCAGATTGCCATAGATGGGGAATCCATCCGCTGCGTAACCGACCACCGGTGAATGTTGCCCCGCCACATCCTGTGCGCTGGCCGGCAAGCACGACTGATCAGTCAAATTGTGATAGTGATAAGCGCCACTGGAATTCGGATGTCCGTGACAATCATCCTGCCCTTCCCAGGCAACGGCATCGCGATCACCCGCATCAACGGCATTGAAGAGTCGCGCGCCGGTGACCAGAAATCCGATAGTGCCTTGAGTGCAGCTCGGCGTACTCGCCACGCTCGGATTGGCGGGCAACGACCAACTGATAGTGTCCGAACTCGAAATACTGTTCGGATTACCGTCATATGCATGCACAGGATCGGACGTCGCGATCGGGAAAGTGCCGACCGGATGTGACGGGATATCGTTGCCGCTCACATTCAGGGTGTTACCGGATACCGAATAACTGAAAGTGGACGACATGGTGTTGCTGCCCTGCACCGCCAGCTTCTTGGTCTCATCCCAGGTCGTACCGTCGCTATTGAACCAGGGGCCCTTGGCACTTGCACCACCGCCACTGGTAACGGAACAGACGTAGAGATAGCCGACCTTGGTTGGCACGCTGGTGGTGGAAAGCGTGTCGCCCAAAGGCAGATGAGTCAGATCCTCGGGGGCGAGACTGGTGGGCGTGTCGGACATGGCATTGGAGGCTGTGCCCGTGCCCACGCTGTTGACGGCCGCGACCGTGCAGGAACGCGTCACACCGCCGTTCATGCCGGTGACAGTGATGGGACTCGCAGTGCCGGACGCACTGAAATCGGTATTGCCCGCGGCGGTGCAGGTCGCTGTGTAACCGGTGATGCTGACGCCGCCATCGGAGCTGGGTGCGCTGAACACGAGTTCAATGCTGCCGCTACCGGCGGTGACGCTGGTCAGGGTGGGCGCCCCGGGCGCCGTGTTGCCACTTCCGCCGCCACCGCCACTACCGGCATTGACAGTCACGCTCTCGGTGGCCGTATTCGACACATTGCTGGCGCTGTCCGTCGCCTTGAACGTGAATGAATCGCTGCCCGTGAAACCGCTGGTGGGGGTGTAGGTAAATGCCCCGCTCGCGGCGTTGGTAAGGTTGGCTGTGCCGTGAGCGGGATTGCTTACGATGCTGATAGTCAGCGTATCGCCGTCGGTGTCGGATGCGGAAAGCGTGCCGGATATGGCGGTATTTTCCGTGGTCGTCACCGCGCCATTGCTGGCGATGGGTATCGCGTTGCTGCCCCCGCTTCCTGACCCACTGTTACCTGACCCCCCGCTGCCTGATCCGCTGCTACCAGACCCATTGCTGCTGCCGGAACCGCTGCTGCTGGAAGTACTGCTGCTCCCGCCTCCACCACAGGCTGCCAATGCCAGAAGCAGAATCAGGGATAAACCAAAGCACACGACACGCTTGCCGACATACATGGCGATCACCCTTTGATTACTATGTGGCGGAAATAATACCGCGTGGCCAAGGCGCAACCAAGGGGATTTGAATGGCCCAAAGCGTGAGCCGTGATGCGGGTTGCCTACAATGGCAACAAGCCCTAACTGAAGAAACCGACCTTGATGCCATCTACTACAAACTGCACCGCCAACGCCGCCAGGATCACGCCGAATAACCGATCCATCACATTGGCGCCGGTCTCACCCAGCAGTTTCATCAAGCGTCCCGCCCCCAGCAGGCACAGCAAGGTGATGGCCAATACCAGCAGCAACACCAGGATCATGCTCACGAAATACCAGATATTGCCGCGCGCTTCGCCGACCATCAGCAGGATAGTGGTGAGCGCGCCGGGCCCGGCGATGAGCGGGAACGCGAGCGGGAACACCGAGATGTCCTCCTTGTAGCGCGCTTCCTGTTGCTCCGGTTCGGTGGTGGAACGCACGCCGGACTGGCGTGCGAATACCATGTCGAGTGCGATCAGGAACAGCAGGATGCCACCTGCGATCTTGAACGCGGGAATACTTATACCGAGGGTATGCAGCAACCAATCGCCGATGAAAGCGAATACCAGCAATATCCCGGCAGCGAGTAATACCCCCCTGAATGCCATACGCCGCCGGTGCAAGTCGCCACCGCCGCGGGTCAGGGTGCCGAACATGGGGGTGACACCGATCGGGTCCATCACCACGAACAACACGATGAACATGTTGACGAACTTTTCCAATGTCATTTGTGGCAGCACCCCGAAATGTCAGAAATTACACGCATCTACACCACCCTTCTGGACTCATTCTCGATGACTCGCAGGGCCCGCTTGCGGAACCTGAAATCTCGGCCTATAACTAATACTGCCGCTTGCACATCACGGCCTGAGACGTCGCTCGAACTGATCCCGCGTCGTAACAACAACATCGCCGTGTACCCTGCAGGCTTGCTTGTCAGGCATGGTAACAATGTTTTGGCCCGGGGGCCTCAGCATGGATAATGTAACCGAACGGGAACCACTCATACCCATGGTCGGGGAATGGTATGCCGATCCGCAGGGCATCACTTTCGAGGTGGTGGCCGTGGATGAGGCCGACGGCACCATCGAAGTCCAGTATTTCGATGCCACGGTCACCGAATACGACGCCGAAGCCTGGGCGGAGATGATCCTGCGCCAGATCGATCCACCGGAGGACTGGTCAGGTTCCATGGACATGGAGCGCGAAGATTACGGCGTGGAACTGGACGAGGAATCACACCCTGGGATGTGGGCGCATCCGCTGGACAATTTCGATCTTTAAAATTGCAAGCAGCAATTCACACGCTAACCACTTACACCAGTCCCAGTTCCTCCAGACATCCCAGCATCCGTTCCCAACTGCGCGCGATATCGTGATCCAATCCGATCGAGAAGCGCATCAATCCATCGGTCAGCCCCATCGCCAGTTGTTCTTCCTTGGGTATCTCCGATGACGTACTGTTGCCGGAAGGACTGAACAGAGTCCGGAAATAGCCCAGGCTCACTGCGAGCAAACCCACCTTCTCCTGTTGCAGACGCACCATCAGCCGGTTGGCATCGGCTTCACTGCCGGCGTCCAGGGTCAGCATGCCACCGAATCCGAACCCCGGCTTCATCATCTGCCGCATGCGCGCATGATCGGGGTGCTGCGGCAGACCCGGATAACTCACCCGCAATCCTTTCTCCGCCAATCGCTCGGCGATGTACAGCGCATTGCGTGAATGCTGTTGCATCCTGACATGCAGACTGTGCAGATTCTTGTTGATACTGGCGGCGCGCAGACTGTCCAGTGCCGGGCCGAGCAACATGAGCGCACCGGCGTTGACATCCGTCAGACTGTTAATGAATTCGTGACTCGCGCAGACGGCCCCGGCCACACAATCGCTGGTGCCGTTGATGAACTTGGTGAGGCTGTGCACCACGATGTGCGCGCCCAATTGCGCGGGCGCGATGATCAATGGGGCGAAAGTATTGTCCACCACGAACGTGATGCCGCTCTTGCGTGCCAGTTCCGCCAGTGCCGACAGATCCGGCACCGCCAGCAGTGGATTGCTGATGGATTCACAATACAGGACCCGGGTATTGCGTCCGATTGCGGCACGCACCGCATCGATGTCGTTGCAGTCCACAAACCGGGTACTGACCCCGAAGCGCGGCAGGAAGTTCTTCATGAACGCGTAAGTGCCACCGTACACCGTGCGGCTCGCCACGATCTCGTCGCCATTGCCGCAAAGCTGCAACAAGGTGCCGGTGATGGCACCCATCCCGGACGCCGTCACCGAACAATCCTCGGTGCCTTCCAACGCCGCCAGGCCGTCCGAGAGATAGCGGTTCATCGGACTCCAATGCCGCGAATACAGGAAACAACCCTCGATCTCGGCACTGAAGCGCTCCTTCATGGTGTCAGGATCGAGGAAGGTGTAGGTCGAAGCGTCACTGATGGACGGATTCACATCGCCGTATTCGCCGAAGGTCCATAAATCCTGGATCTTGCCGACTGGATCGAAATTCATGTTGTCAACCTGTTTTGATTTGAGAACGTAATCACTCTGTTTCCCGATACACCACGATTTCTTCTTCTTCTACCACGACCTGGAGTTTGTCCAGCATGCGCCCGGCGCAGGGCCCGGCCACACAATAACCCGTTCCGGGTTCGAACAAGGCGCCGTGCACAGAACACATTATCAGGGATCGATCGCGGGTGAGGAATGCATCCGGCTTCCAGTTGAGAAAGTTGCCCGCATGCGGGCACCGGTTACGATAACCATGGACTGCGTCGCCACGCCGCACCACGAAATATTCGTCTGGAAACTGCGCGCCTGGGAAGGAGAAACCGCGCGCTTCCTGATCGGGCAGGTCCGCGAGACGGCAGACGATATGACGGTTGGCATGGAGCATCTGGAATCCGTGGGCGTGCTTTGCAAGCTCGCGTGATTTCTTTTATCGTGCATCGCTTCTGAGACACTGGCCGGGCCGCAGCATGTTCGCTACCCCAGACGAAGCGGAAAACGCATTTTACACTGCCTTCGCCAACAGCGACCTGGACACCATGATGACGGTCTGGCTGCCGGGGGAGGCGGTGACCTGCATCCATCCGGTCGGGCCCCGCATCATCGGCTATAAGGCGATCCGTGCCAGCTGGAACGAGATGTTCAGCAACAACGCCGGCTTGCGTTTCCGGCTGGCGGATGTGGTCCGCACCCAGGACTCCCTGCTGGCGATCCACGTCCTGCATGAATTCATCACGGTCCCCGGCGAGACCAGCGAACGCGCGCCCGCCATCGCCACCAATATCTATCAGCTCACCCAGGAAGGCTGGCGCATGATCCTGCATCATGCCTCGCCCATCGCTGTGGTGCAGGCCCGCCAGGAACGGCCCGCCGGCCGGTTGCATTGAACCGCAATACTCGCCTGATCGTAAACGGCACGCGATCCGTCGCCATGATTCCGCGCAACCACGCTTAACGGGACCAGCCGCATGCAACCACCTTCCCTGCTGCGTTCCAAATTCTTCTGGGTCGGGGTGCTGTATTTCGCGCAGGGCTTCCCGTTCGGCGTGTTCTATGACGTGCTGCCGGTCTATTTCCGCGCCCAGGGCATCGAACTGGCCAAGATCGGATTTCTGGCGCTGTTCGGCCTGAGCTGGACCGTCAAGTTCCTGTGGGCACCGGCGATCGACTATTTCCGTCATCACCGGCGCTGGATGTTCGCCGTCAACCTGCTGATGGCAGGCGTCATGCTGGTGCTTGCATTGCATGCCCGGATCGACACCTGGTTGTGGGCTGCCATCGCTTGCTTCACGCTGCTATCCGCTACCAACGATATCGCCATCGACGGCTACACGGTGGAACTGTTCACCCGCGGTGAATTGGGACGCGCCAACGGACTCAGGATCGCGTTCTGGCGCGTGGGCCTGCTGGGTGCCGGTGGACTGCTGATGTTGCAATCCTGGATCGGCTGGCCTGCGGTTTACGTGGGCGCGGCAGTCATGATGGTTATCTCGGCGTTCGTATGCCTGACCGCGCCGCAGGAAGGCACACGCTCGGCATCAGGATTGGTCGATCCGATGACCGAACTGCGCAGTTTCCTGAACCGTCCGCTGATCCTGCTCGCTACCCTGCTGGTGATACTTGGCCTGATCGCCGGCAGTCTGAAACATGCCGAATGGGCGCTCTTGCTACTCGCGGCGGGTATCTTGCTGGGCATCGCACAACGCCGGCGTGGCGTACGGGTGACGCCAGGACCGATGCTGGGCGCGTTTCTCGACATGGTGGAACGACCCGGCTTCCTGCCGGTGGTGGGATTCATCCTGCTCTACAAACTCGCCGATACCACCAGTGGTTTCATGGTGAAACCGTTCATGGTGGATGTGCACCTCACGCCTGCGGAGATCGGCCTGGTGTCGATCAACCTCGGACTGGCCCTGTCGATACTCGGCGGTATCGTCGGCGGCTGGATCACCGACCGTGTCGGCATCTTCCACGGTTTGTGGATACTCGGCATCGCGCAAGCCTTGCCGAATCTGGGTTACGCTGCCTTGGCGTTCTGGCTGCCGGTGCACGTGGCCGGCTTTCAACCAGACGCCGTACAACGCACGCTCCTGTACGCGGTAAGCGGTACCGAATCGTTTGCACAGGGGTTGGGTACCGCAGCGTTCCTGTCGCTGTTGATGGCGATCATCGACAAGCGGCGTTCGGCGACAGAATATGCGGTGTTGTCGTCCATCTTCGCATTGAGCCGTTCGGTAGCCGGCTGGGCGGGCGGCATCGGCGCCGAAGCACTCGGTTACGGTCCGTTCTTCGTCATGACGTTCTTCCTCGCCGTACCCGCCTATTTCCTGTTGCCGTGGATCAAGAAGATGTTGGCGTATGCCGAGACACAAACCGCCTGGAACCAGAATTAGAGATGGATCCCGCAGATACCGCGACAGTTAAATCGTGATGTCATAGTCGATGATCAGCGGCGCGTGATCGGAAAAACGCTGCTCTTTATAGATCGACGCTTTCTTCACCGCAGCCTTCAATCCGGGGGTGACGATCTGATAATCGATACGCCAACCCACGTTCCTGGCCCATGCCTGACCGCGATTCGACCACCAGGTATATTGCTCGGCACGCTGATCCACCACGCGGAACGCATCCACGAAACCGGCTGGCCCGAACAACTCGTCCAACCAGGCGCGTTCATGCGGCAGGAAACCGGAGTTCTTCTGATTGCTCTTCCAATTTTTGAGATCGATCTCCTGATGCGCGATGTTCCAGTCGCCGCACAGGATATATTCGCGTTTCTTGCGCCGCAGTGATCTCAGATATGGCATGAAGACTTTCAGAAAACGATCCTTGGAAGCCTGGCGTTCGGGACCGGAGGAACCGGAGGGCAGATACAGCGAGATCACCGACAGATTCTTGAAACGCGCTTCCAGATAGCGGCCTTCGTTATCGAACTCCGGCACGCCGAAACCGGTTATCACTTCCTCAGGTTCGGTGCGCGAATAGAGTGCCGTACCTGCGTAACCTTTCTTCCTGGCATCGAAATAGAAACTGTGGTGCTTGTCGGGCCGGAACACCGGATCGGTGAGCTGATCTTCCTGGGCTTTGGTTTCCTGCAGACACACTACATCGGCACGCTGGTGTTTGAGCCAGTCGAACAGACCCTTGCGTGCGGCCGAACGCACACCGTTGGCATTGAGAGTGAGGATACGCATCACCAGGGCTCCACGGGTCAAAGCGTGTATCATACCCGACCGTTTTCCATATCTGGTTGGATCAGAGTCATGCAGGATTACCGCCACGAGTTTCTGGATTTCGCCTTGCAACGCGGCGTGTTGCGGTTCGGTGAATTCACCCTGAAATCCGGACGCAAGAGCCCGTACTTCTTCAACGCCGGTCTGTTCAACAGTGGCGCCATGCTCGCCGCGCTGGGGCATTTCTACGCGCAGACAGTGATGGATTCGGGCATCCAGTTCGACATGCTGTTCGGCCCTGCCTACAAGGGCATCCCGCTGGCGACAGTGACAGCCGCCGCACTCGCCGAACAGCATGGCCGTGACCTGCCGTGGTGTTTCAATCGCAAGGAAGCCAAGGACCATGGCGAGGGCGGCAATCTGGTCGGCGCGGCACTCGCAGGGCGGGTGCTGATAGTCGATGACGTGATTACTGCCGGTACCGCAGTCCGTGAAGCGGTGGACATCATCCGCGCGGCGGGCGCCAAGCCAGTCGGGTTGGTAATTGCCCTGGACCGCCAGGAGCGCGGACAAGGCACCAAATCGGCGATCGCCGAGGTCCGGGAGACGCACGGTATCGAGGTGGCTGCCATCGCCCGGCTGACAGATATCATCGCCTGGCTCGAACAGCGTACGGACCTGGCGTCGGCACTCGCTGCAGTGCGCGCCTATCGCGAGCAGTACGGCGCCTGAACGTTCGGCTACCACCGGTAGCAGTGCTATACTTTTTTAATCCTCGCTTTACAGCTGATACGTAATCGCCATGAATACCCGAATCGCCACGCTCCTGATCGCCGTATTGCTGACCAGCGTCTCCGTTGCCGCTTTCGCTGGTAGCAAGACCAAGCTCTACAAATGGACCGATGAACAAGGCGTCGTCCATTACGGCAGCAGTATCCCGCCGCAATATGCCAAGCAACAGAGCGAAGTCCTGAACGCGCAAGGCACCGTAGTGAAGACCATCCAGGCCCAGAAGACCCCCGAAGAGATCGCCAGGGAAAAGCAGGAGAAGGCTGAAGCAGACGCCAAAGCCAAACAGATAGCGGATACGGCAGCCGCACAACGCGCGCATGACCAGGTGTTGCTCGACACCTATGTCTCAGTCGCAGACATGGAACGCGATCTCAACAGCCGTCTGGGGGCGATCGATTCACAGATCAACGTGACCAACGCCAGCATCAGCAGTCTGCAGGGTTCGCTTGCTGATTATCAGGCGCAGGCTGATGCGCGCAACAAGGCCGGCAAGGAAATACCGGCCGCACTGCAACAGAAACTCAGCGACACGCGCGATCAGCTCGCCACCAACCAGAAACTGCTGCTGCAGCAACAGCAGAAGAAGCAGGATATCCGTGATCAGTTCAAGGCTGACATGGCCCGCTTCCAGGAATTGAAAGCAGCGCAGAGTGGACAACAGGGTGGCGGCTGACATCGGAATCAGTGCTTAACAAAGATGCCACCTGCGGGTGGCATCTTTGTTTATGGACCATGTTGGAAATCCGGTTGGTCGTCAACCACGACCGGAGTGGCCAAAACCGCCAGCACCACGCTGGCTCTGCTCAAAATCCTCGACCACTTCGAACTGCGCCTGCACCACCGGCAGGATCACCATCTGTGCAATGCGCTCGCCGGGCCGGATGGTAAAGACTTCACGGCCGCGATTCCAGCAAGACACCAGTACTTCGCCCTGATAATCCGAGTCGATCAAGCCCACCAGATTACCGAGCACGATGCCGTGCTTGTGTCCGAGACCGGAGCGCGGCAACAACACTGCAGCGTAACCCGGATCCGCGATGTGGATCGCGATACCGGAAGGTATCAGGGAACTGTCACCCGGTTCCAGTATCAGCGATTGTTTCAAACAGGCCCGCAGATCGAGACCGGCCGATCCTGTGGTCGCATATTGCGGCAAAGGGAATTCATTGCCGATACGAGAGTCGAGAATCTTCACTTTGATGCTATGCATGCAGATATTTCCAGCGTCCGGGGATAACAAGTGATGCAATTAATCGGGATCAGCGGTGTTTCGGATACTGATCGGCAATCAACGCCACCAGGCGCCGTGCCAGTTCGAGTTTCGACGCAGTCCCCAACTCGGCGGCACCATCGTGCCAGTACACCATCAGGGTATTGTCATCACGATCGAATCCTCGCCCTGCTCCAACCCAGTTCGCCGCGATCAGGTCAAGTCGTTTCTTTGCCAGTTTCTCGCGTGCATGCGTCTCGAGTTTCTCGGTCTCGGCAGAGAAGCCGACGATGAACGGCCGCGGCACCTGCGCCGCGACTTCGGCAAGTATGTCGGGAGTCCGGTCGAGGTTCAGTTGCAACACCGCGCTGTGTTTCTTGATCTTCTGAACGGCAATCTCGGCTGGCGCGTAATCCGCTACAGCCGCGGCCGCGATGAAGATATCGGTGCTGGATACCTCCTTTGTCACCGCCGCTTGCATTTCGGCGGCGGTCTCTACGTCCACGCGCCGCACGTTCTTTGGTGTCGCCAGTTGTACCGGCCCGCTTACCAGTGTCACCCGCGCACCTGCCTCTGCCGCCGCGCGCGCCACCGCGAAACCCATCTTGCCGGAACTGCGGTTGCTCAGAAATCGTATCGGATCGATCGGCTCGCGGGTCGGTCCGGCTGTGATCAGTACCCGCGCATTGCGAAGCGCGGTACCTCCTCCTCCGGCAAGCGCGGCGACGATCTCCATCGGCTCCAGCATACGCCCGACACCGACTTCCCCTTCGGCGAGGTCACCTTCACCCGGGCCGAGCATCCGCACGCTGCGACCAGTCAACCGCTGCACGTTTCTCTGCGTCGCGGGATTACCCCACATGGCCCAGTTCATCGCCGGCGCCAACACGATGGGCGCTTCAGTGGCAAGACAGAGTGTCGTCAACAAATCATCGGCGATGCCGTGTGCCAGCCGGGCCATGAAATCCGCCGTGGCCGGGGCTACCAACACCATATCTGCCCAGCGTGCCAGTTCGATATGGCCCATCGCCATCTCGGCAGCGGTATCCCACAGTTCAGTCCGCACCGGATGCCCCGAGACTGCCTGGAAGGTCAGCGGCGTGACGAACTGCTGTGCGCCCGACGTCATCACCACCTGCACGTCGGCGCCCGCTTCACGCAGCCGCCGGACCAGATCCGGGCTCTTGTACACCGCGATACCGCCGGTGACACCGAGTACGATGTGTTTACCCTGCAAGCCGCTCACATCAAGATGCTCCAGCAAAGATGCGTAAGGTTACAGCATGGGGGTACCGCCACCAAGACCGGCACCACCTTGAAAGACTCTTTGTTACACTCATCGCATGCACCTGAAAGTACAGGCTTTACATGGCTGACGATCCAATGGCCCGTTTCGAACTCGGCGAGCGTTTGCTGGCCAACCAGCGCTATGGGACTCCTGCGTTTGACCAGGGACTCGAACATCTGCTGGCTGCAGCGCAAGCCGGATTGCCAGATGCCCAGGTCGCGTTAGGGCATGTCTATGCGCAAGTGCATCTATTGCCCGATGCTCCCTACCAGGCGGTCCGCTGGTATCGACAGGCTGCGGAAAACGGCCATCCTGCAGCCCAGGACAGGCTGGCAGATCTTTACATGCTGGGTTGGGGTGTCGCACGCGACGATTCGCAAGCTCTGACCTGGTACAAGCGTACTGCGGACCAATACTACCCCACGGCACAATGCAATCTGGCCTATCTCTACGCGGAAGGGATTGGCACGCAATCGGACCAGGTTTACGCCACAACCCTGTACCTGCAAGCTGCGGCCCAAGGTGATCCACGTGCATACTTCAATCTCGGCCTGCGGTTTGTATCCGGCGAAGGAACATCACCCAACCTCGTGTACGCATACGCCTGGATGCTGAACGCTCAGCGCCTCGGCTATCCTTCCAGCGAGATGGAACTCTCCAGCCTCAAAATGTCGCTTGTCGAGTCGGAACGAGTCCAGGCACAGGAAATCGCGCGCAGGATCGAAGAAAACTTTGAAGCCTTGCAATACAAACTGGGGCAGACTGCAGGCGCGACCGATTCAGTCGGAATATACCGAGCCATAGTGGAAGAGAATTTTACGTCGCTCGCTATTCCGGAATTTTCATTAGAGGCCTCCGTGCGTCCCGGCCACGAAGCCAGGATCGCCCCCTCGCATGGGTCGTATCGCCCGGGCACACCGATGATCCAGGCCGAGCAACCACGCATATTCACGATCGATGAATTTATCTCACGTAGCGAATCTGCTCACCTTATCAATCTTGCTTCCACCAACATGTCGTCTGCACGAGATACTGT
>DASSKW010000038.1:0-35217 GCA_035690065.1 Gammaproteobacteria bacterium
ACCGGTATAATGCCTCGCATGAAAGATGAAAAACCAGCTCAGAAACCAGCACCAAAGTCGTATCACACCCAGTTTTCGAAGCAGCAGCGTCGCACGTTTGACGACGTGATGAAGAAGCTTCTCGATAAGCCGACCCAGTCGGCGTCTGATCGCGCAAACTAGACTCGCCGAAATCACTTTGGTTCAGTATGGGTTTCCACACTGCCCGTAACCCGGGCAGTTGTCGCGTGCGTGATATCCGACAGTTGCAGCAGTGTTGCCGCAACCGTGCAGCATAGACAGCCTCAGACCTGACCCAGAAAATCGCCTTTGCCGATTTCCACGCCGTTATGCCGCAGGATCGCATACGCGGTGACCACGTGGAAATAGAAATTCGGTAATACATAGTTCAGCACATAAGGCAGCCCTTCGAAGCTGCGCACCTTGCCGCCCACTTTCAGCTCGACCTTGCGTGTCTCCGAGCCATCGATCTGTCTGGCTTCGAAAGACGCAAGGTGCGCGATGATCTTGTCGATACGCGCGACCAACTCCTCGAACGTCTGTTCATTGTCTTCAAATTTCGGTGGTTCCTGTCCGGCCAGACGCGAGACGCAACCCTTGGCCTGGTCGGTCGCGATCTGGACCTGACGTGCCAGGGTGAACATGTTGGGATACAGGCGCGCATTCACCAGCACGGCGGGATCGATCTTGTGCATCTCCGCGTGCGCCTTGCCTTTCTTCAACACCTGGGAAAGGTTTTCGAGCATGCGCGTCAATACCGGTACGGAAAGGTTATACATCGAGGGACTCATGGCCATCTCCAATTAAGCAAGGGGGGCTGGGACCGAAAATCCGCTCCGGTTGGAACCGGATCAGGCGCGAGAGCCTACACCTCTCGGGCGCGTTGTGGGAAGTGCCTCCCGCGGTGCAGCGCAGTAGAGGCGAAGCGGGGCCTTTAGTGTAGGATTCGGGCAAATGGGCGCTAGGGCGTCTGCGTGGCCGCTTGGAAATCATGACTGTGTTTGTCCCAGCACTCTGGATCGCCGCCGGCATCTGTCTGTTCGCCGGGATCCATTTCACACTCACCGGGCTACCGCGCAGCCGGGATCGGGTCTATCTCGCGTTCGGCATCTTGTCGCTGATCCTGTCGGCCTATCTGATGGTCAAAGCATCGCTCTATCACATCGACTCCTTCGACACGCTACGTTCGACAGTGCGTTGGCAGCTTGCGCTTGCCTGCCTGATCTATCCGACGGCGATCTGGTTTTTTTGCCTGTACACGGAATTGAAACGCTGGTATCCCTGGATGCTGGGTGGGGGGCTGATCTTCGCTGTACTGTTGGTGATCAATATATTTTCACCCTATAGCGTGCTGTACCAGAACATAGTGCCGCGTCCGCCTCTGACCCTGCCGTGGGGAGAGGTCATCGACGATTATTTTGGCGCACCTTCACGCTATGCATGGGCGTACTACAGCGCGGTCGATGCCACGTTTCTGTGGGCGATATGGCGCAGCATCGCGATGTGGCGCGCCGGCGCACGTGCGCGTGCGGTTCCGCTCATCATCTATCTGCTGCTGCAGTTCGTGGCCATCCTGCAGCTGGAATACGTGGCCAACACCAACAGCCGCATGGTCACCTTTGCAGCATTTACCTTTGTAGCGTTGGTGTTGTTGATGAGCGGCGCACTACGCCGTGAATTGCAACAGCGCAGCGAAGCGCTCGCCGCCAGTCTGGTCAAACTCAAGACAGAATCTGACCGTCGCCATGAAGTGGAAGCAAACCTCCGCTATCTGGCCTACCACGATCAGCTGACCGAGTTGCCGAATCGTCTGCAGCTACAGGAACGGCTTGACGACGCACTCAAACAAGCCCGTGACTCAGGCCGGTTCGGCGCCCTGCTGCAGTTTGATCTCGATCACTTCAAGACTGTCAATGATTCGCTGGGCCATAATCTCGGCGACCGGTTACTGCACATGATCGGCGCACGCATCTCTGGCGCGAAACTTCAGAGCGATTGCATCGCGCGCCTCGGCGGTGATGAATTTGCAGTCCTGATTTCCGGGTTGTCTGCAGACCGGGACACCGCACGCCAGCAGGCGGGCGAAGCCGCAGCCGAACTTGCCCGGCAGTTAAGGGCACCGTTCGAGATCGACAATCATGATCTGGTCGGCAGTGTCAGTATGGGCATCGCGATCTTTCCGGATACGGCGAGCGATGTGGATAGCGTGCTTAAACAGGCTGATCTGGCGGTCTACAGCGCCAAGAATGAGGGGCGGAACACCACGGTACAGTTCGTGGATCATATGCAGGATGATGTGAACCGGCGCCTGTTCCTCGAACGAGGTCTGCGCCATGCGCTGAACCGTCGGGAACTCGAACTTCATTATCAGCCACAACTCGATAACCATGGTCAGACTATCGGCGCGGAGGCGCTGCTGCGCTGGCGGCATCCGGAATATGGTTATATCAGTCCCGCTGAATTCATTCCCATCGCGGAAGAGACCGGCCTGATCCATATCCTCGGCGGGTTCGTATTGCAGAGAGCGTGTGACACGTTGCAGCAATGGCCTGCGACGGATGGCGTAGCGGGGCGCTTGTCGATCAACATCAGCCCCTGGCAACTGTTCGCTCCCGACTTCGTCAAGACGGTCACCGGGACCGTGAATGCATCAGGTATCGACCCGCGCCGGCTCACGCTTGAAATCACCGAGAATGCATTCCTGCATGATCTGGAAGACGTGGCCGCCAAGATCCGTTTGCTGGATTCGATGGGGATACGGTTCGCGATCGACGATTTCGGTTCCGGCTACACTTCGTTGGCCAGTCTCAAGAAGCTCCCGTTGCGTGAACTCAAGATCGATCAGGCGTTCATCCACGAGATGACACTCGAACCGCGTGATCGCTTCATCGAAGCCATCATCACGCTCGCGCATCATCTTGATCTCTATGTGATCGCCGAAGGCGTCGAGACCGCTGCGCAGCAAACAGCACTCGCTGCTTTGAGGTGCGATGCCTTCCAGGGCTATCTGATGAGCCGGCCGTTGGCAGAGCCCGTGTTCTTCGGCTGGCTCCGACAACATCCCGCATCGTTTTCAGAGCAAGTGCTATAGTTCAGCAGCCGGCGCGGCTGATGACTTCGTCCCGCCTGGCCCGATCCAACCTCAATTAAGGAGTCCGTCATGTTCGACAGAAAGTTCCTTGATGCCTGGTCGCCGCGCCTGTTGAGTGTGTTGCGCATCGTCGTCGCGCTGCTGTTCATGGAACACGGCACCTCCAAGTTGTTTCATTTCCCAGCGGACATGGGGCATATCCCGTTGTTCTCGCTCATCGGCCTCGCCGGCGTACTTGAAGTGTTTGGTGGAGCACTGGTTGCACTCGGCCTGTTCACCCGACCGGTCGCGTTCATCCTCTCCGGCGAGATGGCTTTCGCCTACTTCATGGCGCACGCGCCGGGCGGCTTCTGGCCGCTGCTCAACCACGGCGAAGCCGCCGTGTTCTATTGCTTCACCTTCCTGTATTTCGCGGCGGCGGGCGGTGGTGCCTGGGCGCTGGACAACATGTTAAGAAAGAAATGATCAGGCTGACTTGAAGTTCCAGTATCGAGCCGGGCGCATCTGTATTGAAGGTGCGCCCGGTTTTTTTGTCCCTGAGGCCTGCCGTGGCAAGCCGGCTCTATGAGGTTGAGAGCAAGCGCAGCAAAGGGTACCGCCATCTCGCCAAAACTGGGCTACACTTTTCCCCCACGGGAGGGCGGGCTCCGCACCGGATTTCAATACTGGGGCTGGGTTCGAAATCGTCAACTCAAAGTGAGGGAATCAGCATGAAGAAGATCATCCTCGCGGCCGCGGTGGCCGCATTCCTGGGGCTAAGCGCTACGGCCAATGCCCATCCCAAACACCCGGGGCATCCCAACATCGTTTCGGCCCACAAGCTTGTGATGCAAGCCATAAAGCGGATCGAAGCGGCACAAAAGGCCAACGAGTTCGACCTCGGCGGCCACGCTGCCAAGGCCAAGGATCTTCTGGCCCAGGCCGAAAGCGAGCTGAAGCAGGCACTGGAAGCCGCTAAAACCAATAGCAAGGACGCGAGTAAAAAATAACCACATGGTAATAAAGCCCTGCTGGCCGTGAAGTCAGCAGGGCAATTCTTTATCCAGTCTTAATTGCACCACTGCGGCGATATGTGAACGGATCTGACTGCAACACATTGTGGCCCAGCAGCATCGTTCCGACTTGTTCTTCCCGCCTATCCCTGAAACCACAGTCACGTTCAAAGGTTTCGGGATTTTTGAAGGTATCGAACAGCATGTCCCAGATCGGTAGGCCAGAATAGTTGTAACGATGCACGCCGGTCTGGTGATGAACACAATGACTTTCCGGCCGCTGGATGAAATAGCCGAGCCAGTTCAGTATCCAGGTGTTCCAGTGATAAAACATTTCGGCAAGCGCAGTAATTACGAATGTAATGACTGCAGCATGCGGATTCACACCCAGCAATGTATAAGCGATCACGCTTGATAACACGCTGTCCAGGACAATCTCCGCGGGATGCTTGTAAAAAGTCGTCAGCAATTCCAACCGCCGTGGGCTATGATGAAGTTAGTGCAGCCACAGCCATAGATGCGGCAGTTCGTGGCGCCAGCGGCGCCACCAGTAAAAGACAAACGTAATTGCCAGATAGGTAATCGCTGCATCAAGCCATAAATGTCCGGTTGCAAGGTGCAGCAATGAATACCGTGCCAGCCAATGGTTCCAGGTCAGGCCGGACATAAAGATAACGCTACCTTGTACGGTATCGAACGCCAGCGCTCGTAGTAGCCAGGTGCGGATCACAGGCCAATTCCGGCCCGGAAAGCGGGATTCGATCAGCAACATCAAACAATCAACTGTGGCGGTAATCAGGATCACGATGAGCATGGGCTTGATCTCCTTATTTTCAGTGCGGCAGAAATTCGGGCGACACATGTGCAAGCCCAATCTCGTTGCTGACTTTCTGTGTCGCACAATTCATTGGCGCGGACTTGTATGCTGACAAAGCGAGAGCGATTGCAGGCGATGCGGCCAGAAACAGTCAAACAAGCAGGAAAGGAATGGTTAGGCGTGGACAGCGGCCAGGCAGGGCATGGCGATGCACTCCTTGTCAGCCCGACCGTGGGAATTCAGCCGTTTCAAGAAGCTCAAGCGGTCGTAATAGGTGGTTTCCGGTTGCCATATTTCGTGAATGATTTATCTCGTCCAACCAACGGAATCAGAATGCTGGCTGAGATTGCCAGTTAAAATGTCCGAAATGTTTAAGGGGAAGGGGGATGAACTTGCGAACCGTCGTGCGAACGTTTGGCATGAGCATGCTGCTGTTGTCGCTGCTTGGTGGCGCGGGCTGCAGCGGTCAGGTTAATTCCACGCGTCAGCAGGTCGAGGTCGGTGGGCGCCTGCGCAGTTGGCAAGTACACCTGCCGGCAGGTTATGCACCCGGCAAACCGTTACCACTGGTCATCGTCTTCCATGGCCGGCTGGGCACCGCCGCTGGCATGGAACGTCTAAGCGGTCTTGATACTGTGGCGGATCGAAATAACTTCATCGTCGTCTATCCACAAGGCATAGACCGCTCCTGGGCTGCACACATTGGCACCCCGGCGGACAAGAAAGGCGTGGACGACGTCGCGTTCACTACCGCATTGCTGGAGCAACTCGAACAGGAATATCCGATAGACACATCACACATCGTGTTGACGGGCTTTTCCAACGGCGCGCATATGGTGCAGCTCCTGGGTTGCCGCCTCGCGTATCGCATCAGCGCGATCGTGCCGGTGAGTGGCACACTGGCGAGCAGCGCCGCTGCCGATTGCCATCCGGCCCGGCCGATCACCGTGGTGGAATTTCACGGCACCGCCGACCCCATCGATCCTTACGCAGGCGGCCACGTAGCTGTTTTCGGTAGTGGCAACTTGCAAGCGGCGGAACAGAGCATCGCGGGCTGGGCCGCGCGGGATAAATGCCACGATAAACCGGTAGAAAAATCGCTGCCTTCCAATGGCGATCCGTTCACCGTGCAGGAACGGAATTTTCCGGGCTGCACGAGCGGGGTGAGTGTACGGCTGTATAGCATTACCGGCGCCGGACATGTGTGGCCAGGCGGAAGACAGTACCTGCCGGTGTTCGTCATCGGGCACGCCACCAAAGCCATCGATGCCAGCGCCATCATCGGTGCGCTGGCTACTGGCCATGCATCGACGATTAGCGCGGCTCCGCGTGCGGTTCGCACATCCGACAGCACTGAATCCCAGTCTCCGCGACACCCTGGATATTGGACGATCCAACCCGTCCTGAAATTTTCCAGCGAGAGGTCCATAATCGGACGCCTCCCCTATGCCATAGCACCAACTTCATATTCAGCAGGAGGTTGAGTCATGCGTCGTTCCAGTTCCTCTTTTAAATTCCTGTTTTCCAGTCTGGGTTTATCCGCAGCTGCGCTGACGATCGCGTTTGCGGCCTCGGCGGCAACGGCGCCTGGCGCTACGCCCGAGAGCAAACTGGAGTGGCGCAACGTCGGCCCTTACATCGGTGGACGGGTAGTGGCGGTGACCGGCGTGCCGGGTGAGCGCAATCTGTTCTATATGGGTGCCGTGGACGGTGGCGTCTGGAAGAGCACCAATTACGGCGTGAGCTGGACCAATATCTCCGATGGCACGTTACCAGGTTCCAGCAACAGCATCGGCGCGATCGCGGTGGCGCCTTCGGATCACAAAATCATCTATGTCGGTACCGGCGAGAGCGATATCCGGGGCGACGTGATCACGGGTGACGGCGTGTACCGTTCCGACGATGCCGGCAAGACCTGGCAGGCAGCCGGACTGGCCGATACGCACACCATCAGTGCGCTGGTGGTGGATCCTGCCAATCCCGACATCGTGTATGCGTCTTCGATGGGCCATGTATTCAAGGCCAACGACGAGCGTGGCGTGTTCAAGTCCACCGACGGCGGCAAGACCTGGAACAAGGTGCTGTTCGTGGACGGCGACACCGGCGCGATCGATCTGGTGATGGACCCGAAGAACTCGCAAGTGTTGTACGCCGCGATGTGGCAGGCGTATCGCACACCGTGGAAACTCGAAGACGGCGGTCCCGGTAGTGCTCTATACAAGAGCATCGACAGTGGCACACATTGGACCAAGATCTCTGCGAACGACGGTTATCCGCAGGAGACCCTCGGCCGCATCGGCGTGACGGTTTCAGCCAGCAATCCGCAGATCGTGTACAGCATCGTGCAGGCGAAGGATGGCGGCATCTTCCGCTCCGATGACGGCGGTGCGCATTGGACGCGTGTGAATGACAACTGGAGTCTGCGCCAGCGCGCGTTCTATTACATGAGTATCTATGCCGATCCGACCAATCCGGACGTGGTGTACGTACCGCAGGTAGATGCGTTATGGGTCTCGCACGACGGCGGCAAGAATTTTTCCATGTTGAATACGCCGCACGGCGACAATCACATCGTCTGGATCAACCCGGATGATCCGAACGTGCTGCTGGAGGGCAACGACGGCGGCGCGACGGTCTCGACCGATGCCGGCAAGACCTGGAGTACCGAGAACAATCAGCCGACCGGTCAGTTCTATCATGTCGCACTCGACGATCAGTTCCCGTTCCATATCTATGGTGCGCAACAGGACGAAGGTTCGCTGGAAGGCCCAAGTGCCACACCCAACGGGTTGATTCCATTTGGCGATTGGCACTGGGTCGCCTACGGCGAAAGCACCTTCATCGCACCGAAACCGGGTGAGCCGAATATCACCTTCGGCAGCGGTTACTACAGCATCATGATGCGCTACGACAGCAATACCGGTGAGTTTCGCGGGGTCAGTCCGTGGCCGAATTATCAGGACGGTGCTTCGGCTGGCGAGTTGAAATATCGTTTCGGCTGGACTCATCCGATCCTGTTCTCAGTGGTGAACAAGCAGGAACTGCTGGTGGGCTCGCAAAACGTGCTCAAGAGCACAGACGAGGGTGCGCACTGGACGCGCATCAGCGACGACCTGACCCGCAACGATCCGGCGACTGAGATGCCGAGTGGTGGTCCGGTGGACCTGGATCAGTCTGGAGCGGAAATATTTCCAGATGTCTCCGCACTGGCGGTGTCGCCCCTGGACGGCAAGGAGATCTGGGCCGGTTCCGCGGACGGCCTGGTGCACATCACTACCGATGGCGGCAAGCACTGGCAAGAAATCACGCCCAAAGGATTACCACAGTGGGCGCAGATATCGTCCATCGAGCCGTCACATGTGGCGAAAGATACGGCGTATCTCACTGCGTCGCGTTACATGTGGGATGACTTCCATCCCTATGTGTTCGAGACCAGCGATTACGGCAAGCATTGGGAACCCTTGAGCAACGGCGTGCCGGACGACGATTACGCATTCGTGATCCGGCAGGATCCGTCCGATCCCAGGCTCTTGTTCCTCGGCACCAAGAACACGGTGTTCACCAGCTTCGACGGTGGTGGGCACTGGCAACCGCTGACGTTGAATCTGCCCAAAGTGCAAGTCCGCGATCTCAAGATCGACTCTCGTCAGGGCGCGCTGGTAGCAGCGACGCACGGGCGTGCATTCTGGGTGCTCGACGATCTGAACCTGCTCGAACAGATGACCGGGCAGGCGGCGCCGGGCGCTGATGTCGCACAAGTGTATGCGCCACAGACGGCCTGGCTGACGCACGCGTTTGGTGTCAGCGACGACGCGAAGTACATGCATGATGTCGGCAGCAATCCGCCGTTCGGTGCCACGGTATTCTTTCATATCCCGGCCGATTATGACGGCAAGACACCTGTAACGCTCAGCTTCCTGGACAACAAGGGCCGACTGGTACGCAGTTTCGATCTGCATCTCAAGACCAAGCAGCCGGAATTGGCCGATACCGTGAAGGACAATCTGATACCCACCCAGCAAAAAGCGCGGGCAGAGGAAAAGCTCACCGCGATCTTGCCGGGCATGAACCGTTTCCAGTGGGATCTGCGTTATCCCGATGCCGTCGAGGTGACAGGCTTTGAAGCGCCGATCGCCGCGGGCGGCGAGGACGATAGCGTGGATGGGCCGGTCGCGTTGCCCGGCCATTATCGGGTGGTGTTGGATTACGCTGGCCACAAGACCGAACAGGCGTTCGAGATCGCACTCGATCCACGCTTGCATCCGGCGCGCGGTGCATTGGAGGCGCAGTTCAAGCTGCAGATGCAGATACACGATGCGCTCGATTCGCTCGACCAGACGCTGAATCAGGCGATCGGGTTACGCGACCAGCTCAACGCCGCGCTCGACAAGCACACGCTCTCCGGTCAGAAAGTGACCGATGCGGTCGCGCAATTGACTCTGGCAATCGGCAATCTGGTGCAACTTGAGATCCAGGGCAGCGAAGGTGACTTGCTGCACGATACCAAACTGCGCAGCCATCTCGCCTATCTGGCATCGGATGTTGGGCTTGCCTACGAGCAACCGACTGCCGCGCAGTACGAGGTGTTCAAGGAACTGGATGCACAGGCCCGCAATGGTATCCGGCAGTTGCAGGATGCGATCGCGGATGGCAAGAAAGTCTTGTAGGTGATGTGAGCCACGCCGGTGCGCTCTGCGCCGGTGTGGTTCATTTATTGCAGATTCATCGTGCATGCCTGGGCGGTCCCCCGGAAATTGCTCCTGCATTTCCGGGATTTCCACCATCCCTGGAGGTTATTGCGAGGAACGCAGTGACGAAGCAATCTCGGCCAATACGGGATTGCTTCGCTTCGCTCGCAATGACGGGATGACATTGGGGCAGATTGCGTTTCCGGGATTTCACCATCCATGGCGGTCATTGCGAGGAACGCAGTGACGAAGCAATCTCGGCCAATACGGATTGCTTCGCTTCGCTCGCAATGACGGGATGACATTGGGGTGGTTGCATTTCCGGGCTTGTTGCGACATATGGCAGCACGACATCATCGCGGTCAACACGCATTTACCGGATAAAATAAGCGGCGGGCCGTGGTACGGACATGCCGACATGAATACCGGCAAACGGACTGCGACTGAATATGGCGCTCTGGATGCGTTCTTCCCGGCAGAACTGGAGTTCTCCAGCAATCTGAAACGGGCGGGGCGGATGCAGGCCTCTTCGTACAAGATGTGGGATCTGTACGGCATCGAACCGGAAGTGCTGGATTACCGGGCCATGAAAGTCGAATCCCCGGGTTACGAGCTACAGCCGGAGATTGTCGAACCCACTTATTATCTTTATCATCTCACGTACGATTCCGCATATCAGGGACCTGGGCGTGAGATGTTCGACACATTCGTGATGTATTGCCGTGCACCGAATGATTATGCTGCACTCAAGAGCGTGATTACCGGGCAGCAGCGCGGCGACATGGAGAGTTTGGTATTGTCCGGGACTTTCAGGTATTTCTATCTGCTGTTCGCGCTCCCGCAGACGCTGGGTCTCGACAAAGTGGTATTCAACACCGAAGCACATCCGTTGCGGGGATGTTGCCGGTGTCGATCGTGGAATGACCGATACCCGGGAGAGCGCCGTGCAAATCACGAACTACCTGTTCTTTGACGGCCAGTGTGCGGAGGCATTCAGGTTCTACGCACAGACGCTGGGCGGTAAACTCGAAAGATTACTGACGGCCGGGGAATCGCCAGCCGGCGCATCCATGCCTGCCGAGGCCCGTAACAGGATCATGAATGCTTACTTGTCTTTTGGCGACCAGGCCTTGATGGGCAGCGACTGGATGGCCGAGCGGCCGTACGAACCGCCGCAGGGTTTTTATGTGTCACTCAGCCTCGAAGCTGAGGGTGAAGCAAGGCGTATATTCAAGACCCTGGCCGAAGGCGGAGCGGTGAGGATGCCGATCGAGAAGACATTTTTTGCCGCCTGTTTCGGGATGCTGGTTGACCGTTTCGGGATACCGTGGATGATCATCGGAAGGAGAACGCCATGAAGCGTACTGGATTGATATCTGCATTGTTGTGCTTGACGTTCGTATGCGTGCAAGCCGTATCGGCCGCCAGACTCGTTTACCCACAGGCGCGGCGCGACGATATCGTCAATAATTATTTCGGCACCAAGGTGCCGGCGCCGTACCAGTGGATGGAAAATCTCAACGATCCGGCAGTGGCGCAGTGGGTGGATGCCGAGAACAAGGTGACATTCGCCTATCTGGACAAGATCCCCGAACGTGGCTGGATGAAACAGCGGCTTACCGAACTGTGGAATTACCAGAAAGTCAGCGTGCCGCAACGCGAAGCCGGCAAACTCTTTTTCAGCAAGAACACCGGCTTGCAGAACCAGTCGGTGATCTTCGAGGCGGATTCGGCGGCTGCCAAGCCGCGCATGCTGCTCGATCCAAACAGTCTCTCGTCGGACGGTTCGGTGGCGTTACTCGATTACGTGCCATCACATGACGGACGTTATCTCGCTTATGCCTTGTCGCAGGGTGGCTCGGACTGGGAGACCGTGCATGTACGCGATATAGGAACCGGCAAGGACCTGTCGGATGACGTGCAGTGGGTGAAGTTCTCCGGTATCTCCTGGACCCGCGACAGCAAGGGCTTTTTTTATTCGCGTTATCCGGCACCGCCCAAAGGGCAAGCGATCAGCGACCGGGTGGAGAACCAATCACTCTATTATCATGTGCTCGGCACCCCGCAAAGTGCGGATAAGCTGATCTATGCACGTCCCGATCTGCCGGAATGGATCATCGGTGGCAGTGTCAGTGAGGATGGGCATTACCTGTTCGTATATCTGGTTAATGGCACTTCGACAAAGAATGAACTGCTCTATGCCGATCTCGGCAACCCGGCACATCCGGACGTGAATGCGAAGATCAAGCCGTTGTTCATGGCCGACGATGCCGAATATGCACCGATCGGCAATCTCAAGGACACGATCTTCCTGCAGACCACGCGCGACGCACCAAAACGCAAGGTGGTGTCGTTCAAGCTCGATACGCCCGGGCACTGGGATACGGTGGTGCCGGAGACCGACAATGTCATCGAGAGTTCCTTGGTGGCCGGCGGCGATGTTGCGGTGCAGTATCTGGTGGATGCGAAGAGCGAAGTCAAACTCTTCACCAGTGCCGGCAAGCCGAAAGGCGAACTTGCACTGCCAGGTATAGGCTCGGTGCGCGGTCTGAGCGGACGCAACGACACGCCAGAACTGTTTTACGGTTTCACGTCTTATCTGTATCCGACCACCGTGTACCGCTATGATCTGAAAGACGGCAAGACCTCGGTGTTTTTCAAACCCAGGGTCCCATTCGATCCGTCGCAATACGTGACCAGACAGGTGTTCTACCATTCAAAGGATGGAACACGTGTACCGATGTTCATCACCTCGCGCAAGGATGTAAAACTGGATGGCAGGAACCCGACCATCCTTTACAGTTACGGCGGCTTCGATATCAACATCACACCGTCATTCTCTCCGATGCTGCCGGTATGGCTGGAGATGGGCGGTATATATGCAGTCGCAAACTTGCGTGGCGGCGGTGAATACGGTGAAGCCTGGCACAAGGCCGGGATGCTGAATCACAAGCAGAACGTGTTCGACGATTTCGCTTGGGCAGCGAAATACCTGATCGCGCAACATTACACTTCGACCCCGCATCTGGGTATCCAGGGCTACTCGAATGGCGGACTGCTGGTCGGTGCCAGCATCACTGAACACCCGCATCTGTTCGGCGCCGCGTATGGCGGTGCAGGCGTGATGGACATGCTGCGTTACCAGAAATTCTCCGGCGGCGCATTATGGGCGCCGGAGTATGGTACTTCGGATGACCCGCATGCATTCAAATGGCTGTACGACTATTCGCCGGTACAAAATGTGAAACATGGTTACTGTTATCCGCCGACCATCCTTACGACGGCTGATCACGATGATCGGGTGGTGCCGAGCCATTCCTACAAGTTTGCGGCGACACTCCAGCATGATCAGGGCTGCAACAATCCGATCCTGATCCGGATCGAGACCAAGACCAGCCACGGTTACATGCCGACCGACAAGCGTATCGCACAGACCGCCGATGTGTGGGCGTTCATGGCTTACAATCTCGGCATCACCGCCGTACCGGGAAAGTAACCCGCGGCATGCATCCAGAGTTTCAGGGCGACCAGTCAGGATTGTCCGTGACTGGTCGCCCTGATCTGACGCAGAAAGACGGAGAGTCTCATGTCGATCTACGACATCGAAGTGAAGAACATCGACGGTCAGGCCGAGAAACTGGATGCGTATCGTGGCCAGACATTGTTGATCGTCAACGTCGCAAGCCGTTGTGGCTTCACGCCGCAATACAAAGGACTGGAAGCCTTGCACCGGCAATACAAGGATCAGGCTTTTTCGGTGCTGGGGTTTCCCTGCGACCAGTTCGCGCACCAGGAGCCTGGCGACGCAGCAGAGATCAAGAATTTCTGTTCACTGAATTACGAAGTGAGCTTCCCGTTGTTTGCCAAGATCAAGGTGAATGGCCCGGATACGCATCCCTTGTACCGATTGCTGAAGTCCGCACGTCGCGGCTGGTTCGGGACCAAGAGCATCAAATGGAATTTCACGAAGTTTCTGGTCGGTAAGGATGGTACGGTGTTGCGGCGCTATGCGACCCGTACGACACCGGAACGGATCCAGCGGGATATAGCGGCTTTACTTGAATAGGCAAGTTCATCCGTATCTTCGGGTTCCCAGGCTCAGGTTCGGGGTTTCGGTTTGCGTTTTTTCTTGCCCTTGCGTGCCACAGACGGCCGGTCCGGCCGTGGAGCATGTTGAGGCTCTATCGCGACGCCTCCAGCGTCCAGCCGTGACAGATTGAGTGGCCGCCCGGCGACCCGGGTTTTCTTAAGATCGTTGAAGATCGCCTTGGGCATACCGTCCGGCAGGTCCACACTGCTGTAATCATCGAAGATATTGATGCGTCCGATGTGCTGGCTGTCGAGCCCGGCTTCGTTGGCAATAGCGCCGACGATGTTGCCGGGTTTGACGCCGTGGACGTGTCCTACATCCAGTCGGTAACGCACCATGCCAGGTTCCGGTCCCTGATCGGCGCGCACCGGTTTGCGTGCACGGAAATCGTCCGATCGTTCGCCGCGTTCAGTACGCGGATTCCGTGACGGACGTTCCGGGGACTCCACGACATTTTCCAGCAACAACGGGTTGTCACCCTGGACCAGCTTCGCCAGTGCTGCGGCGATCTCGGTCGTCGGGATATCGTGTTCCTGCTGGTAAGCATCGATGAGTTTCTGATAAAGCTCCAGTCCGCCACCAGCCAACGTGTTGGTGATCTTCTGATGGAAGCGGGCGATACGCTGGTCGTTGATGATCTCGGTACTCGGCAGTTTCATCCGGGTGATGGGTTGGCGCGTGGCGCGTTCGATCATGCGCAGCATATTCTGTTCGCGCGGGGCGACGAACAGGATGGCTTCACCGCTGCGGCCGGCACGACCGGTGCGGCCGATGCGATGTACATAGGCTTCGGTGTCGTAAGGGATATCGTAGTTCACGACATGGCTGATGCGTTCGACATCGAGGCCGCGCGCCGCCACGTCGGTGGCCACCACGATATCGATCGCACCGCTTTTGAGTTGCTGTACAGTGCGCTCGCGCAATTTCTGTTGCACGTCGCCGTTCAGTGCGGCTACCGAGTAGCCGCGTGCTTCAAGTCTGCTGGCCAGTTCCAGGGTTGCGGTCTTGGTACGCACGAACACCAGCATGGCATCGAAATCTTCCGCTTCGAGGATCCGGGTCAGCGCATCCAGTTTGTGGGTGCCGCTGACCAGCCAGTAACGTTGCCGGATGGTATCGGCAGTGGTGGTCGCAACTTCGATGCGGACTTCCTGCGGATCGCGCAGGTATTTCTGTGCGATACGTTTGATGACCGCCGGCAGGGTGGCGGAGAACAAGGCGATCTGTCGTTCCGGTGGCGTCTGTTCCAGGATCCATTCGACATCGTCGATGAAGCCCATGCGCAACATCTCATCGGCTTCATCCAGTACCAGGCTGCTTAATCCTCCCAGCTGCAAGGTGCCGCGCCGCATGTGGTCCATGACGCGGCCCGGTGTGCCGACGATGACATGCGCACCGCGCTTGAGTTGTTGCAGTTGCCCGCGATAATCCTGCCCGCCATAGATGGGCAATACATGGAAGCCTTTGAGATGTGCGGCATAACGCTGGAACGCTTCCGCGACCTGGATCGCGAGCTCACGCGTCGGCGTGAGCACCAGTACTTGTGGCGCGGCTAGTTTCAGATCGAGCCGCGATAACAGCGGCAGGGCGAACGCGGCTGTCTTGCCGGTGCCGGTCTGGGCCTGGCCTAGTACATCGGTCCCGGCGAGGAGATGCGGGATGGTACGGGCCTGGATCGGGGAGGGGGTCTCGTAGCCCACGTCCTGCAGGGCTTTCAGCAACGCCGGGTCGAGGCCCAGGTCGCGGAACGCAGGTCCGGGGCGGGCAGCAGCGGTTTCGGATTTGTTCATTGAAATTCAACAGGGAGCAGGTGAGCCGCAAGCATAGCCCTGATATCGGCGCTTGGCGATGCCGGCACGTCCCTGTGCCGTAACCCGGGTTCAGAAATTCCGGCTTTCCTTTTTGGCTTTCTTTTCGGCGCGTTTTTCCTTGAGGGTCTTTTCAGACTTTTTCCTGGTTTCCTTTTTCCGATCCATGCCTTTACTCATAAACGAACCTCTCATGGTGGTGGCTGATGGTTGTTGAGCCGACAGGCAAATGATAGCCTGAATTTCAGTCGCCGTTACCGGCT
Organism: Gammaproteobacteria bacterium; assembly: GCA_035690065.1. GTDB lineage: Bacteria > Pseudomonadota > Gammaproteobacteria > Natronospirales > REEB76 > DASSKW01. The sequence continues at coordinate 15,750 of DASSKW010000038.1, forward strand.
TTGGAACCGCCCATGCCGAACCCGGACCAAGCTTATTTCGTGTATCTGCTGGAATGTAACGGCAGCCGTATCTATACCGGTATCACCACTGACGTATCCCGTCGTATGGACGAACACCGCCGCAGCCGCCGGGGTGCGAAGTTCACACGCGCCAACCCGCCGTTGAGATTGCTGGCAGCCATCCAGGTCCAGGGGCGGTCCGAGGCCTCGAAACTGGAGGCTGCATTGAAGCGCTTGTCGAGATCGCAAAAACTGCGATGGGCCGCACAGCACCCGGCCGTATGACGGCTATGTAACCAGATGGCGATAGCATCGCGAAGTCACGTACAGGAGTTCGATTACGTCATCGTGGGCGGTGGCTCGGCAGGCTGTGTACTGGCCAGCCGGCTGTCGGAAGATCCCGCAGTCAAAGTCTGTCTGCTGGAAGCCGGTGGTAAAGGCGATAGCTGGATGGTCCGGATCCCGTTGGGGATGGTCGTGACGGTACCGGCGCCCTTTATGAATTGGGGTTTCCGTAGCACGCCGCAGGCGGCACTCAACGGCCGGTGTCTGTATCAACCGCGCGGCCGGGTGCTGGGCGGCTCCAGCGCCATCAACGCGATGATCTACACGCGCGGGCATCGTGCCGATTACGATGCCTGGGCAGCGGCCGGTAATCCCGGCTGGTCCTACGCGGAGGTGTTGCCGTATTTCAGGCGCGCCGAGTGCAACACGACGTTGCATGACGAATACCACGGTAGCGATGGTCCATTACAGGTAAGCGATTCGCGTACCGACAATCCCATGCAGCAGTTGTTTCTGGAGGCGGCAAAACAAGCCGGCTTTCCCGTCAATCCCGATTTCAACGGCGCGCGACACGAAGGGGTGGGGGTATATCAGGTCACGCAACAGGATGGTGAACGTTGCAGCGCAGCGCGTGCCTATCTGCAACCGCACCTGCAGCGTCCGAACCTGCGTGTGATCACCGGCGCGCATGCACAGAGAATACTGTTTGATGGGAAACGCGCGAGTGGGGTCGAATATCGACACGCCGGTATCGTCAAGACCATAGCCGCCCGTGCAGAAGTGATCCTCAGCGCCGGCGTGTTCCAGTCGCCACAGTTATTGATGCTGTCCGGTATCGGCGATACTGCAGAGCTTCGCTCGCTCGGTATCGATGTCGTGCAACATCTGCCGGGAGTTGGGCACAATCTGCAGGATCACCTGGATTACACGTTGATCTGGCGCGCCAACAGTCTGGATTTGATGGGCGGTTCACCACGCGGCATGGTGCGATTGCTGCGCGAGATCGGCCGTTATCGTCGTGCACGCCGTGGCATGTTGTGTACCAACGTAGCGGAGGCGGGCGGATTCCTGAAGACTGATCCAGCACTCTCATTGCCGGATGTGCAACTGCATTTCTGTACTGCTGTCGTCCACAATCACGGCCGCACCTTGCAGCATCTGTGGCATGGTTATTCGTTACACGTCTGTCAGTTGCGTCCCCGAAGCCGCGGCCGCGTAGCGATTGCCAGTTGTGATCCCCGGGTGCCGCCGTCCATCGATCCGAAGTACCTGGGTCATATCGATGACATGCAGACCATGCTTGCCGGCTTCAGATTGGCGCGTCGCATCGTCGAAGCACCGGCATTCGCACCTTACCGCACCCGGGAACTCTTCACCTCGGAGGTGCACAGCGACGAAGAAGTCTGTGATGCGATCCGGGCCCGTGCCGAAACCATCTACCACCCGGTCGGTACCTGCCGGATGGGCAATGATCAGGCAGCGGTGGTGGATCCGGAATTGAAAGTGATCGGTATGCAGGGCTTACGCGTGGTGGATGCATCGATCATGCCCAGCCTGATCGGAGGCAACACCAATGCGCCTACTATCATGATCGCCGAGAAGGCCGCAGATATGATCCGTTCCGGTATCTGATCCAGAGGCGTTAAAGAAGGGCGCCGCATTGCGCGGCGCCCCAATCCGGTCCACTTGCCGATACCCCATCAATAGAATGGATAACCTGGCAGATACGCCGTGCTGGCATATGTTCCGAGTGATTGTGGGATGCTCAGGATATAGAGTTGTCCGGCATTCGGATCGATGGAAATGATCGAATTACCAGCCGGTTCCGACACGTTACCGAAGCTGGTCGGATCCCAGCCGTACGCGTATATCGAACAGGCATCGCTTGGCAGACCGCTGATCGATGTCTGGCCGAAAGTTGCGGGATCGATCGCGACCACCGTGCCGCCGCTACAACTGGTGCTATTGGGTGTGAAGAGATACACCACCTGACGGTCTATATTCGGGTTGTCGCCTAGACGGAAGCCACCCCAGATATCGTCGATTCGACGAGAACCTGCATAGTTGGCGACGCTGGTACCGTCACCGTTACGCACCAATACCGTGAAGGTCACGGGCCCGGAGTCCGGATAATTAAAGTCGTCGATCCAGGCATGGCCATCGATGATGTAGGTTGCCGAAGGAAAATTATTCGCATCACCACTGGCCATGATCGCCGGTACCTGATTGGCGGCACCAGCTTCAGCGACACCGATGACCCGGTTGAAGCCGGTGACGGGCGAGTATTCATTGACGACCACATGTCCGGCTGAAACCTGTTCGCCTGCTAATGAGCCGCATTCATTTCCGGAAGCATCTGTATAGAGCGCGACAGCACTGCCACTCACCAGACTGGCGCGATAGACGCTATATCCGGTATCGGTCGCTTCGGCAAAGGCGAAGAAATCGTTGCTGGCATCGATCACAGTGCCACCGATTCCACCATTCGATGTGCAGAGGGCCCCCACCGCATAGCTGTAGCTTCCGATCGAATCTGCTCCGCTGGTCGTCATCCGATAGACCGTATTGGTGATCGTAGTACCGTCATTATGAGATACCGATATGAATACCGTCGAACCGTGGTTGCCTAGCAGGCTTACTTTATCCTCGCTGGTCAGACCGGTCAGCAAGTTCGACTGGAAATTAAAATTTGCATCGTCCAATTCGATACTGCTGCCATTATCGACCACCCAACCTTGGAATGAGCCATCTGCCAAAGTAGAGAATGCAGTCAGCACGTTCCAGCCGTTCGGTTCGACGACCGGTGTAGTATTCTTGTTGGCGCTGGCCGGGATCAGCCAGCTTTGTGTGCCGACACCGGTCGTGCAATCGCCACTGCCGGAAGGAATCACGATGGCTTGCAGGTACGATGAAGCTTTCTGGTACGATGCGCCATCAAGTGCTGTCAGGGTGCACAGTTGGGTATAGGTCCCGTTGGAGAATTGCTTGGGAACTCCCGGAGTTTTGAGATTTTCTGAATACAGTACCCCACCCAAACCATACACCAGCAGCCTGGGTGAAACTTTCAGAGCCTCCTGTTTGACAGTGTCGTAATTCCAGATATCGAATGTCGCGATATTGCTGCTAGAGATGCCATCCAGCGGCTGATTGGTCAGTTGGATGATCGGGTCGGTAGGAGTCTGGGCCTTCACCAGCCAGATTCCCTGGGACGGACCGCTGTTGCTATAGATAGTGATAGGTTGATAGTACGGCCTGGCATTGGCGAATTTGTTCCTGGCGTCTGCATTGTGCAAGCAACACATCGCCGCCAATGTGACCGACGCGCAAGTAAACCAGAATTTCTTGGTGTTCACGATTGATACCCCATGTATTTAGTGCACGATCCATATATCAGAACCAGCAAACGCCACCATTCAGGTATGGGTGGCATGGCGGTTCTGTCATTCGCATGATTAAGCCTGACCCAAGGTTGCTTGGATTTGCGATTTTATTCCCCGAGCAGGCAAGCTTAAGCTTAGCAGAGGGCGGATGGCTTGCAAGGACGGGGATGAGTGCTTATTCCTGCTGAGTCACGTATTATCTGGGCGGATTTGTCATAACTGATTCGGCTCCGAGTGGCCACGGTCAGGTCGGGAGTGATAGTCCGGTGCTGTTTTTTACGGGAGAGATGGATGGCAAGTAAATGGGCCGGCATCGCAGCCGTAGCGGGACTGTTGCTCAGTTTCGGAGTCCGAGCGGGTGGTTTGAGTGGACAGGTCGCGCTGGTCGACTCTACCGGCGGCGCCGAACAGAACGACATCACCGATGCGTTTGTGTTCTTCAAGCCTGATGCGCCGTTACCGATGCATATGCCGATCGATAAGGCCACGATGTTGATGCAGGACAAGACTCTGCATCCGCATGTGCTGGCTGTCACGGTAGGCTCGACCGTCAATTTCCCTAACGATGACCCAATCCTGCATAACGTATTTTCTACCTCGCCCGGCGACCAGTTCGATCTCGGGCTGTACCGCAACGGCGTCAGCAAATCAGCGACTTTCAATCACGGCGGGTTGGTGCGGGTGTTCTGTAACGTCCACCGGGAGATGTACGGGTATATCCTGGTGTTGGATACCCCCTATTTCGTGCGCGTGCAGCCAGACGGTCATTTTGATTTACGCGGGTTGCCCGCAGGTCCCGGTGAATTGGTGGTCTGGCATCCGCGAACCCCGGTATGGCGTGAGCATGTCGCCGCTCTGAATGCGGCGCCGTTCGATATCAAACTCCGTGTCGTCAGAACCGGCATCCCTGCTCACTTCAACAAGTTCGGAAAACCATACAAGAATCGCCCGGATTCAGGGTATTGAACCATGGTACGCAGTATGAGCTTTACCACTCGTATCCTGTTGGCCTCGACATCATTGGTAGTCGTGGCACTGGCAGCCGCTGCGGCGATTACTTACACGCGCGGCAATCGCATCGCTACGCATGCGGTCAACGATGCTCTCACGCACAGTCGTGCGGTGCAGCAGAGTTTCCAGACCTTGCGATTTCAGCAGTTGCGCCTGATGTCGCGACTGTTGGCGACCGATCCGTATTTCATCAGTTATGTTGCTAACGCGACCGGCAATAATCTTACCGGCGCTGGCGAGGTGGATACGCGTTCGATCCTGGATCTGCTCACCGAACGCGAAGGTGAACTCGGTTTCGATTTTGGCATCGTGCTGGATGGCAACGGACATCTGCTGGCCGGGACCGGTGGTATGCAATCCGCGCAACAGGATATGACTGGCGTACCGGCGATCGCAGCGGCATTGCAATCGCAGTCGGCCAGCACCGGCTACTGGATACGCGATGGGCGTGCCTACCAGATCGCAGTCGCACCGCTCGCGAATCGTGATGAATTCCTGGGTTACCTGGTACTGGCGCTGAAAATTGACCAGGGTCTGTTGCAACAGGTTAAACAGGTCAGCGGTGCGGAAGTGGCAGTGCTGGATACCGGTGGCGGCGGTGTCGTACCGGTAGCGACCACATTGGATGGACCGCAGCTCGATGCGCTCAAGCAAGCACTCTCCAATCTGAAGGATGTGCCATCAGGTAAAACTTTCCCGTTGGAACTCAGCGGCGAGCGCTGGCTTGCGTATGCTGACATCCTGGGTAGCACCAATCATGTCGGACTGGCACTGGCGCTCACCTCTTACGACAGTGCCATGGGTGATTTCCGTGCCATCCTGACCGAGCAACTGATTGCGGCAGTGGTGGCGGCGTTGGTAGCGATCGCGTTGTCTTTGTGGCTGTCGCCACGACTGGCGCGACCTTTGCGTGAACTGGCGGTTGCGGCACAGGCTGCAGCGCGTGGCGAGTTCAAGCGTCGCTTCGTCCCGCATGGCGATGGCGAGATCGCACAATTGACCCAGGCGTTCGATTCCTTGTTGAGCGACTTGCGCGAAAAGAGTGAGATCGAGAACTACATGGCGGATCTGGCGAAATACCTGCCGGATCCATCTGCCGATCAATCAACTTCACCTGCTGAACTGATGCGTCCCAACCAGTCCGCCACAACCGCGGTGCTGGGGATCGAATTGCGCGACAACGCCAGCATGCAATCGGCTTCGTCCGAGAAAGCCATAGACCTTTATAATCAGTTTCTGCGTAACGTCGAAGCACCGGCTCGTGCGCAGGGCGGGCACATCGCCGCGGTCGCAGGCGGGCGAGTCTATATCGTGTTCGATGCTTTCGATGCCGCGACTTCCTTGGTGCGAGCACTCGGGACCGCGACCCACGTGCGCACGGTAGCCGGCAACCAGGGGCTGGCATTGTGTCTGGCACTGAGCGTCGGCAACGTGATTACTGGGGCGGCGGAATGGACTCTCGGGGCCGCCGGCTGTCTGGTCGGCGAACCGGTGCGTCAACTCGAAAAACTGTTGCCGGAAGCGACCCCCGGCGTGATCCTGATTACGGCTCAGGTTGAGCGTCTGCTAGCGAACCGGCCCGGCGTGAAGATAGAACAGTTGCCGGGTGCGGCGAGCGGCCGCAATGTGTTCACAGTCGAACATGCGGAACAGATCGATGCTCCGCACGGTGATGAGGACGCGACTGTCATGGCGGCGACACCCCTGGCCGATGTCGAGACTGCGCGCGCGCATCTGTTACCGGGGATGACTCTGGGTGGACGTTACGAGATCTTGAGCGAGCTTGGTGCCGGTGGCATGGCGGTGGTGTACAAGGCACGTGATCGACAATTGGGCGAGTTCATCGCCTTGAAGACCTTGAAAGCCGACATGGCTGGTAACCGGATGCTGCTCGATGCGCTGAAAAGCGAGATCCGGCTGGCACGCAAGATCACACATCGCAACGTGTTGCGGACTTACGATTTCGGCGAGATCGATAACATCCCATTCATTTCCATGGAATATGTGCGCGGTATGACGCTACGCTACCTGTTGCAGAATCGCGAACAATTACCCGTGGCGGCCGGACTTCGCATCATGCGCCAGGTCTGTACTGCGCTGCAGGTCGCGCATGAACAGTCGGTGCTGCATCGCGACATCAAGCCCGAGAACGTGATGCTGGAACCGAGCGGCAACGCCAAGCTGATGGATTTCGGCATCGCGAGCGCGATCCGGCGCGGCGATGGCCAGGAACGCGAGAAGACCCTGGTGGGTACGCCGCGCTATGCTCCTCCGGAACAATTACTGGGCCAACCGGTAGACGAGCGTGCCGATATATATGCCTGTGGTGTGATGATGTATCAGATATTCACCGGCAAATTGCCTTTCAACGACCGCGACATGGGCCGTCAATCGGAGCTCAAATCCAAAGAGGAATATGTGCGGCCATCTGAACTGGTTCCGAATATTTCCAGGGAAGTGGAAGCGGTGATCGTGGCCTGCCTCAAGGCGGATCGCGAACTGCGCCCACGCAGTGCCGAAGTACTTTTGGCAATGTTGGAGGGAATCCGTGTCTAAGAAAGGATTGCGATACACCGCTATTGCAGCTGGTTGCGGACTCTGGTTGTTGGGTATCTGTATTGCACAAGCAGACGATCTGGATCTCAGCGTGGAACCCGCTGTCAATCCGGTCGCCTGGTCCGGTGACTGGTTGGTGCGAGGCGATGTGGTACGCAGTGCCCCGGGCGGTGATCATCTGACCCGCCTGTGGACCCGCCTGCGCTACGGCCCGACCTGGCAGATCGACGACCAATGGACCCTGGGTGGTGCCTTGCGGGTGGATGAAAGTACCGTCGGCAACGACGAGATACTTCAGAACAACGACAATGAACGGAGTCGCGATCTGGCGCTGGATTCGCTGTTTCTGTCTTATGCTCCGACTCAGAACGACAAGTTGTTGTTTGGCAAGACTGTTTTTCCATTCGTGTTGTCGCGCATGTTGTGGGATCCGGACCTGCGTCCCGCCGGTATCTCGTATATGCACGAGATATCATTCGGCGACGAGGATATGTTCCGTATCACCGGCGGTGGATTTCGCGGCGAACAGATGTTCGGTGACCAGTCGCGGATCGTGGCGCTGCAACTTGGTCTGACTCTGCATCAGACTTCGCTCGTGTCGCCGGAGTTCATTCTCACCGGTTTGCGCTTCAGCAACCTGGACGCGCTGGTTGCGGCGGGGCTGGACCGAGACAACGAGACTGTCAATGGCCATTTCGCCGACGATTACGCACTGCTGGATGCCCAGTTCATCCTGCATATCAATACGGTATTGCCGATGCGGCTGCTGGTCGATGTGGATCGTAACGTAAAGACAAGCGACTTGGATAAGGCCGGCCGACTCGAGTTCGCAGTCGGCAATAGTTTCAGGGCACGAGGACAGGAAGTCGGCATCGCGATGCAACGCATGCAGCGCGAGGCGGTGCTGGGCGCATTCAACGATGACGATTGGTGGTTTCATGCCGGTACCCGGGGCACTATGTTGTGGTGGGCATACGGCATCACCGATCAGGTGCGCTTCCGCGCCGCGTTCTTCCGGGAGCGCCCCGACTGGGACAGCTACAGTACACGGCGCCTGTTGCTCGACTTGCAGTGGACCTTGTAATACCACAGTCGCGATGTTCATATCGCCGCTGTCGGTCAGCTCCGATACAGTTTAAACTGACAGATGAGCCGCAAGCGCGGTTTTTCAGGTGATCCCTAATGGTCGATAAATCAGCTACGCATAATATGGCCGTGTTCTGTGACTTTGAGAATGTCGCGCTGGGTGTGCGCGATGCCAAGTACGCTGCGTTCGATATCCGCAAGGTGCTGGAGCGGCTGTTGCTGAAAGGCAATATCGTGGTCAAGAAGGCCTATTGCGACTGGGAACGCTACAAGGAATTCAAACCCGGGATGCACGAAGCGTCGTTCGAATTGATCGAGATCCCGCATGTGCGCCAATCCGGCAAGAACTCCGCCGACATCCGCATGGTGGTGGACGCGCTCGATCTCTGTTACACCAAATCACATGTGGACAGTTTCGTGATCGTGAGCGGTGATTCGGATTTCTCGCCGCTGGTCAGCAAGCTTCGTGAGAACAACAAGCTGGTGATCGGCGTCGGCGTCAAGAGTTCCACCTCCGATCTGCTGATCTCGAACTGCGATGAATTTATCTATTACGACGATCTGGTTCGCGGCGCCGAGAAGCCACGTAAACGCAAGCGCAGGTCCTCATCTGCTGGCGCCGCCAAGTCTGCGGAAAAAAAGACACCGCGCCCGGAAACCGACAAGCGCCAGGAAGCGTTTGATCTGGTACTGGAGACTGTGGAAGACCTGTTCGGGGAACGCGGCGAGGAAGACAAGGTCTGGGGTTCGATGGTCAAGCAGGCATTGAAGCGCCGCAAACCCGGATTCAATGAGGCTTACCATGGCTTCCGCAGTTTCGGGCAATTGCTGGAAGAAGCCGAGTCCAAAGGACTGCTGACGCTGCAGCGCGACGAAAAATCCGGCAGTTACATCATCAAGAGTTACAGTGCGGAAGATTGAGCCGGGGCGCTCGAAACCAGTATCGCCAGGAGTCCGAGGTATGCCGACCGCACGCAGGAAAAAAACAAACTCGGCCAGGGCGACTGCCGCGCGCAAGCGACTGGTGGTGAGCAAGACCCGGCGCGGACTCGATGCCGGCGATATCGTGCTGGCGATGGACGCACCTCCGCTGGCTGACTTGTGCCACGAAGTACAGAAGGTGGGTGGTATCGCGATTGGCGGGTATCGCGAACCTCTGTCGGGGCGGCCGGTGCTGCTCGCGACCTTGCCGATCACCGCGGTACAACCGACTCCGTTCCAGCGCGATCTGTCACCAACCCATACCAGGCGGCTGGCGCAGAAGATCGAAGAGAGCGGTTCATTCCTCGATCCGATCATCGTGGTACGCGGCGAAGACGGGCTGTTGTGGACGCCGAACGGCCGTCACCGGCTGGCAGCAGCGAAAGTGCTGGGATTGAAACTGATCAGCGCGCTGGTGTCGCCGGACGAGCAGCTCGCGTTCCGCATCCTGGCGCTCAATACCGAGAAAGCCCATAACCTCAAGGACCGTGCGTTGGAAGTGATTCGCATGGCACGTAATCTGGCCAGGCGCAGACCACGGGCGAAGGAAAGTGAATACAGCGCGGAGTTCGAGGCGCCGGAATTTCTTACCCTGGGGATACTGTACGCAGAAGACAAACGCTTCGCCGGTGGCGCGTATAGCTCCTTCCTGAAGAAAGTGGATCGTTTCGGTGAACGTACGCTGCCGGCCAGTCTGCGCCAGCGCGAAGCGTATGCGGCACGACTGCGGCAGATCGATGCGCAGGTCAAGAAGATTGTGGTGAAATTACAGGCACGCGGTTTCAAATCACCCTATCTGCGCAACTATGTGGTCGCACGTATCAATCCGGTGCGCTGGGTGCGCCTGAAGAAAGGCGACAACAAGCCGCCGATGGAGATGGCAGCAGCGCTTACCCGGATGGCCGCGGCGGCGCGTACTTTCGACGTGGCGTCGGTGAAAGCGAGCGATCTCGCCATCGTCGCGGCGATGTCATCGGATTGATAAGAGGACTGGCCGGCCCAACCGGGGCTCATTCGCTGCTTGCAGATTCGACGATGCGCTGCAATTCCTCCGGCGATGGTGCGCTCTGCCGCACGTGTATCTGACCTTGCCGGTCTTTCCATACCAGTCCCGGTGTACCGAGGATGCCAAAATTCTGCGCCAGCTTGAAATGCATCATCAGTTTTAAACGCATGGAAAAATCCAGGCTGGCAAGCGGCTGGATGCCACCGCCTTTGCTGCCATCCGGATTCTGGCCCCACAGACGTTCGTTCCGACGCAAGGCTGCTGCTGGATCGGCAGCTTCCAGGATTGCAGCAGCCTTATAAGGGCTGCTGTCCGAGATGATCCCGAGCAGGATGTAGCGCACCTGCACGCCATGTGAGTACTCCGCCTGCATCTCACTCCACAACTGGTGGCAGTAGCCACAGTTCGGATCGACGAATTCATACAACACGTGTCGTGGTTTGACCGGGCCCTGGGCGATCCAGTCGACGGTTTCGAGCTGCTGCCAATACGGCTGCAACACATTCTGGCTCAGTTCCTGTGCAGACGCAGTACCTGCGCAAGTCGATAACCCGATCGTCAGGATGGCCGCAAGCAGTTGCAGGTATGCATGTTTCAGACGGGTTCGCATCGGGTACTCCGGCACGGGGCTTCAGGCTGCATGGTACATGTGACCGGCAGGGAGGGTTAAATGTTTTATCGAGAGCCCGTTTCCAGCCCAAATGGACTTGCTGATATAGTGTGACCCCCATCTGCGAGGACTGCTGCCGATGAAATCGCACGTATTGCTGGCTGGTATCGTTTTTCCCTTATTGAGCTGTTCCTTATATGCCGCCGACACGCAGTCGGCTGCTGGCTTTCAACTCGACGACTTGCAGAAACTGGCAAGTATCGGTAATCCACAGCTTGCGCCTGACGGCAAGCAGATCGCGGTGATCGTGTCGCGTCCGGACTGGAAAGACGACAAGAACAAGTCCGAGATCGAACTGGTGGACGTAGCCAGCGGCACGGCCCGCGCGGTGACCTATGACCGGGAAGGGCTGGATTCACCACGCTGGTCACCGGATGGCACGCACCTCGCATTTCTGGCAAAAGATACTGATACCAAGCAGGCACAGATATTCGTCATGTCGATGGCCGGTGGCGATCCGGTGCGCGTCACCGACAACAAGCAAGGCGTGGATGAATTCACCTGGAGTCCGGACGGCAAGCAGATCGCATTCGTCGCGCAGGATCCGCCGATCAACGAGAAAGCCGTCAAGGCGCACGATGATGTATTTCATGTCACCGACGGCAACTTTCAGTTGCGTGCTGCTGTGGCACCCTGGCACTTGTGGATAGTGGCGAGTACTGGCGGTGCTGAAAAACAATTGACCCACGGCGACTTCAGCCTGCAGACCGACCAGCAAGGCGCGACCCCGCTGGTCTGGAGTCATGATGGCAAGCATATCGTGTTCACCAAATTTCCGAATCCTTACTGGGGCCCTTCGTTTCATTCGGTGATCGCGGAGGTGGATGTCGCGGGAGGCGGACCCCGTACCCTGGTCCCGGCACAGACTTCCGCCGGCTTTGCCTATGCACCGGATGACGATACGTTTGCCTTCCTGCGTCCGCGCGACGGCGATCAGAACAACGGCAACGCTGTGTACGTACATGTGGACGGCAAGACCCGTGATGCGACTGCGGCCCAGGCCCGGAACTTCGATACCTTCGCCTGGTTACCGAAGGACGGCGGTTTGTTGCTGACCGGCGAAGACGGGACCCGTTCGGTGATATGGCAACAGGGTTTGCATGGTCCGGCACGAGCGCTGGATACCGGTGAGGTCAATATCGGTTCCGATACCAGCGTATCCCGGAACGGGGTCATCGCATTTACCGGCAGCACCGCCACGCATCCCGATGAGTTGTATGTGATGGATTCGGTCACCGCGAAGCCACGTCGTTTGACTGATCTGAATGCGTTCGTGGATAAATTGAAACTCGGGCGCACTGAAACCTTGAACTGGCAAGGGCCGGATGGATTCGGTGAAGACGGTGTGTTGACCTATCCGGTCGGTTACCAGCAGGGCCACAAATATCCATTGGTGCTGGTGATCCATGGCGGCCCGGAAGGCGCGTCCACGGTCCGCTTCTCGCCGTTGCCACAATTGCTGGCAGCAGCAGGTTTCCTGGTGTTCCAACCGAACTATCGCGGCAGCATCAATCTGGGTGATAAATACCAGCATGCCATCTATCGCGATACCGGCGCCGGTCCTGGCAAGGATGTGATGGCGGGCCTGGCCGCGGTGGAAAAACTCGGAATAGTGGATGCCAAGCGCATCGGGGTATCGGGTTGGTCGTACGGGGGGTACATGACCACCTGGCTGACCGGCCACTATCCGAAAATCTGGCAAGCTGCGGTGTCGGGTGCTGCACTCACCGACTGGGTCATGGATTACACCGTCGCGTATTATCAGACTGGCGATCTGTATTTCTTCGGCGGGTCACCCTGGACGGCAAAGTACTGGGACATCTGGCGCGAGCAATCGCCGATCAGCGCAGCACGCAATGTGAAAGCGCCAACGCTCATCATGGGCGACGTCGGCGACCCCAACGTACCGCTGGTGAACAGTTACGAGTGGTATCACGCTTTGCGCGACAATGGCGTCGAAGTACAGTTCTACGCTTATCCGGCCGACACGCACTTCCCGCACGACATCGTTCGCACCACCGATGTCTATCGGCGCTGGGTTGGTTGGATGAAACAGCATCTCGGATAGCACGAGATGCCAGCCCCGATCTCAGGATTGACCGGGACCGCCTGAGTCCTGCTGCAGGTATCGCCGGCCATGCCGGCGATGCCGCTTCCGCAGCGCTTTCCAGCGCCGCAGACGACGCTGCTTGATGAGCTTGCGCATACGTTCCACGCGGTCACGGAATCTTTCTGGCAAGGCCATGTGTCGTAACGCATGCGGGCGGGCCTTGAGAAGACGGAAGCGCATGCGCCGATTTTCAAGGAATCCGTAGCCCCCCTGTTTCACGACGCCGACACCGGTATCGTTCTTGATACCGATGGAGCCCTCATTGACTGCGGTGTATAGACCGTTATCCGGGGCCACACCATTCTCGGCTTCATCCTGACAATTGCTTTCACAATATCGAACATCGTATTCGGTGCCGCGGATACCGATGGTGGCGACCGGCGTTTGCATCGCGTAGGCTTGCGGTTCGGTCTTGCCTATCAGCCCGTCGATCGCACGCAACCCGCCTTTTATGAGACGGAAGATCGCACTTTCCTGTTCCTCGGGTTGTGCGGTGTCCGGTGTCGATGGTGACGCATCGGAGTCACCAGCCAGCCCATGTGCAGCAGGGTCGAAATGATATTGCTCGATCTGAAATTCACTGCCTGGCCGCAGCAGGATGCGACCACCATCATCGAGTTCGAGGTCAGCGTAACTGTTGGCGCTGGTACTGATGGAGTCTCCCGCATAGACGGCATCGCCATCATGCAGGGGGCGCTGGGTGCCCGAGCTGCCGATGGCGATTACCGTGCCTTCCGCCAGCGCAGCACTGCCGGCCTGTTCCGGTTGCGCACATACTGGTGTGCTCGCCAGCAGCAGTGCCAGGCTGGAGACCCCGAGGCCAGCACGGAAAAGAACTCGCATATGTCTCCTGCTGCCGGGAACAACACGCTGCAAGATCAATATACGTATTAAATACATAATGGTTGACTTATTATCGGCCCCGGATCCATGGATTATATCTGGCTGATAATCAGCATTTCCATGTATGCAAGACTGGTATGATGGCCCAAATGATTATAGGGGTAAGTTTATGTTGGGGTGGTTGAAAAGCATTTTTCTCGGCAAGCAGGGTCCGGCGCATCAGCATGACCGGACCATCGTACGTGCGCTGTCCGCCGGTATGCAGACCCGAACTACGGCCAAGCGTAACCGGGTACTGCATGCGTATGTGAAATCGCACAGCCCGAGTGTCGCAGGTACCCGGGCTATGGTGTCGAGCGGGGTGCCGGTGGATGCAATAAATCACGATGGCGATACGCCGTTTCTGATTGCGATACGCAGCGGCAAGGAACCGCTGGCGCGCACCCTGGCAGAATTGGGTGCCAACGTAAACCATGCGAATCATCGCGATCGGACTCCACTGCATGAAGCAGCAGAGCGCGGTAACTTGACGATGGTGAAATTGTGTATGACTTATCGCGCGCGGCTGGAAGTGCAGGATAAACTTGGCAATACGCCACTGCATCTGGCTGCGGCGCAGGCACATAGCGGCGTGATCGAATTCCTGATCCGTTCCGGCGCACGTCCGGATATCACTAACCAGGCCAGTCAAACCGCGTTCGCGCTGGCGCCGGAACCGTTGCGTCGGCAGATGACGACATGGTGGTTGGAGACGACCAGCCGGATGCTGATCAAGCGGGGCAACAAGCCGCGCTGAGTAACGTGCTTCAGAGCCAGCCGATGCGACGGAAGCGCCGGAACAGCCACGCATCGATCGCGGCCATCAGGATCAATATCAGTGGATAACCGAAACGCCATTTCAGCTCCGGCATATGCACGAAGTTCATCCCGTAGATACCGACGATCAAAGTCGGGATCGCGAGCAAGGCAGCATAGGAAGCGAGTTTCTTGGTGGTCTCGTTTTCCTGCAAGGCGATCATCGAAAGATTGACCGAGAGTGCGGTCACTACCATGTCGCGGGTGGAATCGATGGTCTGGTTCAGCCGTACCAGATGGTCATAGATGTCACGGAAATAGTCACCCATCCCGCCACACACCATCGGTACTCTGCCGCCATATAGTTTACTGACCGCCTCCAGCAACGGAGCGGTAGCGTGTTTCAACACCATCAGCTTCTGCTTCAGGGCATACAGCGCTTCGATATTGGCGCGTGCCGAAGTCCCGGCGAAGATACGCTCCTCGATGGATTCCAGTTCGTTTTCAAGTGCATCGAGGATCGGGAAATAGCGATCCACGACCTCATCCATCAACGCATAGAACACATAACCAGAACCATACTTGAGTAGTTGTGGTTCGCGTTCGCAGCGAGCGCGTACCCCAGTGAAGGCTTTCTCATACCGGTTGCGTACTGACAGTACGAAATTCCGGCCCACGAAGATATCGAGTTCACCCACGCGTAACTCGTCTTCAGCCGGTTCCACAACATGCAGGACCACAAATAACGAATCGCTGTACTCTTCTATCTTGGAGCGCTGATGGCCCTGGCGCGCATCTTCTACCGCGAGATCATGCAGGCCGAACTCAGTTTGCATCTCGCTGAGTTCGGCCGGTTCCGGGTCGCGCAATGCCACCCAGACAAAACAATCAGCGCGGCTGACCCAGGCACTGATATCCTGCCTGGAGATGTCCTTGAGTTTTTTGCCTTCCTGATAGACGACGCAGTTGACCAGCATTCTTGATTCTCTCCTGTCAGTCGTCGCTCTGTCTCATATCATCTGCAATGACTATGGGATCTGGATCTTGCCACCGCCACCGAGTCCACCCAGACCTCCGCCCTTGCCAAGCTCCGGTACCACGATGGAGGATGCCGCCTGGCGACGCAATTCGCGTAACTGCTCCATGGTCTCCTGGATTGCCTGATTGGCAGCTGCCGTGAATTTCCCGAATGCGTCAGTCAGGGTCTCCGCTTCGATCCTGAAATTGACTGGCAAAGTACCGGCGGGTGTCAGCAGGCTGGTCTCGCCGACGAATAATATCGGCCGGGTGTTGTCTGCTGAACCATCTTTTTTCACTGGCGTCATCTGCCGCAAGGTACCGACTTTCTGGTCCGTGAATACTTCTTCCCGGTACAGATTGTCGAGATCGAATTCGAATTTCGTTTCGTTGCCCTGATCTGCCATGGTGCGGTCTCGTTAATTTCGGACTTGATGCGGTATGGTAGCAGGTCGGCGCAGCGAGCTGCAGTCCCGGGACCGGGCTATCCGGGTCGGAAAGCTCTCTGTGGCATGGGTCTGCTAGACTACCTGTCGCTGAACAGCCAAGCCCCGCAGTTTTGCTGTCCATTTTGGGCATATTGATCAGGGTTGGTGTTATTGAGCAGCAATTCGTCAACCCCATTCGTGCAGCGATCTGCCCGATCCGGATACAGGTACGCAGAGTTTCGGAGGATACCGCCATGACTCCCGAAGAGTTGAATTTCGAAAGTGCTGCCCGCCAGATGGTGGAATTGGCAAACCAGCTTGCCGACGAGAATCCGGATGCGGATATCTGGGATATCGCCGACGGCCTGTTGGCAGGTGCGGTGCATTACTGGCTGTATTCACGTCAGCCTTGTGACGACCCCATGTGTGAGGATTGTGCGCCGGTCTCGACGCCTGAACTGCGGCAGGCAGCACTGAAGAAACTCATCCAGCAGTTCTCGGAAGAGAGTGACTATTATCACGCACCGACGGACACCAAGGCTGCCTGGGCCTGATCGCGGCACTTCTTCCGGCAGCTGTTGTCCATGTCGGTATGAGATTACGATTGCGCACCATCATGCCGATGCTGGTTACACTGACCTGTGTGGCATGCGCAACTGTGCCTGAACTGACTCCTGCACAATTAGGTGCCAAACGACTTGCTGCGATCCATGTCGCGAGCACCAGACTGTGGAAGATCGCGGCACCAGTCGGGCAGGGATACGGGATGGATATAACCAGTGTAAATGGCAAAAGTGTTTGCAGCCCTGCTCGTTGCCCCAGCTACATAACAGTCCCTGCCGGGCGTGCCGATATCGGCTTACTTTGTAGCCTGCTGGTCGATAACCTGCGACTACCGAAACAGGCAACGATTTACACTGGCGATTTCGTCGCTGGCCATGTCTATGAGATACGCCCGGTCTCGGTGGTCCCTGGCTGCAAGGTAGAGGTGCGCGATGTCATGAGTCAGGTGCAGTAGACTGTAACCGGGGTGATGCGGATGCCAGAATTACTGAATTGCTGGAAATGTGGTGCGGCATTAAAAGATGTGCCGCTGCCGTTATCACGGCTATCAGAATGCCTGACCTGTCATGCCGAGTTGTATGTATGCCGGATGTGCGGGTTTCATGACCCTGTCCTGCGTCAGGGTTGTCGTGAAGAACGCGCAGAACATGTGCAGGAGAAGGAACGGGCGAATTTCTGCGATTATTTCCGTCCCGTACCGGATGCGTTCCAGCCGGCGGACCGTAGCGGTGAACAAGCTGCACAGACGCGACTCGAAGCATTATTCGGCAAATCTGCACCGCAAACCGATACCAGCACCGAATCGACACATTCTGCATTGGATGATCTGTTCAAATCCTGATCGCCCGCGTGCAGGTACAAATCATGTGTTCCGACCTCAAGCCTGTTGGCGTGCCCATTGCAGGAACTGGTTCAATGGCATGGCGCCGGAACTTCTGGAGTGCTCCTTGCCGTCCCTGAATGCGATCAAGGTGGGGATACTCCGGATGCCGAGCGCAGCGGAAGTGCGAGGATTCGCGTCGGTATCCAGTTTTGCCAGCCGGAACCCGGGCTCCAGCGTGCGTGCGGCTTCCTCGAATACTGGAGCGAACATGCGGCAGGGACCGCACCACGTCGCCCAGCAATCCACGATCACCGGCAGATCGGTGCCCTGGATGACACTCTCGAAATTGGCATCGGTCAGTTCGACCGGCTGTGCGGAAAACAGTGGCTTACCGCAACGTCCGCATTTGGGCTGTTGATCGAGTCGCGTCCCGGGGACGCGATTTCTTGCGCTGCAGGCGGGGCAGCTGATGTGCAGGAATTCAGGCATGTCACACACCGGATATTCTGATGGGTAATCAGATTGAGGCTGGGGGAGGCGGATTCAAGGGCCTGTTGCGCTGTATGTTCAGACCCCGGCAGGGCCATAGCGAACATTCACGATGTAGTAATAGGTTTCACCGGCGGGCGTCTTGACGATGATCTCGTCGTCAACAGCTTTCTTGAGTAGCGCCTGCGCCAGCGGCGAATCCATGCTGACATGGCCACAGGTCGGATCGAGTTCATCCGGGCCGACGATACGGTATTCGATCTCGATACCCTGGCTGTCTTCCAGTGTCACCCAGGCACCAAAAAATATCCGGGTGTGTTCCGCAGGTGATTCGGTAACGACATGCAGATCCGGAAGGCGTTTCTGCAGATAGCGGATGCGCCGGTCGATCTCGCGCAGCTCTTTCTTGCGATAGATGTATTCGGCATTCTCGGAGCGATCGCCTTCTGCCGCTGCCGCCGCCAAGGCGCTGGTGACAAGTGCGCGGCGTTGCCACAATTCTTTGAGTTCGGTCTCAAGCCGTCGGTAACCCTCCGCAGTTATATACGGAGAGGCGTGGGGTGCGGGTGGGCGCCAGCGACTCACAGGGACCTTTAAAAATCGATCTTTTGCTTTCTGGCGGTGTTGGCAACGGCTTCCAAAGGCCGCTCCCGACATCCTGTCTCCCGCAGCACTTGTACGCCCCTGTACCTCGCCTCATGTATGGACATATACATGCCAGTTTCCCGGCCATTTCTGCCTGCCCGGAAACCGGAATCCCCGATTTTTTGCGATGCCCGCATATTTAGAGTACGCAGTAAATATTCAGGCGCTACGCCTGACAGGAGATTTGCCGGGACCGGTCGGTTCATCGAAGCTGTCGGGGGTGAGTGGTGGCAGATTGTGAGCGCGCCGCGCCGAGTCGCATTTTTCGCTGGCTTCACCGTGCAGCCATGCAGGCTCCAGTTCACGGCAGGGAGATGGCCGGTTCTCATAGATGCTGCAACGCACCTGTCCGCCGACCTCACCCTCGAGTGCCATGCAACGCGGATTGGCGCAGTCGGTACCGAGCATCGCGGCCCGGTGCGGAGTGAGCCGGCTGGTGAGTTCGGCTGGCACGTTGCCGCCGAGGAAAGGTTCGGATTCGGCCCAGTAAAACGAGACCCGGAAATGGGCGCAGCAGGCGCCGCAAGCGAGACACGGGTTGGGCGTACTCATGTGACTCCGGCCACGTCTGATGAACTGAGCAGATGATATTCAAATCCCGGGTCCGGCAATAGATGCCTGGCGACAGGTCCGCAGGAAATAGCTGACTTCAGGACGTTATATATTGCTTCAGCGATTCCGCTTCCTGGGTCTTCTCTTCCAGCATCGCTTTTACCATGTCACCCATGGACACCACACCGACCAGTTTGCCGGCTTCCAGTACCGGCATGTGCCGGAAC
>DASSKW010000039.1:0-13618 GCA_035690065.1 Gammaproteobacteria bacterium
CGATGACGACGATGGTCCAGAATACGATAGACAGCACGCCCAGCACATTCTCAACTGTGGCAGCCGGCGCATAGCCCCCCGAAAATGCACTCGAAAGGGTATACAGCGGGCTGGTACCGATATCGCCAAACACCACCCCCAACGCACCCAGACTCAGCGCGGCCAGACGCTTGTTGCCGTGCTGGTCGGCGTCACCGTTGCCGCTGCCGCCACTCACGTGGGCACGGAAAGTTTGTGTCGTCGTATTCGGATCGGTCTTGTTGCCCATCCCATCCCCGCCTCCGGGTCGCCAAAAATGCAAGCGGCTGGTCTCGTGGGAGAACCAGCCGGCATTGGTTTTAGCGGCACTGGATAGCGACGCACGTGGCGTCTGTCATTATGAGGGCGCGAATTATACTCCAAAGGACTCACGGAAAGACAAGCGGCGCGATTTAGCGCAGGAGCATAACTATCTGTTGCAGCTGGGAATTTTCTGCGCCTGAAATACAAAACCC
The DNA here is from genome assembly GCA_035690065.1 of Gammaproteobacteria bacterium. GTDB lineage: Bacteria > Pseudomonadota > Gammaproteobacteria > Natronospirales > REEB76 > DASSKW01. The sequence continues at coordinate 495 of DASSKW010000039.1, forward strand.
CGCGATTCGCATCGCGGGGTCTGATTTGGCGTCCCCAGGGGGAGTCGAACCCCCGTTACCGCCGTGAAAGGGCGATGTCCTGGGCCTCTAGACGATGGGGACGAGGCTTGCCTGAAAAACCCGCTCCCATTGGCGAACCAGGAGTTGGTGGAGCCCGCCGGGGCAGGACGGAAACGGCGAAGCATCGCTTCGCCCCGTCGAGCGCCACGCCACGGATGGCGTGGCTGGCCAGGACGCCATGGAAGGCTCCGGGCCGCCCGGTTCAAAACTCGAACCATTGGTGGAGCCAGCCGGGATCGAACCGGCGACCTCCTGCATGCCATGCAGGCGCTCTCCCAGCTGAGCTATGGCCCCACGCGGGGCGCGTATTGTCCAGTCTGACGCCGGGCGTGTCAACCAAACCCTGGCTTCCGTTCAGCGCGCCGCACTTTCGATATGGTGGACCGCCCTTTCCAACCGTTTGAGTACCGTTTCCCGGCCCAGTATTTCCAGGGTAATGTCTATCGGTGGCGAGACCGTCCCACCCGAGACCGCGACCCGCAGCGGTTGCGCGACTTTACCGAGCTTGACGCCCAGCGCCGCGACACACGCCTCCAATGCCGCATGGATCAGCGCTGCGGACCAACCATCCGATGCCGTCAACCGGCTCTGCATATCGCGTAACGCCGGCAAGGTCTCGACATTCAGATTCTTCGCAGCCGCCTGCGCATCGTAATCGGTAAATTCCTCGAAGAAGAATCGGCTGGCGGCCGCCATGTCCTTGAAGGTCTTGGCCCGTTCCGCCTGGGCGCCAACTACAGCAGCGAGTTTCTTAGCATCATCCACCCGAATACCGATGCGTTCCAGATGCCAAGCCAGCTCGGCACCCAACTGCATGAAATCGCCCTGCTTGATGTAATGCTGATTCAGCCACAGTAATTTATCCGGATTGATGGCCGAAGCGGATTTATTCACGTCCGTGATGTCGAATAACGCCACCATCTCTTCACGACTGAATATTTCCTGGTCGCCATGCGACCAGCCCAATCGCACCAGATAGTTCAAGACGGCCTCGGGCAGGAAGCCATCTTCGCGATACTGCATCACCGAGACCGCGCCGTGTCGCTTGGAGAGCTTGGTCCCGTCCGGTCCGAGGATCATGGGCAGGTGTGCATATTCCGGCGGCGTCACGCCGAGTGCCTTGAAGATATTGAGCTGGCGTGGCGTATTGTTGATGTGATCGTCACCACGGATGACATGCGTGATGCGCATGTCCATATCATCCACTACCACCGTGAAATTGTAGGTCGGCGTGCCATCTGATCGCGCGATAATCAGATCATCGAGCTCGCTGTTCTCGAATACGATGTCGCCGTGTACCAGATCATGGATCACAGTCCGGCCCTGCTCTGGATTCTTGAAACGGATCACCGGTGCGACGCCAGCGACCGGTTCGGTACGCTGCCGGCAGCGGCCGTCGTAACGCGGCTTCTGTTTACGCGCCATCTGGTCGGCGCGCATCTGTTCGAGTTCCTGTTTCGAACAGTAACAATGATAAGCATGCCCCTGCTCAAGCAACTGCTGTGCGACTTCCCGGTAACGGTCGAAACGCTGCGTCTGATAGAACGGGCCCTCATCCTGTTTCAGATCGAGCCACGCCATCCCATCGAGGATCGCCTGGACTGCCGCATCAGTCGAACGCTCACGGTCAGTGTCCTCGACCCGCAGGACGAACTGCCCGCCATGATGGCGCGCATAGAGCCAGCAATACAATGCAGTACGTGCGCCGCCGATGTGCAGATAACCGGTGGGGCTGGGAGCGAAACGGGTACGAATGGTCATGGCAAAGAAGTGCGCCTGAATAAAGTAGTCATTTTATCAGACTGTCGCACCGACCCAGGGACGCTGTCTGATAAATCAATCGAGAACAGTGCCAAGCCGTCTATTTGTAAAACCAGCTCAGACTTGCCTCCACCCGATTGCCGTTGGCGGTGTGCTCACCGGACAACATCAAGCCGATATATTCAGACTTGAAACCGAGGCCCAGCCGTTCACCAAACGGACGCCTGCCGAAATCGGTATTACGTTCGGTGAAGATCGCAGCGTCCAGCTCGACGTAGTTACTCAGCAGACCACGGAGGCCATAGGTCACGCGCCAGTAATTGTCGGATATCCCGCCCAGAGGCCGGTTTACTGCATCCCGGTAATAACCAATATCCACGAAGAACGAAGTCCGTTCGTTGTAAGCCTGATGGGTGCCGATGGCAAAACCGGCAAGGTTCTCGCTGCTGGACGACTTGTCGAAATCCAGTCTGTTCCACTGCCCAAACAGGTAAACCTCATTGGGGAAATCATACGAGAACTTGATACCGTTCCCAGCCGAGCGATCGTTGAAATAGTCGGAATTCAGTGCCAGATGGTTGATCTGAAGATAGCTGTAACTCATCGGGTCCTGCGGCATCTGCTGCGAGGCAGCATCGCTATCCTGAGCGTGAGCGACGAATGGCGCCAGGCAAAGCATCATCAATACGGCCAGCGAGATCCGGTTCATCATGCGTGTCTCCTCCTCATTCTTCCATCAGGTTCAGGCGCGTCGCGAGCCAGCGTGTGGTGGTGGCTTGCACCAATATGGTGACCAGAATAGCGACAAATGTCACGGTGGCAATTATATCCGCTGATGGTGCCCCGCTGCCCAGCAACATGCCTGCCAGCGCGCCCGGGATGACTCCGGTCTCGCGAGTCCAGCACATGAACAGCAATTCACGCCAACTCCAGCGTGCCCGCCGGTCTGGCCCCGCACATATAAATACGGTAAGCGGACGCGCCACCAGCATGAAGATCAGAACTACCGCGAGGCTGCTCCACAGGTGCGTTCCAATCAGCTGGAAATTCACCTGGGTTCCGAGCAGTACGAAGATGAAAACGCGCATCACCAGCGAGGTGATGTCCACATACTCGATGAGCCGTCGCGCTTCCCCGGGCTCCAGTCCGAAGCCGAACAATTCCCGGTTGCCGATGATGATACCCGCTACAAATACGGCCATGAAGCCACTGGCGTGCATGTCATCCGCGCCGAGGTAAGCCCCCACCACTGCCATCAGGGTCACCAGCGGGGCGTAATCACGGAAAACCCCATAACGGCGATGACCGATCAAGAATGCAGCCAGATAGCCCAGTACGATACCCGCGCCGATCCCCACTCCGATCTGCAACAGCAAGGATTGCAGAGAATCTAGCAGCGAGAATCTTTCTGTCCCAAGCGCCATCCCCAGCACCGTGAAGGTCAGGATCGCGCCCATGGCATCGTTGAAGGCCGATTCACTCATCACGGCCTGCGACAACCGCTCCCGTACCCGCACCTGTTTGAACACCGGCACCAGCGTCGCGGGGTCAGTTGAAGCGATCACTGCACCTAGCAATAACGCGGGCAGCATGGGAAGCTGCAGCAGATAATGTGCTGCCAGCGCCGTGACCGTGGCTGTGATCAGCACGCCCACGGTAGTGATCGCCACCAGAGTGATCCATATCTGTTTCAACACCGAGAGTCGCAGGGTAGCGCCGCCATCGAACAGGATGTATGACGCACCGAAAATAAGGATCAGTTGGCCGAGAGTGGAATTGGCCGGCAGTACCACCATGCCGCTGACTGCCGGCCCCAGCAGTATCCCTGCCAATAGATAGAGGACTATGTCCGGAACCCGCGTGCGCTGCGCGACGAAGCCACAGACCGCACCCGTGCCGAGCACCACCCCTGCCAGTAACAGCACATGTTTGGCCGCAGCCAGGGTCGTTTCAGCTTCCACGTCTCAGGTACTCTTCACATCAGATACAGCAGGGCCAGCAATGCCGCACCACCCAGCACGATGGTGTAGGGCAGCGCCATCCAGACCATGCGCAAATAGGAAAGCCGGATCAACGGCGCCAGAGCCGAAGTCAACAGAAACAGGAAAGCAGCCTGTCCATTCGGGGTCGCTACACTGGGGATATTGGTACCGGCGTTGATGGCCACTGCAAACAATTGGAATTGCTCGCGACTGATCTGTTGTGCGGTGACCAGTTCAACCATCTGTTTGATATAGACAGTCGCCACAAAGACATTGTCGCTGATCATGGACAGGATGCCGTTGGCAGAATAAAACAGAACCAGTTGTGTACGGCCTTCGAAACCGAGCACCCATTGCACGACCGGAGTGAACAGATGGGCTTGATGTATCACCGCCACTATCGCGAAGAACACTACCAATAATGCAGTGAACGGCATGGCTTCCTCGAACGCACGTGCGATACGGCGTTCCTCGACCACGCCAGTGAGCGTGGTCAGGACCACCAGCAGGCCAAGGCCGATCAATCCCACTTCGGCGAGATGCAGGGCCAGCGCCGCAATCAACAGCAGCCCGGCAAAAGCCTGTATCCATAAAACCATCCGCCGCCGCTGATCGTGCTTTTCGGCATTGCTCTTCACATGCTGTTGCAGTATCGCGCGTACTCCTTCCGGCATTTCGACGCCGTAGCCAAAACGACGGGTCTTTTCCAGAACCACCACCATCGCCAGCCCGGCACAGAGTACGGTGATCGAAATCGGCGCCATGGCCTGCATAAAGTCCATGAAATTCCACCCAGCCGCTTCTCCGATCAACAGATTCTGCGGTTCTCCTACCAGCGTCGCCACACCACCCATCGCTGTCCCCACCACTGCGTGCATGATGAGACTGCGGATGAAACCCCGAAACTCGTCAAGCTCCGGCGAATCGCTCACCGCAGCCTCACCCTGACTCAGGCTGGCGTGATAGACCGCATAGAATCCGCCACACACTGTGATCAATACCGCAGTCACGGTGAGCGCATCGAGGAATGCGGATAACACCGCTGATACACCGCAGAACAACAGACTCAACAGCCATTTCCGCCGCACCGACAACAGCAGCCATGTGAATACGCTGAGCAGCAACTCCTGCATGAAGAAGATGCCTGCGACCATGAACATCAGCAGCAGGAGTACCGGCAGGTTGTCGCTAACTTCGGCATACACGGCTGCGGGACCGGCCATTTTAAGTACCAACGCCTCAAGCGCCAGTAAACCACCGGGTTGCAGCGGGTAGCAGCGCAAGGCCATCGCCAAGGTGAAAATGAACTCCGCGACCAACAGCCAGCCGGCGACGAACGGTCCGAAACCGAACAATACCAGTGGATTTATCAGTAGAAAAAGCAGGATGCAGCGTTTGTACCAGGCGGGCGCCCCTCCCAGAAACAGGGCCATCAAGGTACCGGCTGGGGTATGCGATTTGCTGGTGGCCGACGTTTCCTCGGATTTCACTCAATCCTCCCGCCACAGGCATTTTCCGCCGTTCGCCCTGGCAATGCTTTCGAGTTTGAGGCGATGCATTTCACGTTCCTGTTCCGACGCACGCAACACAGATAAGTTCAGGCCGGTTCTGTCGATCCGCTGTTCCCGTGACGCATGTGTCCGCCCTGTCATGTCTGCGGAAGGGTCCAGCAACAATGCCGCCTGCCCTCCGGTCATGGCCAGATAGACATCGGCAAGGATCTGCGCGTCGAGCAGAGCTCCGTGCAGCTGGCGACCAGAATTGTCGATGTTATAGCGCTTGCAGAGCGCATCCAGGCTGTTCTTCTGGCCCGGATGCATGCGCCGCGCCAACTCGAGCGTATCCAGCACCGTGCACCGCTCGGAGATATCCCGGGCATCCGGGTCGAGGCGCTTCAATTCACTATTGATGAACCCGGTATCGAAACCCGCGTTGTGGATGATCAACTCACTGCCATCCACGAATTTCAGAAATTCATCCGCAATCTCCGCAAACCGGGGTTTATCAGCCAGGAATTTGTCGGAGAGACCGTGCACATCCAGTGCTCCCTGATCCACCTCACGTTCAGGGTTCAGATATTCATGAAAGGTGTTTTCGGTAAGACGCCGATCGACCAGCTCGACGCAGCCGATCTCGATGATGCGGTGTCCCTCAGCCGATTCCAGACCTGTCGTTTCCGTATCCAGGACGATCTGGCGCATATCTAATCCATCTCCCGTATCTGCAACATCTCATCGATTGCCTCATTGGCCAACCGGTCGGCTTGCTCGTTACCGGGATTGCCGGCATGGCCACGTACCCAATGCCATTTGACCGCATGTCGTGCCGCAGCCTCATCAAGTGCCTGCCACAGATCCACGTTCTTGACCGGTTTTTTGTTGGCCGTCTTCCAGCCACGCGCCTTCCAGGCCGGCAGCCATTCAGTGATCCCGCGCCTGACATATTCCGAATCCGTATACAACGCTGCTGCACATGGACGTGTCAACGCGGTCAACGCCTGTACAGCGGCGGTAAGTTCCATACGGTTATTGGTGGTCTCTGCTGCGGAGCCTTTCAGTGTTTTCTCACATCCACCGCTTAACAGCACTGCACCCCAGCCGCCGGGGCCGGGATTGCCGCGACATGCGCCGTCGGTATAAATCTCAACTTCGCTCACCCCATCTCCCGCGTGCTGGGTTTGATCACACCAGCGAAAGCACGTTGAACCGGAGCTCGCTGCTGGCGCAGCGGCGTAAGACATGACACACGCTTGCGCGCTGCAAGCATATAGGCGCCCGCGGTGGGACGCCAGCGCCAACGATCCAGAAATCCGCTTTTTACCAATAAGGCATCGTGGGTAAATGGCGGCCGGAACAGATAAGGTTTTACAAACAAGGTTTCAAACCCGAGTACTGCCAACCACTCACGCAAACGCCCGGCCCGAACAAAACGCCCGCCCCACGGAGACGAAAATGCTAATTGCTGTCGCAATCCCCACGGTCCCCATGGATGGAAACCGAGTACGATGAGATGTCCCTCACCCAACAACACGCGCTCCGCTTCGCGCAGTACCTGATGTGGGTCGGGGCTGCGTTCAAGTGTATGCGGCAGCAGCACCGCATCCACAGAATCACTCGCCAGTGGCAGGTACGCCGGATCAGCGCACAAATCCGCATCACCGGCATGTGCATCAAGCACTACCCGTGAGCGGACCGGACTGGACTGCAACAGGCCGTGCGCCGGCCCCCAGGCGCCAGTCTGCAACAGATAAAAACCGAATGCGGTTGGCAGAATTTCGGTCAGCACCGCGCGCTCCTGCCGCAGCAGGTAGGCGCCGGCGCGTCCCTGGAACCAGGTATCGAGATCGGTCGACATCAGCTGATCGTCATCATTCGCAGGTTGAACCATCTCGTGACACTAACACACCGCTTGCAAGTTTGGCCTCGCGGTATCGCTCCGGTAACATCACGATATGGATTTCGAGTACGTTGCCATTCCTGCTTTCAGCGACAATTACATCTGGCTACTGACCAGGGGCCACATGGCCGTGGCGGTAGATCCCGGCGATGCGAGACCGGTACAGGAAGCCTTGTCGCAGCGGCATCTCAAGCTGGCAGCCATCCTGATCACCCACCATCATCCGGACCATGCTGGCGGAGCAGCCGAACTCGCCTCCGAACACCATTGCCCGGTATACGGTCCGGCACGGGAGAATATCCCGGCCCTGACCCAGCCGGTTCGTGAGGGGGACGAGGTCCAGATCCAGGCCTTGGGAGCCCGTTTCCGGGTCCTGGATATCCCCGGCCACACTGCCGGTCATGTCGCTTACAGCGGTCACAATATAGTATTCTGTGGAGATACCTTATTCAGTGCCGGCTGCGGCCGTCTGTTTGAAGGCACTGCGGCCCAGATGAGCGATTCCCTGGCCAAGCTGGCTGCCCTGCCTGATCAGACCGCGGTGTGCTGCGGGCATGAATACACCCTGGCCAACCTGCGCTTTGCCGGGGTCGTGGAACCTGGCAATCCCGACATTCTGGCCTATGCTGAGAGTGCCCGGGGTCTGCGGGAAGACGGAATCCCCACCCTGCCGTCGCGCATCGGACTGGAACGCAGGGTAAACCCGTTTTTGCGCTGCTGCGAACCGTCCGTGGTAGCTGCCGCGACCAGGCAGGCAGGGCATAGTGTGAGTGATCCGGTTGAGGTGTTCACCGTGATTCGTAACTGGAAAGACAATTTCACGTGATGGAGCTTCGCCGACCATGACCCGACGCACGTTACCGCTCATCCTGCTCCTGTGCGCCTGTGGCCTTGCCCTCGGCGGCTGCGCCAGCCTCGGCGGTTCCCGGAACCCTGCCGTGCCGTCTGCCAGTACCAGCAACTCCCCCGCCGCTGCGGATGTCGCACCCGGAGATACCGCGACCGGCGCCGATGGCGCCACGCCCATCCCCGACCTCGATGATACCGCCCCGGTTATCCAGTGGCAGGATCTGACCATCACCACGGTCCCGACGCATTACGACAATCTCTGGGATTACCTCGGCAAGCATTTCACCCTCTCCGCCGCTGATGGCGACGGCCGGGTACAGAATGAACTGAACTGGTTCTCCTCCCACGGCGAATACCTGCAACGTGTAGCGACCCGCGCCCGCCCTTACCTCTATTACATCGTGCAGGAGATCAATGCACGCAAGATGCCGCTCGATATCGCCCTGCTACCGGTAGTCGAAAGCGCGTTCGACCCGTTCGCGTATTCGAATGCCCGCGCGGCCGGCTTGTGGCAGTTCATTCCGGGCACCGGGCGTCACTTCTCGCTGAAGCAGGATTGGTGGTACGACGGCCGTCGCGATGTTGCCGCTTCGACCCGTGCGGCGCTCGATTATCTGCAGTATCTGCATGACAAGTTCAACGGCGACTGGTTACTGGCGCTGGCCGCCTACAATTCCGGTGGTGGTACTGTGAGTCGCGCCATCGCACGCAACCAGCAACGTGGTTTGCCTACCGATTTCTGGCATCTGGATCTGCCGGCACAAACCCGCGCCTATGTGCCGCGCCTGCTGGCCATCTGTCAGCTGGTCGCGACCCAGGGACACCTGGGTGTCGATCTACCTGCCATCCCCAACTCAGCCTATCTCGCCCAGGTGGACGCAGGCGGCCAAATCGATCTGGCAACCGCTGCCAAACTGGCCGGGATAACCACCGAACAAATGTACCTGCTCAATCCCGGTTTCAATCGCTGGGCTACAGACCCCGATGGTCCGTACACCTTGCTGGTACCACTCGACAAGGAAGCGGCATTCAAACAGGGCATAGCGGATATGCCGCCGCATGATCGCGTGCAATGGGCAACCCACCGGGTCCGCAGCGGTGACACGCTGGGCGCTATCGCAGAGCGTTACCACACTACATTGGCCGTCATCCGCCAACTCAACGGCATCCATGGCAACATGATCTATCTCCACCAGACGCTGCTGGTGCCGGTCGCACGTGCCACGCTCGCCGATGCAACCCTGCATGCGGAGGCGCGTGTTGCCAAGCTTCAGCAGCGTGACAGCGCGCATGTGCATCACGTGCGCAGCGGCGAATCATTGTGGACGATCGCACAACATTACGGTGTGGACGTGAAGGACCTCGCGGCGTGGAATCGCATCAGCATCCACAGTCTGTTGCACGTCGGACAGAGGTTGGTGATCCGTTCGGGTCATGGCCATCTGACTGCTGCCGCCCTGCGCGGCGGTCCCGATAATACTCAACGCACGATCTACTACACCGTGCGGCAGGGCGATTCGCTGTCTTCGATCTCCAGCAGGTTCCGGGTCAGCGTGGACGATATCGCCGGCTGGAACAACATCGATACCGGTGATTATCTGCAACCAGGGCAACATCTCACCCTGCACGTGGATGTGACCGATCAATCCACCAGCAGCTAGCTCTCCCCAAACAGTCTTTCAGGAGTACTCATGGGTTTTCTGAACGGTAAACGTGCGCTCATCGTCGGTCTCGCGAGTGAACGATCCATCGCTCACGGCATCGCCAGCGCTTTCAAACGTGAAGGTGCTGAACTGGCATTCACCTATCAGGGTGATCGCCTCAAGGAGCGGGTGATCGCGATGGCGAAGGAGTTCGGCTCCGAGCTTGCATTTCCGATGGATGTCGCGAGCGATGCCGAGATCGATTCCGCATTTGCCGAACTGGCCAGGCATTGGGACGGCATCGATGTCATCGTGCATTCGGTCGGTTTTGCGCCGCGTGAACAGCTAGCCGGAAATTATGCAGATGCCGTCACGCGTGAGGGATTCCGTATCGCGCACGATATCAGTTCATACAGTCTGGCTGCGCTTGCCAAAGCCGGCCGGCCGTTGATGCAGGGACGCAATGGCTCGCTTCTGACGCTCAGCTATCTGGGTGCAGTGCGGGCGATCCCCAACTACAACGTGATGGGGCTCGCCAAAGCCAGCCTGGAAGCCAACGTTCGCTTCCTCGCCAATGCACTCGGACCTGAGGGTATCCGTGTAAACGGTATCTCTGCCGGCCCGATCAAGACGCTGGCTGCGGCTGGTATCAGCGGCTTTCGCTCCATCCTGGAGCACGTACAAAAACTCACTCCGTTGCGCAGGAATGTTACGACCGAGGATGTAGGCAACGCGGCAGCATTCCTCTGCTCCGATCTCGCCGCCGGCATTACCGGTGAGATCCTGTACGTGGATGCGGGATACAGCCATGTGGGCATGAATCTGGATTAAGACCCTGATACCCGGTATCGATAACAACAAGGCCCGCATCTGCGGGCCTTGTTCGTATCAGTCACAGTGGGTCGGCCGATAATTACTGTTGCTGCATATTCTCACGATTGATCTTGATCTTGGCGTGCTGGCGCAGATTGGCCAGATAAGCCGCGAACTCGGCCTGCCCGTTAGCCTGCATCAGATCGCGGGTACTCATCTGGGCATGCTGCTTGTCCATGCCGGCAAGGTTGCCCGGCTTTACATCGCTCAGGATGAACACCGCCTGATCGCCGTCAGCCAACGCCACACTCTCGACCACCGGTCGTTTCGCGGCCGGATGGGGCGCCGCAAAAGCGGCAGTCAATAATGCGGCCGGTACCGAACTGTCATGCCGTTCCACATATTTTGCTGCCGTCAGCTTCGCAGAATATTTGTGTGCCACGCTGGTTGGCGCCTGCCCTGCCTTGAGTGCGGTGCCCACATCCGTCGCGGCCTGTGCCGCATAAGTTTCAGCCTGCTGCTGCTGAAGCAGTTTGACTATTTCAGGGCGCACTTCGGATAACGGTTTTTGCTCGCTCGGAGTATGGCCTTTGACGCGAATCACGGCAACGTGGTTGGGACCGAGCTGCACCGGCTCGCTGTTCAGACCCTGACTGAGCACACCGACGCTGAATGCTGTTTTGCGTATCGCCGGATTCGCAGCGATCCCTGTACCCGTGTCACGAGTCACATCAGCCACGGTCCCGATTGGCAGATTAAGCTGCTTGCTGACGGCATCCAGCGAATCTGGATGTTCATAGGCCAGGTTGGCGAGTTGGTCGCCCAGCGCGTAATACTCATCCTCGGCTTTCTTTTGTGCATAGCTCGCCGCCAGTTGTGCGCGGACTTCGCTGAAGGGTTTGGTTTCGCCAGCCCGGATACCCTCCAGCTTGATGATGTGATAACCGTATTTGCTGCGGATCGGACCGGCTATGTCTCCCACCTTCTTGATACCGAACAGCGCATCTTCAAACGGCTTGACCATCATGCCATGACTGATCCAACCGAGGTCGCCACCGCTCTTGGCAGAACCCGGGTCATCGGAATATTTCGCTGCCAGTTTGGCAAAATCAGCACCCGCCTTGAGCTGTTTCAGGATATCTTCTGCTTTGGCTTTGGCCGCAGCATCGGCTTTTGGATCATTGCCACTCACCGCTATCAGGATATGCTGTGCGTGACGCGTTTCCTGCTGCTGGAAACTGGCAATCTGTTGCTGATAAGCAGCTTGCAGATCCGCTTCACTCGGCTTGATATTCCTGGCGAGTTGCGCCTGATCGAGCTCGACGTAATCAAGCGTTACTTTCTCGGCCGTCATGAACTGATCCGCATGTGCCTTGTAGTACGCAGCGATCTCTTTATCGGTAACTTTGACTCGAGTCATGTAGTTCTTCACAGGGACAGTCAGATAAGCCAACTGCCGCTGTTCATCGCGGATCGCCACTGCGCGCTGCAATTCCGGTTCAGTGATAAACGCGCTGTTCTGTATCCCGCTCTGCAGTTGTTCCGCCGCGAGGCTCTGACGCTCCTGCTGCTCGAATGTGTTCGGTGTCAGACCGACGCTCTGCAAGGTCGTGCCATAGACCTGTGCAGAAAACTTGCCATCGACCTGAAATGCGGGGATCTTCTGGACCGCTGCAATCAACTGCTGATTGCCGATCCCGTAATGGCGCTTGGCCAGCTGTTGATCGACCAGCGACTGGTTGATGAGACGTTGCAGCACTTCCTCGCGTAGCTGCTTCTCATCGATCATCTCTGGTTTGAATGCGGCACCGAACATCTGTTCCATACGCTGATACTGTTGCTGGTACGCCTGCGTAAAGTCCTGCGGGGTAATTTCTGTCCCGTTGACCGAGGCTACTGCTGTATCGGCGCTAGCCGTGAAGTAGGAATTGATTCCCCACAAGGCGAATGGCCCGATGATGAGCACCAGGATGATGCCCGTGAGCCATTTCGGTATGTTGTCGCGGAATGCCTGAATCACCATGGCGTGTACCCCGAAACCAGACGAATATAATAAAGTAACAAGCCCAACGAAAAGGGCGCCACACGGGCGCCCTTTCGGGACTTAATGGCGGAGTGGACGGGACTCGAACCCGCGACCCCCGGCGTGACAGGCCGGTATTCTAACCAGCTGAACTACCACTCCGCTGCGGGTGGTGGGTGCTGAGGGGATCGAACCCCCGACCCTCGCCGTGTAAAGGCGATGCTCTCCCAGCTGAGCTAAGCACCCTGGAGAGCGCGCTAGTTTACGGCATCCTTGAGGGCTTTACCAGCCTTGAAGCCGGGAACTTTACTCGCCGCAATGTGGATCGTCTGTCCGGTTTGCGGATTACGTCCGGTCCGTGCAGCACGTTGTTTCACCGCGAAAGTTCCGAAGCCGACCAACACTACCTGATCGCCGCTCTTGAGAGCGTTGGTAATGGAACCCAATACTGCATGCACTGCACGATCTGCATCGGCATGGGTAAGCTTGGTGGCTTCAGTCACCGCATTGATCAAATCAGCTTTGTTCATGATGTTGTATCCCCTGGCCTTCAGTTGGTGAGTGAGGAAGCATCCCCGTTCGGGGATTAAGTAAACA
>DASSKW010000040.1:0-4742 GCA_035690065.1 Gammaproteobacteria bacterium
GTTCGTGCATCTCAAGGAGTCGTCATGCGTCGTGTCCTGTTCACGCTTTGTCTATCCTTCACCATCCCGGTTTTCGCTGCCAACGTTTCCGATAACCATGCACTCGACAGTCTCACTGCAGCGGAACTCGGCGGACACATCAAGGTGCTGAGTTCGGATGCTTTCGGCGGACGCGCGCCGGCTTCGCCCGGCGAGACCAAGACCATCGATTACCTGCGCAGCCAATTCAAGGCGTTCGGATTAAAACCCGGCTGGCACGGCAGTTTCTTCCAGCCGGTACCGATGACGGAGATCACCGGGGCCCCGGCGGATATCACGATCAACGGTCGCAAGCATGTCACCACACTCAAGTACCTGCAGGACGAGGTGGTACTCACGGAACGCGAACAACCCACGGTGACGCTCAAGGAGAGTCCGGTGGTATTCGTCGGCTACGGCATCGATGCACCAGAATTCCACTGGAACGATTTCGCCGGTACCGACGTACGCGGCAAGACCATCGTGGTGCTGGTCAACGATCCCGGTTATGCCAACCCGAAACTGTTCAGGGGCAAGGATATGACCTATTACGGGCGCTGGACCTACAAATACGAGGAGGCCGCACGCCAGGGCGCGGCCGCCGTACTGGTAGTGCACCAGACCGGACCCGCTGGTTATGGTTGGGGGGTGATACAGAACAGCAATACCGGCACCAAATTCACCCTCACCGAACCGGACCACAATCGTCACCGTGCCGCCATCGAAGGTTGGATCAGCGAATCTGCCGCCGCTGCTTTATTCAAACAGGCGGGACTGGATTTCACCAGGCTCGAACAGGCGGCGGATCAACCGGGCTTCAAGGCCGTACCGCTGAATCTAGACGTATCCGTGACCCTGCACAGCAAAATCGCGCACATCACCACGCACAATGTGATCGCGATGCTGCCTGGAGTCAGCCATCCGCACCAGGCTGTTATTTACAGTGCGCACTGGGATCATTTTGGCACGCACCCGGAATTGACGGGCGACAAGGTCTTCAACGGCGCGGTGGATGACGGTACCGGTGACGCCGCATTGCTCAGTATCGCGAAAGCCTTCACCTTGCTACGACCGCATCCACAGCGTTCGGTGATGTTCCTGGCCACCACCAGCGAAGAGCAGGGACTGCTCGGCGCCGCTTACTACGTGCGGCATCCCGTCTTGCCACTTGCCGATACGGTGGCCGATATCAACATGGACATCATGAACGTGTATGGCAGGACCCGTGACCTCACCGTGATCGGTTATGGCAGGTCGCAACTGGAAGATGCGCTCAAGGTTGCGGCAGCGGATGAAGGGATGACGATCACACCCGATCCTAATCCAGAGACTGGATTGTATTACCGTGCCGATCATTTCGAATTCGCAAAACGCGGCGTGCCCGCGATCCTCACCTTCAGCGGCTACGCTTACGTGAAGCGTCCGGCAGGTTGGGGACAGCAGACCTGGAACGAATATTTCGCGCACCACTATCACAAACCAGCCGATGAGTATGACCCGAACTGGGATCTGTCCGGACTGGTGCAACAGACCCGCGCCTTGTTCCGTCTGGGTGACGGCCTGGCTGACAGTGCATTCTGGCCGGACTGGTATCCCGATGTGCCGTTCAAGAAACCACGGGACAGCAGCAAGGCTGCGCGCACGAACTGATCGGCACGGTGTTTGCCGGCTATCGCCTGCTGATGCCGAGTTATCGAGTCAGGACGCTCAGCAGCCATGCGCGGATATGCTGAATCTCCTGCGGATGCACGGCATGCGGCATGGGATAGGTGTGCCAGAGGATCGAACAGCCACGTGCGGTGAGTTCATTGCGCGTGAGTTCGGCGAGCTGCAACGGCACTACCGGATCCTGGGTACCGTGAGCGTAGAAAATCGGGACGCGGGTGTTGGCGGGATCGAGTACGAACTCGAAACCGTCAACCAACGGCAGATACGTGGACAGCGCCATGATCCCGGCCAGTCGTTCGCGGTATTGCAGTCCGGTATACAGCGCGACCGCACCGCCTTGCGAGAACCCCGCCAGCACGATGCGCGAGGCGGGAATACCGCGATCATTCTCGCGTGCGATCAATGCCTCCAGCATCATACGCGATGCCTGCATACCGGCCTGATCGCGCAACTGATGCATGCCGATCTTGACCAGATCGAACCAGGCCCGCATCGGATAGCCGTTATTCATGGTCACCGGCCGGACCGGCGCATTCGGAAACACGAACCGCACCGGCAGCGATGCAGGCAATTTCAGCTCCGGTACGATCGGCTCGAAATCGTGGCCATCCGCACCCAGACCATGCAGCCAGACGATACTGGCCACCGGCTGCGGTCCGGTCTCGAGTTCCACGCATTCAGGCAGGACGGCCATCGCTTGCTCCGGTCACGATAAGATGCGATTTTAGCAGAGCATACTTCCGCCATACCGGCATCCGGACAGGGTTGACGCAGATGGATTTCAACGGCAAAACGATCCTCGTCACCGGTGCAGCCCGCGGTATCGGCCGTGCCTGCGCCGAAGCCTTTGCCCGCCTGGGCGGCGACGTGGCGCTGCATTGCCACACCAGCCGCCGGGCAGCACAGGCGCTTGCCGAATCCCTGCCGGGCAACCATCACCAGGTTTTTAGCGCGGAACTTTCCGATCCGGCGGCCTGCCAGCGGCTAATGGATGAAGTCGTACAGCATTACGGCCGGCTGGACGTGCTGGTGAACAATGCCGGTATCTACGAAGTGAAACCGCTCGCGGAATCGAGTTATGCCGATTGGCAGACCACCTGGCGCAGCACGCTGGGCACCAACCTGATCGCGCCTGCCAACCTGTGTTTTCTCGCCGCGCAAGTGATGATGAAACAGAACTGCGGCCACATCATCAACATCTCCTCGCGCGGCGCGTTTCGCGGCGAACCGGATGCGCCGGCCTACGGTGCGGCGAAAGCGGGCCTTAACCAGCTCTCGCAATCGCTGGCCTGGGCGCTGGCGCCATACAACATCTTCGTCGGCGTGGTCGCGCCGGGTTTCGTACGCACCGACATGACCACCGCGTTACTCGATGGCCCCGGTGGCGACGCGATCCGCAAGCAAAGCCCGCTCAACCGGGTAGCGACGGCTGACGAGATTGCCACCGCAGTAGTACGCCTCGCCGCCGACGGCATGCTGTCGGCAACCGGTTGCATCCTCGATGTGAACGGCGCGTCCTACCTGCGCACCTGACATGCAACGTATCCCTGTCATTTTGTCCTGGAGCGGCGGCAAGGACAGTGCGCTGGCGCTGCACGTTCTGCAACAGGACGCGCGTTACCAACTCGCCGGCCTGCTCACCAGTATCAACGATCACTACGCCCGCATCAGCATGCACGGCGTACGCGAAGATCTGCTGGATGCACAAGCCGCAGCCATCGGCTTGCCGCTGCACAAGATCCGGCTTTCGGAACATCCATCCAATGAAGAATACGAACAGAAGATGCGATCCGCACTGGAAGCGTTCAAATCGCAGGGCATCCGGCATGTCGCATTCGGCGATCTGTTTCTCGATGACATCCGTCAGTATCGATTGGACAATCTTCAAAAAATGGATATGCACGCCATATTCCCGCTCTGGCATAGACCGACCGAGGCACTGGCACGGGAATTCATCGCCCTAGGTTTCAAGGCAGTGTTGTGCTGCGTCGATGGTCAAGTCTTGAATGCAGGATTTGCCGGGCGCGCGTATGATGAGACGCTGCTGGACGACCTTCCCACCGGGATCGATCCCTGCGGGGAAAACGGCGAGTTCCACAGCTTCGTGCATGCCGGACCGATATTTCGTGAACCGATATCCCTGCGCACCGGCGAACGCGTCACACGTGAACAGCGCTTCCATTTCTGCGACTTGTTGGCCACGGAGAACTGACATGAGCATCTGGTTTGAACCGTTCAGCGTCGAAGAGCTGAACTCTTATCAGCAGAAGACTCTGGTCACACACCTGGGTATCCGTTACACCGAAGTCGGCGACGATTATCTGAAAGCCGTGATGCCGGTGGATGAGCGCACCAAACAACCGGCCGGTATCCTGCATGGCGGCGCCTCGGTGGCGCTCGCCGAGACGCTCGGCAGCACCGGTGCCAACCTGGTAGTGGATCGGAGCAAGAAACTCTGCGTCGGTCTCGATATCAATGCCAATCATATCCGCGCCATGCGCACCGGCGAAGTCACGGGCATCGCTCGCCCGTTGCATATCGGCGGCAGTACTCAGGTATGGGAAATCAGGATTGTGAATGAGGGCGAGAAACTGGTGTGCATCTCGCGCATCACCATGTCAGTACTGGAACGCGCGGCATTCAGATAGATGATATTGCTGGATATAGACGCGCTCACCGCTCAATAGCAGTTCCAACTAGAGCGAAATTCCTAATCTGTTATGCCCTCTTCTTTGAGCGTCACGCTCTCAGGCGCAATAGAGTTAATTGGGACGTTAGTTCCGATATCCCACCATCGGAAAACCTGATACGCTCCGATGTCCTGCCGCCCGTTCTTCTTTTTGTGTTCCGATATCCCACCATCGGAAAACCTGATACGCTCCGAAAAACCCGCGCCGTCATCGCCACCATCGTTCCGATATCCCACCATCGGAAAACCTGATACGCTCAGGTGTCGCGCACGCCGAGATAGCGACGTTGTTCCGATATCCCACCATCGGAAAACCTGATACGCTCCAGCTCCCCGACGATATCCATTACACTTATGTTCCGATATC
>DASSKW010000041.1:0-2618 GCA_035690065.1 Gammaproteobacteria bacterium
GGTTGCTGACCGTTCCCGGCGTGCCCAACCATGACTGGGATGTGTCTTGATCGAGGCGCGTGCCGAAACCCCATAGCGTGCGTAGACTGTCGGAAAGGGTGATGGTCTGTTGCAATTCTGCGTCGTAACGGCTGCTCTGCATGTCGAAGTTGAGATTACCGGTCACGACGCCGAGGCCCGGAATGGTGACCGGTTGGGTCTGGAAGCGCTCGCTGAGCTGATCCATCTGATGATAGAAATTGACGCTCAGACCCGCATCGTCATCGCTCCAACTGAGCTGCTGAAAATTCCAGCCGCTGTGGGCACGGTGTGGTGGATCGAGAATATTGAGCGGGCCTCCCTGCTGGCGCCAGCCGTAGCTGTTGCCGAATTGAAAACTCCATTGATTGTCCATGCCGGGCGTGTAATCGAAGCGTCCGTTCAGCATGTTGGTCTGGTTGTTGTCCACGAAACCGTTGGTCGGCGCGCCGTCTACGAAGCCATCCTGGATATTGAAACCGTGATCGCCCGCCGTGGCGGCGGTGATGCGGTAGTCGAGCTTGCCGGCATTGCCACCATGCCGCGCGACCATGCGGTTGATATGATCGCTGCCGCCAAGCAGCTTGAGGTAATTGCCGTGTTCATCGCCGGCCTTGCGCGTGATGATGTCAATCACACCGAGAAAGGCATTGGCACCGTAGGCTGCAGCATCCGGGCCACGGATCACTTCGATGCGCGCCACGTCTTCCAGCGCCACCGGCAGCGTGACCCAATCCAGGCCACCGAAACCGGGTGAATAAACCGAGCGCCCGTCCACCCGCACCTGCATCCGGCGTGCATAGCGGTCGGCGAAGCCGTCGTAGGTGACAAACGCCTGATTTCCGTTCTCGTGCCCCACCAACATGCCGGGAACCAGTCTGAGCACGTCCTCGATGGTGCGCGCGCCAGACGCCTTGATCATCTGCCGGTCAATGACGGTGACAGGCAGGGGCGAGGTATCTATGCGCTGGGACAATCGCGTGGGCGTCAGCACCACCGGCATGTCTTCCAGATAATTCTGCTCGGTGAGGGATACAGTGCCGCTGGCGGCCAGCGCCGGCCCGGAGGCGACAAGCAGGGCCAGTGCCGGCAGCCAGCCGGCGCGTATACGGGTCAAGTTCATGGAGCGTCTGAGATCAATTATAGAGTGCCCAAGTAGGGCTAATGTTGCGGGTTTTTCCTGCACCGGTCAAAGGCTGTCAGTCCGGTTTGCTAAACTGCGCACTTCAATATCAAGTGGAACAGGGGCGAAGATGCAGGTTCTGGCCTTCGATATCGAGACCATCCCGGACCTTGAAGGCGGGCGGCGGCTGTATGGCCTGGACGGCCTGTCCGATGAGGACGTGGCCAAGGCCATGTTCCAGCGCCGCCGCCAGGACACCGGCGGCAATGAATTTCTGCCCCTGCACCTGCACCGGGTGGCGGCGATTTCCATCGCCATGCGCAGCCGCGAAGGCTTCCGGGTCTGGACCCTGGGGGGGGCCGAATCCGGTGAGGCGGAGCTGATCGGGCGATTTTTCGAGGGCATCGAGAAGTTCAGTCCGGATCTGGTGTCCTGGAACGGCAGCGGATTTGACCTGCCGGTGTTGAACTACCGGGCTTTGCGTCACGGCATCTCCGCGCCGCGTTACTGGGAAACCGGCGACAACGATCAGTCGTTTCGCTGGAACAATTACATTTCCCGGTTCCATTGGCGGCATACCGACCTGATGGATGTGATGGCCGGTTTCCAGGGGCGCGGCGCCGCACCGCTGGACGAGATCGCACAACTCTGCGGCTTGCCAGGCAAACTCGGTATGCACGGCAGCAAGGTTTGGGATGCCTGGCTGGCGGGTGAAATCGTCCGCATCCGCGATTATTGTGAAACCGACGCACTCAATACTTTCCTGGTGTTCCTGCGCTTCGAGCTATTGCGCGGGCGTTTGGAGCGCGAGGAATTCAAACGCGAATGCGCTCTGGTACGCGACAGTCTGAAGCAGGCCGGGCGTCCGCATCTGGACGAATTCCTGGCGGCGTGGTCCATGGATTTCGACACCGGAACGCCGGGCTGATGCGTGCTGCAATGCGCCGCAACGGCGCGCTAACTGCCCAGGTCATCGAAGATGTCACTGTGCAGGCACTGTCGCACGACGGACGCGGCATCGTGCGCGTGAACGGCAAAACGGTGTTTGTGGAAGGCGCGTTACCGGGCGAACAGATCAGTTGCATGTTGACACGCAGGCATCGCGATTACGATGAAGCGCGTGTCGAGAAAATACAACTGGCCTCTGCTGACCGCGTACAACCGCGTTGCGAACACTTCGGCGTGTGCGGTGGCTGCACCTTGCAGCACCTGTCATCCGAAGCGCAGCTTGCCGCGAAGCAACAAACTCTGCTGGATAATCTGCAACGTATCGGGCATGTGCGGCCCGATAGAGTATTGCCACCGCTCACCGGCCCGGTCTGGGGTTACCGTCGCCGTGCGCGCCTGTCGGTGCGTCATGTGTTCGCGAAAGGCCGGGTGCTGGTGGGATTTACCGAACGCGACAGGCCTTTTGTCACCGATACTCGGCGCTGCGAGACACTCGATCCAAAAGTCGGCACGCTGATCGAAGCCTTGT
>DASSKW010000042.1:2500-39738 GCA_035690065.1 Gammaproteobacteria bacterium
TCTGGCCCGTGAATTGTTGACCGAATTCGATGGCTTGCGGGGCATCCTGACGGCCGACCGTCGACGCCTATGCGCCGCCCACGGCATCGGCGATGCCAAATTCGCCCAGTTGCAGGCTGTCCTGGAGATGGCCCGCCGGCATCTGGGTCAGCGCCTCCAGCGGGGCGACCCCTTGACCGATCCCGCCGCCACCCGACAATACCTGTCCGCCACGCTCCGGGATCTGCCTCACGAAGTCTTTGCCTGCCTCTATCTGGATACCCGGCATCGGGTCATAAGCTGGGAGGAGCTATTCCGCGGCACTCTCGACGGCACCAGCGTGCATCCGCGGGAGGTGGTGAAACGCGCTCTGGGCCATAATGCAGCCGCACTGATCTTCGCCCACAATCATCCATCCGGGGTGGCCGAACCCAGTGATGCCGACCGGCGCCTGACCCGCCGACTCAGGGAAGCCCTGGCACTGGTGGATATCCGGGTACTGGACCACTTCGTGGTCGGCGATGGGGAGACGGTTTCTTTCGCGGAACGCGGGCTTTTATAGGCTTCGGTGCTTGCCAAATGGGGCCCGGCTGCTAAAATAGCCGCCCTTTCGCCCATCCATGGGCGACAGATTCGCTAACCGAGGATTTGATCATGTCGAGAGTCTGCCAGGTCACGGGCAAAGGCCCGATTACCGGGAATAACGTCTCGCACGCCAATAACAGGACGCGCCGCCGGTTCCTGCCGAACCTGCATCTGCACCGTTTCTGGCTGGAGACTGAAAACCGCTTCGTGCGCCTGCGGGTATCTTCCAAGGGCATGCGCATCATCGACAAGCTCGGCATCGAGCAGGTGATCTCCGACCTGCGCGCCCGCGGCGAAAAAGTCTGAGGGCTGAATCATGCGCGACAAGATCAAACTGGTTTCCAGCGCCGACACCGGCCACTTCTACACCACCACCAAGAACCGCCGCTTGCATCCGGACAAGATGGAAGTGAAGAAGTTCGACCCGGTGGTCCGCAAGCACGTGATGTACAAGGAAGCCAAGATCAAGTAATCACGGCCATCGAGCTTCACACAAAAAACCCGCCTGAAGGCGGGTTTTTTGTGTGCCGCGAATCGTGCGATGGTATCAGATCGACTGCAGCGCGTAACGACGCAGACTGGTGGAGAACTCCTTGAGCCGGGCGATACCGGTCGCTTCGGCTTGAGCACACCACTCCTTGAGTTGTGCGAGCAGATATTCGTTGCTCACGGATTTGCTGTCCCACAACGCCTGCAAACGCTGCCGGAACTCGTATACGGTCTTGAGTACCTGGCTCTCGGCCAGCGTCTGCTGCAAACGGGCGCGGGCACCGGCATCCAGCAGGCTTTCCTCGCGGATCAGGATGCGGCGTGCCTTCGCCAGCAACGCGCGGCCGGCAGCCCCGGCCTTCTCTTTCTCGGCCGCCAGCACCGGACGGATGACGTCGCGACTGTAATGCCGCAATACATGCAGGCGATTCACGATCACCGCACGTACGGTTTCAAGATCGACATGCTGTTCGCTGGCATTCAACACCGGCTTGGGGGCGACGCGCCGTACCTTGGCCATCCCCAGAAATTCAAAGGCCCGGATATACCACCAGCCCAGATCGATCTCCCATGGGCGCAGGGCGAATTTTGCCGAGCTCGGAAACGCATGGTGGTTGTTGTGCAATTCTTCGCCACACAAAACCAGCCCCCAGGGCGTCACGTTGGTGGCCGCATCCTTGCACTCGAAGTTGCGATAACCGGAATGATGGCCGAGGCCATTGACCACGCCTGCCGCCAGGAACGGGATCGTGACCATCTGGATCGCCCAGATGGTGATGCCCAGCACTCCGAACAGCGTCACGTCGATGATAAACATCAACAGGATGCCGAGTTTGCTGTGGCGTGTGTAGACGTTGCGTTCCATCCAATCGTCCGGTGTGCCGCGACCGTATTTCTCGACTGTCTCCGGGTTATTGGCTTCCGCGCGATACAACTCGGCGCCTTCCAGCATCACCTTGCCAAGACCCCGTATTTGCGGGCTGTGCGGATCGGCATCGGTCTCGCAATGGGCGTGGTGCTTGCGATGCACAGCCACCCATTCGCGCGTCACCATGCCAGTGGTCATCCACAACCAGAGACGGAAGAAATGCCGCAATGCCGGATGCATATCCAGGCCGCGATGAGTCTGATCGCGATGCAGATACAAGGTCACCCCGGTGATGGTGATATGCATGAAGACGGCAGTGACGAGAAAATACGCCCAGATGGGCATGTCGAGAAGGCCATGGATGAATGACAAAGCGGGGTACCTCGGAGAGAAACAGCCTGTAGCAATGGTGCAAACTATAGATGAAGCGCCGGGGAGCGTCCACCGCAAGCCGCCAGCCCAAGCGCTGCGGGGGGCGCGGGCTGGTCCGTCTGGGTTAACATGGAACTTTCCGCGTACAAAGGCGACTATAGACAGGGTGGTGCGCCAACTCCCTCACCACGCTTCCGGTCATTTTTAACTTCAAACTGCAGTTCGAGGCCATGAGCGACAACGCGATACTCGTCAAGGTTGAGAATCTTTACCGTTATTACGACGAGCATTGCGCCGTCCAGGATGTCAGCTTCGAATTGCGCAAGGGCGAGATCCTGGGGTTTCTCGGACCGAACGGCGCCGGCAAATCCACCACCATGCGGATCCTGTCCGGCAACCTCGCGCCGAGTGCCGGCCGGGTACAGATCAACGGCATCGATCTGCTGGATGAACCAAAACGCGCCAAGGCACTGATCGGCTACCTGCCGGAAGTACCACCCCTGTATCCCGAACTTTCGGTAGATGAATATCTGGATTACTGCGCTCGCCTGAACCGCGTACCGCGCGAACAATCGCGCGCCGCACGCGATTCCGCCAAACAGCGCTGCGGCCTCAAGGACGTCGGGCGGCGCCTGATCGGCAACCTGTCGAAAGGATTTCAACAGCGGGTCGGGATCGCACAGGCCATCATCCATTCACCGGCAGTGGTAATCCTCGACGAACCGACGGTCGGACTCGATCCGATCCAGATCCGCGAGATACGCACCCTGATTACCGAACTCGGCCGTGAACACAGCGTGATCCTCTCCACCCACATCCTGCCGGAAGTGCAGACCCTCTGCGATCGGGTGCAGATCATCAACAAGGGGCGATTGGTATTCAATGATACCCTGGCCCGACTCTCGTCTCAGCTGCAAGCAACGAGTCTGTTGCTCACACTCAAACAGTCCCCGGATATTTCCCTGCTGGAAAAGATCGACGGCGTCAAAGCCGTGCAGAAACTGGACGCCAACCGTTGGCGCATCAGCTTCGCACCAGCACACAATCCGGCAGAAAGCATCGCCATCGAAGCCGTGCAACAACGTTGGGGTCTGCAGGAACTGATCCAGGAGCAACAGACACTGGAACAGATATTCGTATCGCTGACTGCCAGCGATGAAACTCCTGAAGATGCCGCCTCCGTCAACGCCAAGGAGGCCGCCGCATGATGATCTTCACCATCGCCTGGCGTGAACTGCGACAGATGTTCCTGTCGCCGCTGGCCTGGTGTGTGCTCGCGGTGATCCAGTTCATCCTCGCCTGGATGTTCCTGATCCAGGTGGATCAGTTCCTGAAGTACGCCCCCTCGCTCGCCAATAATCCTGCAGCGCCCGGAGTCACCGACTTCGTCTCGGCCGGTCTGTTCAGCAGCGCCAGTGTCGTCCTGTTGATGGTGGTACCGCTGATGAGCATGCGCCTGATGGCGGAAGAGCGCCGCAATGGCTCTCTCAGCCTGCTGATGTCGGCGCCGGTGAGCATGACCGAGATCGTGCTCGGCAAATATCTCGGCCTGTTGCTGTTCCTGCTGATCATGTTGGGCCTGATCACGTTGATGCCCTTGTCGTTGATGGCTGGTACGCATCTCGATTACGGCAAACTGTTCTCAGGCGTACTGGGGCTGGCACTGGTGTTGGGGGCTTTCGCCGCCATCGGACTCTACATGTCCACGCTGACCCGCCAACCCGTGATCGCCGCGGTCAGCGGCTTCGGCGTATTGCTGCTGTTGTGGATCATCAGTTGGGCGGGCAGCGGTGACGATCGCTATAGCGGGATATTCCATTACCTGTCCCTGCTCGATCATTACGGCTCGCTGCTCCGCGGCGTCTTCAATACCAGCGACGTGATCTACTACCTGCTGTTCATCGGCATGTTTCTGGTATTGAGCATACGCCGACTCGATTCATTCAGACTGCAACATTAAGTTCCCCGGAATCACCGAACCATGCGCGTCACCCGCAAATCCCGCTTGCAGATCAGATTGCAAAACCTGATCTTCTACGTCTTGTTCCTGTCTTTGATCGGGATCGCGGCCTGGTTGAGCACCCAGTACGTGTACCAGGCTGACTGGACCTACGGTGATCGCAATTCGCTCACGCCGGCAAGTGTGAAATTACTCAAGACCCTCGACAAGCCGCTGCAGTTCACCGCTTTCGTACGCGGCAATCCGGGTACGCGCGAGGCATTGACGCGCTTCGTGGACAGATACAAGGCGGCCAAGTCAGACACCACACTTACCTTCGTCAATCCGGATACCGATCCACAGGCGGCTCGCGATCAGGGCATCACCGCAAATGGCGAACTGCTCATCCGCTATGACGGACGCACCGACAAGACCACTCAGGTCAACGAGACAGTCGTCAGCAATGCGATCCAGCGCCTCGCACGTTCGACTACACGTTACGTGGTTTTCCTGCAAGGAGACGGCGAACGTGATCCGCACGGTCAACACAACTTCGACCTCGGCGATTTCGGCAAGCAATTGGCAGAGAAAGGCATCAAGGTCGAAACCGTCAACCTCGCCGCCACCCCGAGCATCCCGAACAACACCTCAGTGCTGGTGATTGCGGGTCCGCAGACCAATTTGCTGCCCGGCAGTGTGAGACTCATCACCGATTACGTGCAACACGGCGGCAATCTGTTGTGGCTCGGCGATCCCGGCAAGTTATACGGACTGGAACCGCTGGCTTCCGCACTGGGAATTCAATTCGGCAAAGGCACCATCGTCGATCCGGATTCAAGGTTGTTGGGCATCAACGATCCTACCGTGGTATTGGTGGCGAAATACCAGAGCGATAGTCTGATCACGCGTGGCTTCAACGCCGCCACCCTGTTCGCACGTGCCACTTCGATCAGCGACGCTGTCAAGACCAACAAGATCGATTGGCAAGACACGCCGTTCCTGAAGACGCTGCCGCGCAGTTGGCTGGAGACCGGCAAACTGGAAGGTTCGATAAGTTTCGATGCCAAACAGGGCGATCAACAAGGTCCGTTGACCATCGGCATGACGCTGACCCGCGAAGTCAAACCCACTTCCGGCAAGAAAGCTGCGGCCGCCAAACCTCTCGAACAACGTGTGGTCGTCATCGGTGACGGTGATTTCCTGTCCAATGCCTTCCTCAACAACGGCGGCAACCTGGATCTGGGTCTCAATGTCTTCAACTGGCTGGCCCATGACGACAGCTATCTCAACATCAATCCCGAATCCGCACCCGACCGCACCCTGACGCTATCCAGTACTGCCACCGCCATGATCAGCGTCGGCTTCCTGTTTGCCTTGCCGTTAGGCCTGATCGCGTTCGGCTTCACTTTCTGGATACGCCGTCGCCGCAGATGAGCTCCTGCAGTCATGAATAAGCGTGTCATCCTGAATCTCGCGTTGTTGGTGATCATCGCCACCCTGGCGTTGCTGGCCTGGTTCAAACCCGGCATCAAACACCCGCCGGTCCAGCCCGCGCTCACGACTTTGAAGCCTGCCGATATCCACGACATCCGGATCAGCTCGCATGCCGGTGCAACCATCCACCTGCACCGACAGGCGGAAAGTAGCTGGCAGATGGTCGCGCCACACGCGCTGCGTGCGGACGATTATCTGATCAAGGCATTTCTGGACAATCTTGCAATCCCGACGATCAGTCATTTCAAGACTACCGGCACTGATCTCGCCAGATATGGACTCGCGGACCCGCAACTGCGGCTGCATCTGAACGATACGGAAATCGATTTCGGCAGCACCGAACCGTTACAGGGACATCGCTACGTCAAACTCGGGGACACCGTCTATCTCACCACCGGCACCCTGTTCTATCGTCTGAGTCACGATGCGTTGTGGTGGGTAAGCAAGCAGATATTACCGCCCGCTGCCCAGATCACCGCGCTGCAGCTTCCGGATGCGACGCTCACGTTGCACGACGGCAAGTGGCGGCTGGCACCGGCCGATCCCGCTATCTCGGCCGACGCGATCCAGAGCTTGGTGGATGCCTGGCGGGATGCCCGTGCCATGGATGTGCTCGCGCCCCAAACAGATAAACCGGCGGACAAAGCCGCCGGTGAAGTCGCCATCCAGCTTGCCGGGCAGGCTGAACCGCTGCGTTTCAAGATCCTTGATAACCCGGATTTCCTGCTGCTGGTGCGGCCCGATCTGAAACTCGAATATCGTTTTGAACACGATCAAGGTGATGCGTTGCTGCACTTGCAAACCAAGGCAGCCAAGCAATCCGGCACAGGGCATAATGGCGTAAAGGAAACTCCCGATGCCCGAACTGCCGGAAGTCGAAACCACCCGTCGGGGCATTGAACCCCATCTGCTGGGCCACGTCATCATCGGACTCACCGTGCGTGAGCGCCGTTTGCGCTGGCCGATCCCGCGCACCTTGCTCAAGACGTTGCCCGGTCAGCAGATCGAAGCTGTCACCCGCCGTGGCAAATATCTGTTACTACAGACTGCTGCCGGGACGGCCATCCTGCACCTCGGCATGTCCGGCAGCCTGCGTGTATTGCCGGACTCTACCCCACCGCAAAAGCACGACCATGTCGATATCGTCCTCGACAACGGCTTCCTGTTACGACTGCGCGATCCGCGACGTTTCGGCAGCCTGCTCTGGACCACGACCGATCCCTCAAAATACAAACTGTTGCGCGGACTGGGCCCGGAACCATTAAGTGATGAATTTAGTGGAGATCACCTGTTCGAGGCATCCCGCAGACGCAAGGTCGCGGTCAAAAGCTTCATCATGGACAGTCACGTCGTGGTTGGCGTCGGCAACATCTACGCCAGCGAGACCCTGTTTCTGGCCGGCATCCACCCACAACGTGCTGCGGGTCGCATCTCGGAATTGCGCTATGGATTACTGGCAGACTGCATCCGGAAAGTACTCACGGCGGCGATCAAGGCCGGAGGGACAACCTTGCGTGATTTCGTGCGGGAAGATGGTGCCCCGGGGTATTTTCGCCAGCACTTGCGGGTCTACGACCGTGCCGGTCAGCCCTGCGAGCGCTGCAGGACCCTGATCGTCGCCAGTGTGACCGGGCAAAGAGCCACTTACTACTGCCCACGCTGCCAGACTTGATGCGCAGGACGTTTTGAAATCGGGTTCTAAGGCTACAATCTATCAGCTAAATCAAATCTGGATCGAATGCATGGGTAACCGGCTGAGCAAGATCTACACCCGCACCGGCGACGACGGCAGCACCGGCCTGGGCGACGGAACCCGCGTACCGAAGGACGGCGCGCGCGTGGAAGCCTACGGGACAGTGGATGAACTGAATAGCAGTATCGGTCTGTTGCTGGCTGAGCATTTGCCGCAAGACGTGGACGATTCATTGACGCGTATCCAGCATGAGCTGTTCGATCTCGGCAGTGAACTCTGCGTCCCCGGCTATACAGCCATCACCGCGGATCACATCATCTGGCTGGAACAGACTCTCGATCGTTTCAATGCCGATCTGCCACCGCTCAAGGAATTCATCCTGCCCGGCGGCAGCCGTGCCGCGGCCATCTGCCATCTCGCACGTACGATCTGCCGGCGCACTGAACGCCGCACTCTGACTCTGCACCGCGCATCGCCCGTGAACAGCGAAGTGTTGCGTTATCTCAACCGTC
Organism: Gammaproteobacteria bacterium; assembly: GCA_035690065.1. GTDB lineage: Bacteria > Pseudomonadota > Gammaproteobacteria > Natronospirales > REEB76 > DASSKW01. The sequence continues at coordinate 10,432 of DASSKW010000042.1, forward strand.
TGTCGGATCTGTTGTTCGTGCTGGCGCGGGTGATCGCGCGCCAGGATGGCGGTTCCGAGGTGCTCTGGAAACATGAGCGACGGAAGAGCTGAGTTGACAGGCGTACCGGCCTGTCTCGTCGACAGTTCGAGATAATCAGTTGCCGATCGGTGAATCCAGACTCTGGCGGGTCGTCTCCAGATCTTTACAAAGTTGTCTGCCTCCGCCCAATATCCTCGGCGTGGCGCGATCGAGCAGATCGCCGGAGATATTGAACAGGTTGCGAGTCCTGACCGCACTCAGTTGCGGCCAGCGCTGCCATTGCCTGAGGCGTGTGGCCGCATCCGGATCATCTCCGGTCACGATCGCTTGCGGATCACGTGCCAACACGTCCTCGAGACTGACTGGGGCCGCGAATGATTCCAGGTCGTCGAAGATATTCCGGCCTCCACAGAGCCCGATCATGCGGCTGATGAGCTGTTTGTTGCCGATTGTATAGAGCGGCGCAGCCGAAATCTCATAGAACACCCGTACCGGATCGCGCCGCGCATATTCATTGCGTAATTCCATCAGCCCGGCCAGAAACGTTCGAGCCGCTGCGTCCGCTTCTGTCGCATGCCCGGTCGCCTGACCGATAAGTTCGAGGTTACTGGCGATGTCTTCGGGGGCATTCGCGCCGATCACCAGTACTGGCAGCTTCAATGTACGCAGCCTTGCGATGACCGAAACCGGTGTGCCGCCCTGCCAGGCAAGCACCAGATCGGGTTTGAGCGCCAACAGCCGTTCGGTATCCACCCGGAATGCATCGCCGATACGTGGCAGTCGTTTCGCAGCGGCGGGGTAGTCACTGTATGTACCGGCGCCCACCATCACGGACCCCGCGCCGGCAGCATAGACGAGTTCGGTAAGATCCGGGGCCAGACTGACGACGCGCATCGCGGGGGCTGACAAGGCAAGTTTCTTGCCATCAGCGCCGGTCAGCGTGATCGTCGCATGGGCCAGCGACGCCAACGATAACAATAGTGCTGTTACTGTTGCACGGATTACCATGCCAGACCGAACAGGGTAATCAATCCATAAATTACCAGCCAGATGATCAGCGTACGTTGTACCAACGCCAGCGCCGAACGCATGCGACCGATCCCGGCATCTTCATCGACACCACGCAAGGCACCGAGTCCGGCACAGACCAGCACATCGCTGTTCATCTGGAAGAATTGTGCGCCGCAGGTGTGATAATAACTGCGCAGATCGGAAACTGCATCTTCAAAACTGCCGGCCAGCGCATACCCGAGTGCGGCGAGATGCGCCGGCAACCAGGCGAGTATGCCGTACAGGCGCAGGGTTGCTGCCTTGAATTGCGGAGAGGCACCGGATGCCTGTACGGCGACGTTAAGGAATTGCGTGCAACGATACAACACTGCACCGGCCGGACCGAGTAACGCGAACCATAGCAGCACACCAAATAATCTGTCATTGGCAACGGCCAATACCGCGCGGGTCACAGCCTCCGTGCGTGCGGTGCTGTCGGCGGGTGGTTCGGTCCCCAGTAACTTGCGCGCCAACTCCAGTGCTCTGCTTTCATCGCTGGCTCGTACTGCATCCATATACGCATGCGCTTCGCTGGACAGGTCGCGCGGGCCGAGCGTGAACAACAGTACTGCGATCGCAAACAGGAATCCGAATAGCCCCCAAAGATGGGCCAGCAGATGTCCGAGAAACAGGACGACTATCGTCGGCACCAGTACCGTCACCAGTACCGCCGCGCTGGCGCGCCAGAATTCGACGGGCCGGGTCAAACCAGGCAATGATTCCAGGTAGGAATGAAACCAGCGCGGACCACGGATCGGCTCCAGGTGACGCAACCCCTGGTCGAGCAATAAGGCCAGTAACATGGCAACAAAACTCATCGTGCACCTCTAGAAATCGACCTTTTGTTTTCTGGCGGTGTTTTTGGCCAGGGATGGTCTTGCATTACGGAGGACAGGGCGTCCGAGAGTAATGCGAAAATGTCCTCGCCCACAACACTTCGCTATCCTGCTGCACTTGTGGTCCAGGGCCGGCATCCTGCCTGCCCGGAAACCAGAATCTCTGATTTCCAGAGGCACCCTCATATTCTTAAGCTTAGATTATGTGTCCGGGCGAGTTTTTATGTTACTCACCTGACGACGAAACTGCACTCCCCGGTTCAGGCAAGCAGGCCTCGAAATTTGGTCCAGTCGAACGCCGGCCCGGGATCGGTCTTGCGGCCCGGCGCGATGTCACTGTGTCCGACGATACGCGTCGGGGTGATACCCGGATACGCCTGTATCAGCGCACGCGCCACCGCGTTGAGCGCTGCATACTGCTGATCCATGTAAGGAATGTCATCGCAACCTTCCAGTTCGATGCCGATGGAAAAATCGTTGCACGCGACCCGGCCTTCGAAACTGGAAACTCCCGCATGCCAGGCACGTCGGTGAAACGGCACGAACTGTAGCACCTCGCCATCCCGACGAATGAGCAGATGGGCGGAGACCCGTTGCACGGCGATGCCCGCAAAATACGGATGACCGTCTGCCGGAAGTCGTCCGAGGAAGAAAGCCTCTATCCAGTGGCCACCAAACTGGCCGGGCGGCAGGCTGATGCCATGGATGACCAGCAACTCGATACCCATATCCGGTGGGCGATCATCACAGTGCGGAGAGATGACCTGACGCGCGCCCGACAGCAGGTTGCTCGCAATATCTACCCGGTATAACGCTTGATCCATGGCGCCATGTTGCCCTGCCGGGCGTAAATGCGCAAAATGCGGACTTCAAAGGCCCCCGCCTGCCGTGGACAACAGGATGCCAAAGAAACGTCCGGTCCCTGAACTCATGCAGATGCTGAGCGGCATCATCGCCGCCCCGTCGGTGAGCAGCGTCAGTCCCGAATTCGACATGAGCAACCACACAGCGGCAAGCCGCGTTGCCGGTTGGCTGGAAGCGCTCGGTTTCGCGGTCGAATTGCAGGAAATCCCCGGTTTTCATGGCAAGTTCAATGTCATCGGTACGCTCGGCAAAGGCCCGGGGGGGCTGGTGCTGGCCGGTCATATCGATACGGTGCCCTGCAACGAGGAGCGCTGGGACTCGAACCCCTTTTTACTTACCGAGCGTGACGGTCAGCTGCACGGCCTCGGCATCTGCGACATGAAAGGTTTTATCCCGCTCGCCATCGAGGCGGCGGCGCGCTATGCCGATAGCCGGCTGGCTCAACCGCTCATCATCCTCGCCACGGCCGATGAAGAAAGCAGCATGAGTGGCGGCCGGGCGCTAGTGGCAGCAGGCCGCCCCAAGGCCCGTTATGCGGTGATCGGTGAGCCGACGAGCCTGCGACCGGTGCATATGCACAAGGGCATCCTGATGGAAGCGATCCGGGTGGTGGGACGTGCAGGCCACTCCAGCGACCCGACCCTGGGCAGTAATGCCCTGGAAGGTATGCACAGCCTCATCGCTGCGCTGCTCGACTACCGCGATGAATTGCAGCACCGGCATCATGACCCGCATTTTGCAGTCCCGACCCCGACCCTGAATCTGGGCTACATCAAGGGCGGTGACAACCCGAACCGGATCTGTCCGGATTGCGAGTTGCATCTGGATCTGCGCACGCTCCCGGGGATGGAAGTCGAGACGGTCCGCGCCGAATTGCAAAGCCGCATGCGCACCGCACTCGCGGACCGGGATTTTGCATTGGAATTTCACAGTCTCTTCGAAGGGGTGAACCCCCTGCAGACTTCGGCTGATTCTGACATCGTGCGAGCTGCCGAACGGCTCACGGGACACCGCTCTGAAGCGGTCGCATTCAGCACTGAAGCCCCCTTCCTGCAGGCGCTCGGCATGCAGACTGTAGTGCTCGGTCCCGGTGATATCCGGGTCGCCCATCAGCCCAATGAATCATTGCCGCTCGCGACGCTCAATCCCACCCTGGAAATACTCGATCAACTCATCCGTCAGTTCTGCATGACGCAGACCGCCACGGCTTCGATGTGATAGCGTATCTCACTACATGAGCCGTAATACTGATTTCGCACGCCGTGATCTGGCTGTGCTGTGGCACCCCTGCACGCAGATGAAAGATCATGAATGGTTGCCCGTCGTGCCGATCCGGCGCGGGCAAGGTGCGTGGCTGGAGGATTTCGACGGCAACCGTTACCTCGATGCCATCAGCTCCTGGTGGGTGAACCTGTTCGGGCATGCCAACCCACGCATAAATGCCGCACTCGCGGAACAGGCGTCCCGGCTCGAACACGTCATCCTCGCCGGCTTCAGTCATGAAGCGGTAGTCGAATTATCGGAGCGCCTGGTCACCATCACACCGCCGGGATTGAGCCGCTGTTTCTACGCCGACAACGGTTCCTCGGCGGTGGAAGTCGCGATGAAGATGAGCTTTCACTACTGGCTTAACAGCGGTAAGCCGCACAAGACCCGTTTCATCACCCTCAGTAACAGCTACCACGGCGAGACCCTCGGCGCACTCGCGGTCGGCAATGTGGAGCTGTACAAATCGACTTACAAACCATTGCTGATGGATGTCGTCACAGTCCCCGGACCTGATTGTTTCCTGCGCGAAACCGGCGAAAGTTGGGAAGCACATACGCGCCGTATGTTTTCACACATGGAGGCGGCACTTGCGAAACATCACGCGGAAGCCTGCGCCGTGATCCTGGAACCGCTGGTGCAATGTGCCGGCAACATGCGCATGTACCATCCGGTGTATCTCGAATTGCTGCGCGAAGCCTGCGACCGGTATGGCGTACACCTGATCGCAGACGAGATCGCGGTCGGTTTCGGTCGCACCGGCACCCTGTTCGCCTGCGAACAAGCCGGGATCACGCCGGATTTCATGTTGCTGTCCAAGGGACTGACCGGCGGTTATCTGCCGTTATCCGTGGTGCTCACGCACGAGCGGATCTACGCTGCTTTTTACGACGACTACACCAAACTGACCGCGTTCCTGCACTCTCACAGCTATACCGGCAGTGCCCTGGGTTGCCGCGCGGCACTCGCCACGCTGGACATCTTCCGTGACGATAACGTGATAGAGAATAACCGCGGACTGGCCGCGCAGATGGGGCAAGCGGTAGCGCATCTCGCGGATCACCCGCACGTCGCCGAGATCCGTCAGCACGGCATGATCCTCGCTATCGAGATGGTGAAGGACAAGGCCCGACGCGAAGCATATCCATGGCAGGAGCGATGCGGTCTGAAAGTTTACCAATATGCGCTTACCCGCGGCGTGCTGTTACGCCCGCTCGGCAACGTGGTGTATTTCATGCCGCCGTATGTAGTGACACCGGACGAAATCGCCCTCATGGCCGACGTCGCCACACAGGGTATCGAGATCGCGACCCGGGATCGGGTATGAGAGTGCCGCGCATCCATACTCCCCAGATGCTGAACATGGGTCAGCTGCTGGAACTGGAGCCAGCAGCCTCGAAACATCTGCTTACGGTATTGCGACTCAAGGCCGGCGCCGCACTGATCCTGTTCAACGGCGACGGTCGTGAATTCAACGCGCGTCTGGAAGGCGCGACCAGGAACCACGCTTCAGTCAGTATCGGCGTGCAGCGTCCCGCGCGTACTGAGTCACCACTGCACATCACGCTGACGCAGGGTATCTCGCGTGGTGAACGCATGGACTACACCTTGCAGAAAGCGGTGGAACTCGGCGTCAGAAATATCGTGCCGGTCTCGACCGAGCGCAGTGTCGTCAAGCTCGATGAAAAGAACATGTCACGCAAACTCACACACTGGCAAAGTGTGGTGATCGGCGCCTGCGAGCAATCCGGCCGTCTGCTGGTGCCGCAGATCGCGGAACCGGTCGAGCTCGAACGATTCCTGACCCGGATTGATAGTGATGTGGTGCTCAGACTATCGCTCGATCCGATGGCGGAAACCTCGTTACGCATGCTGGCACGCCCGATCGGGCAGAAAGTACTGCTGTTGGTCGGACCGGAAGGTGGTTTGAGCGATACGGAGCGCGCTTCAGCGCTACGGGCGGGTTTTCAGGGCGTGCGATTGGGGCCCCGTATCCTGCGTACGGAAACCGCGGGGCTGGTCGCCCTGAGTATCCTGCAGTCGCTGTGGGGAGATCTGGGTTGATGGCTCCGGCTGAAAATCAAATCCGCTGTATTCCAGCCGTGTCTTGAAGAATAGATCAGGATCAGGTGACACTGGAAGTATGCCGTTCCGGCATGACTTCGACTAATTGTTGCTCGATGGCTTCAAGATCGGGGATATAGGGCCGTTCATTCGCCATCCGCACGCGGTTGATGACCGGTTCGTTACCGGTGAAATCGTTCTCGCTCTCCACCGACAATATCGCGGAGTTGACGCGCACCAGATACGGATATCCTTGCGTCATGATGGCGAATACTGGCGGTTCCAGCTGATCGTTGATCGCGTAGGTCACCGCGATGCGGGTGCGATTGGCGCGCTCCGGCACCTTGCGTCCACACAGACCCTCGAATGACACCAATGGGATTTGCTGATCCTGCCACGTCATCAAGCCCAACAGCCAGGCCGGCGCGTTCGGCACCGGTTTGGGGCGCACATATCCGGTGACCTCGGCGACCGACAGTCGCGGCAGGATAAGTTTGCCGCCCGCGAACGGGATCAACAGACTGTAAACTTCTTCGAAAGTTTCGGTCACGATGCGTCAATCCCAACGAGTGCGTTGCGGGCTGAAGCTGCCCACCAGTTCCTGGATATTCTCGAGCAACTCGGCTTCCTGGTACGGCTTGCCAAGGTATTTGTTCACGCCGATCTCCATGGCGCGATTGCGGTGTTTCTCGCCAGTGCGCGAAGTGATCATGATGATCGGGATGTTCTTGAAGCGTTCGTCGTTGCGCATGTGCTGTGCCAGTTCATAACCGTCCATACGCGGCATCTCGATATCGAGCAGCATCACATCGGGGATGCTTTCCTGTAACGTGGCAAGTGCATCCACGCCGTCTTTGGCAGTGATGACCTTCATGTTGTAACGTTCCAGCAGACGCTGCGTGACGCGACGCACGGTGATGGAATCGTCCACCACCATCGCCACAGTACGGGTATCTTCCTGCGGTGCTTCGCGCTCCAACACTTCCACCTGCGCCTCTTCTTCGAGCGCGATGGTGCGCGCCAACGCGGTCACGTCCAGGATCAACAGGATGCTGCCGTCACCCAGAATGGTGGCGCCCGAAACACCACGGATACTCGATACCTGCGGACCGACCGATTTCACCACCACTTCGCGGCTGCCCTGCATGCCTTCGGTGATGATAGCGATAGATGAATCACCGGAACGCACCAACAATAATGGTATGGTAGTGAGTTCATCGGGAAATTCCGGCGCACCGATACCCAGCAGTACCGACAGATGCTGCAGGTAATAGGGTCGGCCACCGTACATGTAGACTGGCTTCTCGCCACCCATCAGGCGTTCCAGTTCAGCGCGTGGGATCCGCGCGATACCTTCGATGCTGGGCAACGGAATTGCATACAGCTGTTCTGTCATGTTCACCAGCAAGGCCTGGGTGATGGCCAGCGTGAACGGCAGACGGACCGTAAAATGTGCGCCTTTGCCGGGTTGCGAATCGATGCGCAAGCTGCCACCCAGTTGCTTGATCTCGTTCGCGACCACATCCATGCCTACACCGCGACCAGCGGATTGCGTAACCTGCTCGGCAGTCGAGAATCCTGCTTCCAGGATGAAGGACATCACGTCGCGGTCGCTGAGCCTGGCGTCAGCCCGGGTCAGGCCCAACTGTTCGGCTTTCTTGCGGATTGCAGACAGATTCAGACCGGCGCCGTCATCCATCACTTCCATCACGACTTCGGAACCTTCACGGTGCAGGGAGATGGTGATAGTCCCGGCTTCCGGTTTGCCGCGTTGCTTGCGTTGCGCCGCCGGCTCGATGCCGTGTACCACGGAATTGCGCAACATGTGTTCGAGTGGCGCCAATACCCGTTCCAGCACCTGACGGTCCATCTCGCCCTCGGCGCCCATGAATTTGATATCGGCTTTCTTGTTGCTCTCGTCTGCGGTCTGACGCACCACGCGGCGCAGTCGCTGCGCATGACGTGAGAACGGTACCATGCGGGTGCGCATCAGGCCGTCCTGCAATTCGGTCGTCACACGCGATTGCTGCAACAGCAGCGTCTCGGCCTCACGAGCCTGGTTCAGCAACAATGCCTGAATGCTCACCAAGTCGCCGACCGATTCGGCCAGAGCGCGTGACAACTGTTGCAAGGTCGAAAACTGATCGAGTTCCAATGGATCGAAATCAGGATTTTCGCCACTGTCTTCCTGGACGTATTGCGAGAGAATCTGCGCTTCGGTCTCGATTTCGAGTTTGCGCAGCTGGTCGCGCAAACGTACCACGGTCTGATCCAGTTCCGTCAGGTTGAAGTTGATGGTGGTGATCTGCTGTTCGAGGCGCGAACGGTAGATACCCATCTCGCCGGCGTAGTTGAGTGCGCTTTCCAAAAGGTCCGCACGTACGCGGACCAGTTCGTGCTGGATACGGGAGCCGGAACGGCGTTCGCTCTCGCCACCCAGCGCCGCTTCCGCAGCGGCAGCATCTTCTTCAGGTTCGGTAACAGCTTCCGGTACTGCAGGTTCTTCACCGTATTCGATGATCGGCGGCGGCGGTGCCGGTGCACGCACGGTCTCGAACCGGTCTTCCAGTTTCTCCGGCTCAAGTTCTTCATCCACGGTGTGTCCGTGCACGCGCTTGAGGTCGATCACCAGATCGCCACCATCCACGATCGGTTGGTTGGCATAGCTCTGTTCGAGCATGCGATGCAGGCGATCGACGGAACGGTTCAGCAGCGCGAACAATTCGGTGGAGATCGCGATGCGCCCATCCACTACATCGGTGAGCACCGTCTCCATCTCATGGCTGAGATCACCCATCGGCACCAGTCCCGCCATGCGCGCACCACCCTTGATGGTGTGCAGGTTGCGCTGCAGTTGCGTGACCATGGCCGGGTCGCTCTTGCGCTGGGTCCATTGGTGCATGGTGTTATCGGTGGACTCCAGCAGTTCGGTGGCTTCTTCGAAAAAGATCGCCGCCAGTTCCGGATCGAAATCCTTCAAATCGGAGAGCTGGACATACTTGAGCGGTTTGTCTTTCTGGGGCGCGGCCTTTGCAGGCGCTGCAGGCCTGGTCTCGGCTGTCGGCGCGGGGCCGGACATGACGATCTGTTCGGCTTCCGCAGCGAGGCCCGCTACTTTCAGTGCCCGCAGGCGTTTCAGCAGCCCTTTATCCGGTACTGCCGGTGGTGCGGCATCGCCCAGAGCGCTGAGTAATTCGCGGGCAGCATCGTGCACTTCGCGAAACAGTTTCACATCCGCATCCGGGATCGGCTCTTTATGTGCCTGCAGCTCACCCACATAACGATCCAGCGGCTCCAGCAAGGCGACGATGCTGTTGACTCCCGCCATGGCCGCACTGCCATGCAAGGTGTGCAAAGCCCGGATCAGTTCTTCGGTTATCTCGGTCTTGCCGGTGATCGCTTCCTGGATGAACTCGGCCATCACCGCCAGATGACCTTCGGCCTCGCGATTGAAAATATCGTACAGCACCGGGTCCATGCCATTGCCGGCCGGGGCCAGTACTTCGACGCGCGGCGCGATGACCGTGGGTTCGTCGGTGCCGCCCAGTTGCAATCCCGCCGGTGACACCATGGTGGGTTCTTCATTCGGTAAGCCGCGACGTGCCGACGGCTGCGGTGCCGGTTCTGCAACCTTGGGCGCAACTGGTGCCGCGCTGCCGGACGCGCCCGGGGCCGGTTCGCCACGACTGTACGCAGCCGCGGTATCCATCAGCGGCTGGACATCGATCTTGGGAGGCGTACCGACTTCGAGTTGCTCGATCAATTCCGGGAATGCCGCGATGCTGCGTTCGACCAGTGCGAACATCTCATCACTGGCAGAAACGGTCTGATCGATCACGCGGTTCAACATGTTCTCGATGGCCCATGCGAACTCGCCGATCAGGCGCGCGCCGACCATGCGACCGCTGCCTTTCAAGGTATGAAACGAACGCCGCACGGTCGTGAGCGCTTCGCTATCGGATGGATTGGAACGCCAGCGTGGAAAATTCTCGCGTAACGCTCCCATCACTTCCTGAGCCTCTTCCAGGAAGATCTCCACGATCTCCGGGTCCACATCCTCGCTCTGCACGATCGCGGGTCCGGTAGCAGAAGGTGCTGCGGCTTTCGGCGCAGGCTCGGGCGCTGCCGGAGCCGGCGCATTCAGGAACATGGATTTATCCATCACCTGGGTCGGCTCGTCAGTCGGCCCCTGCAGCGTGATGGATTCTTCCTCCATCTCCACGGGTCCACTCATCACGATTGATTCGCCGGGCAAATCGACTGTGGTCTCGACGCCCGATGCCGAGCCGACACCGGTCCCAATCTCTTCATCGTCGTCGTCCGGATATTCCTGGCCCACCGGGAACCCCAGCGCAGCGACGCAGGCTTCGGCGTTGTCCAGCATCGAGAGCGGATTGCCGCGGCTCTGCTGCACAGTCTCGAGATAGAACTCGATACTGACGATGGCGTCGGCCATCCGGTCCAGTTCGTTCTGGGCCGGCACACTGTTACTCGTCAACAACTTCACACGGATGTATTGGCGCAGACTTTCCAGCAGCATCACCACCCGATCCATGTGCAAGAATCGCAAGCTGGCCTGGATCTCGCGGATATGTGCCGGCAGTGGCTTCAAGCCCGTCGCATGCGACGGATCGTTGACGAACTCGACGATGGCTTCCTTGACTCGCGCCAGATTGATGATTGATTCGCGAATGACGGCAGCCTGCACTTCGCGCATCTCGGTCTGCTCGACCTCTATGCCACCGCTCTTGTCGCCGCTCTCGGGAGAAATCAGTCCCACCATGGCTTCATCGAGCTGGGTCTCCACGCTCACGATGCCACTGGCGATGTCCATCAACGCATTCTCGTCAGGCGCCTCGCCCTTGCGCTCGACGATCGATTTCAGCCGCGCCCGCTCCGTCTCCAGAGTGCTGCGCAAGTATTCCAGATTCAGCACACTGAGCGTGTCACCAACTTTCTTCAACAATTCATCAAGCGGCGCCAGTTCCGAGGCATCGGTCTTGGCCATACGCACGAAGATGTCGAGCGTGTCCTTGATACGGGTGATGTCTTCCTTGAGTGCACCGGATACGGTGCGCATGAGGTTGACGTTCGGTGCCGACATGCCCTCGCGAGCTTCCTCGACCTCGATCGCATCAGGCAGCAGTTCGCCGAGTTTGAAGGATTCCTTGATGGCCTTGATGCGCTCGCCGCTGCTGGTAGCGCGGCCGATGTAGTACAGCAGGTTGTTGACCAGTTCCTTGGCCGGATCTTCCGCGACATCCGCTTCGCCCTGATCCACCAGCCGTTTGATCTGCCGATCCACCTGGCCGAGCAATTGCTTCAGACTGACTTCGGCCTGGATGCCGACTTCGCGCAAGCCTTCGATCACACCGCCGACGATCCACCACAATTCGAATACCGCTGGCGTGGTGGCTGCCTGTTCAAGTTTCTCTGCGGTTTCCGCCAATACTTTCAGATGCGACTCTTCGCCACTCTTGTACCAGCCGAGCAGCGCGGCCTGGAATCTGGGTCGCAGCTTGCCGGCCAGACTCTTGATGTCCACTGCCTTGCCGGTATCCACCGCATGGCCGACCACACTGGCGGTACGACCTGCCAGGTTGTAGGCGAACAGCGCGCTTTCCGAGAGCAGCGGCTGGCCGCGTACGCCGCGCAGATCGTTCAGCAACGACAGCAATGCCAGCGGCATGTCACGACGTCCGCCGATCACCCGTTCCAGGTAATCCGGCAACTGCAGCATGGCCCGCATCAGGACTTCGAAAGCGGCGTCGTTACGTGCGATCTCGCCGGACTGCAGACCGCGTACCACCGATTCCATCTCTTCGGCCAGCATCGCGGCGCCGTACACTTCAACGATGCGCAAGGTGCCCTGCACCTGATGCAACAACTCCATACACTGATTCAGCGCTTCCGTATCTTCGGGCCGCTCGACATAGGTCTCGAGCGCCTGGCGTGCGCGCACCAGGGTGTGATCAAGTTCGTTCTTGATCCACAGCAGCGAGTCTGAAGCGACCTGACTCATGCGTTAAAGCTTTCCTCGTTCAATCGTTCAGGCGAGGCTGCTTTCAGCCTGCGCATCGGGACGGATAACCATGGTCTCCTGATTGCTGCTGCTCGGCAGTTTGAAGCCGGAGACTGATTTGCGCATTTCCGTCGCCAGCGCCGCGAGCTTGCCGATGGACACCGAGGTCGCGGTGGTGCCTTCCGTGGTCTGCGCGGTGATCTCACGAATCACGTTCATGGTGCGCGACACATCGCCGGCGGTCTGCGCCTGCTGACGCGCTGCGCTCGAGATGCTTTGAATCAGGGTCGCGATGTGGTTCGCCACCTTCTCGATCTCATCCAGCGAGGAACCGGCGTTCTCGGCCAGTTGCGCACCGCTCACCACACCCGCGGTGGATTGTTCCATCGAGATCACCGCTTCGTTGGTGTCGGTCTGAATGGTCTTCACCAGCGCTTCGATCTGGCGCGTCGCGTTACCGGAACGTTCTGCGAGTCGTTGCACTTCGTCCGCCACCACCGCGAAGCCGCGGCCTGCTTCACCGGCCATGGAGGCCTGGATCGCCGCGTTGAGTGCGAGGATGTTGGTCTGCTCGGCGATGTCGTTGATGAGTTCCACGATGTCGCCGATTTCCTGTGAGGATTCACCCAGTCGCTTGATGCGCTTCGAAGTTTCCTGGATGGTCTCACGGATGTTGTTCATGCCGTCGATGGTGCGGCGCACCGCTTCACCGCCCTTGTGCGCGATTTCCACGGATTGTTGCGCCACTTTTGCGGACCGTTCGGCGTTGGCGGACACCTGTTCGATGGAATGCGCCATCTGGTTAATGGAAGTGGATGCCGTGTTGATCTGTTTACTCTGATTCTCAGACGCTTCGGCAAGATGGGTCGCCGTCGCCTGGGTCTGGCGGGCCGCGGCGTCCACCTGCACTGCGGTGACGTTGATGGTCGCGACCAGGCCGCGCAGGGCTTCCAAAGCATAGTTGATGGAATCCGCGATCGCGCCGGTGATGTCTTCGGTCACGGTGACCTGCACGGTGAGATCGCCGTCGGCCAGGGAGCCGAGTTCATCCAGCAGTCGCAAAATGGCCTGCTGGTTTCGTTCGGTCTGTTCCTGCTGCATCTGCGCCGCGCGTCGTGCGTCGCCGCCCAACACGTACATCCACAGGATGCCAAGCAGTAGCACCAAACCGATCGAGCCCAGCACATAACCGACAATGGGGCGGAACAGGCGGCTGTTCATCTGCCGGTGATAACTGGTGGTAATGGCCTGGGCGTTGGTCAACAACTGATCGCTGAGGCTGTGTATGGTCATGTTCGCTTGCTGCACCTTGACCAGCAGGTTCAGCAGCGGGGTAATCGAATTCAGGTTGTCATTGATCTTGTTGTACAACACATTGATGTTGTGCAACGGCGCCTGTAACTGCGAATCGGTGACCGAGACGATGCCCAGTTGCGGGCTGCCATCCAGCATGCCGCGGGTGATGCGGGTGAAGTTCTGGATAGTGTCGGGCAACTCCTGGGATACGAAGCTCACATCACCGTTGCCGCCGGTGGTGAGCAGATCCACGTCACGCTGGATGGTCTGGCCGTAAAACGGCTGCCGTGCAGCGTACACGACGTTACGGCTGTTGCCGCGCTTGGACAGATCGGTAGAGAAACCTTCCCAGGCCTTGATGAGATCAGGCATGGTCTGACGGATACCGGTAGCCGCCTGATTCGCCACCAGGATCGTGTCATGTGCGGCCAGGATGGTCTGTGCGGCACCACGCACCTGATTCCACTGACTCTGCAACACGTTCACTTCCGACAGGACTTCGCCGGTCGCAGCCGGCATCAGACTTTGTGAATCGCCATTGCCCATCAGGTTGATGGAACGATCGTACTGATCGCGCGCATTCAACAATTCCTGGAAGGCATCGTTCTTGCCGGCCAAGGCCTGGTCTGCCGCACGCACGATGCTTTGCGACAATACCGCCTGCTGTGCCGAGAGCGACAGGAATTCGTTGTCCTGAGTCGAGAACTGACTCACGCGCACGAAATTCCAGATCGCGAGCCCGATGAAGGCCGCAGCCAGCACCAGCAGTACGTAGAGGGCCTTGTTCGATCGCTTCTGGGTATCAGCCATTTTGGTTCACCCTTGAAAAAAACATAAAGAGCCAGTTCACAATTTTCCAATCAGCACTGCGATGACACGGGCGGCTCTTCGGCCCGCATTCACTCAGCGCGCGGCCTGCAGAAACACGGCGCTTTCCACCAGACCATGCAGGCCCAGTACGCCCCAGAGTTCCTCACCACCGCCATAACTGTAGGCACCGGCGAGATACGGCATCATGCCCGGCAATACATCCGGCAACCCTTCAGTCTGTTCCGTCGCCACGAACCGGCGGAAGCCGCGGACTTCGTCCACCAGCAACCCCGCCGGGACATCGCGATGGTTGACCACCACCACCCGTGTGGAACGACCCACACTCGCGGGGGGGCCGCCGAAGAACAGACCGAGATCCGTGATCGGCAACAACTGGCCGCGCACGTTGGCCAGCCCCAGCAGCCAGGGCTTGGCACCCGGCAAGCGGGCGACTCCCGGGAAAGTCAGCACTTCGCGTACTTCCTCGCGGGCCGAAACCAGAAAAGTACTGCCGACCCGAAAACCGACACCGACCCACTCTTCCTGCTGCACGGCTTCACGGCCGCGACCGGAAGACGCGATACGGCTGCGCCGTTCGAGTTCCTGCAGCAGCGCGAACGGTTGCTCGCGAAGTTCGGAGAGTGTGGTGGCCATCGGCTCAGCCTTCAGTCACTTCCCGGATCTTGTCCACCAGTTGCTTCTCGGACACCGGTTTCGACAGATAGGCGACTGCGCCCTGGCGCATACCCCAGATCTTGTCGGTCTCCTGATCCTTGGTGGTCACCATGACCACCGGGATCGCGGAGGTATCCGCATCCTTCGACAACTGCCGCGTCGCCTGGAAACCGCTCATGCCGGGCATCACGACATCCATGATGATGGCATCGGGCTTTTCGGCCTTGGCTTTCTGGATCCCTTCCTCACCGCTCTCGGCGGTGATGGTGGAGAACCCGTTCTTCTCGAGCCACGTCTTCAGCACGTGGATCTCGGTCGGGGAATCATCAACGATCAGCACGGTTGGCATCTTGAAACATCCTCCAAAGCACGCGGAACTCCGCGTTGGTTACCAACAAATTTACAAACAATCCTATCTATGCACATGGTTATGAATCGCGCCCACCAACTCATCCTTGGTGAATGGCTTGGTGAGGTACTGTTCCGACCCCACGATACGACCCCTCGCCCGATCGAACAGGCCGTCCTTGCTGGACAGCATGATCACGGGAGTTTGGCGAAAATTGTTATTGTGCTTGATTAATGCACAGGTCTGATAGCCATCAAGTCGCGGCATCATTATGTCCACGAAGATGATATCGGGCTTGTGATCGGCGATCTTGGACAGCGCTTCGAACCCATCCACTGCAGTCACCACCTCGCAGCCTTCCTTGGTCAACAAGGTTTCAGCCGTGCGGCGAATGGTTTTGCTGTCGTCGATCACCAGGACTTTCAGCCCCTGCAGACCGCCATCGGCATTCTCGCTACCCACCTTGACCTCCACCGACGAATAATTCTTGTCAACGCCTCGCGGCCCGGCCGCCGCGGCGTTTACATATTATGCTCAACCCGGGCCACTTGCAGCCTGTATCGGGGTTAAAGTTCCCTTTCGGCGGGCAGATACCCGGAGGGGGCGCCGCTGGTCAGGGTAGCAGTTCGAGTTGGGCTTTTAGCATAATATCCACACTTAATCCATTGAATGCAATAAATTTCAGTCTCGTGCCATAGTCAAATTTTGCGCCAGGGAGCCGATAGTTACACCATGCCCAGCACGCCGCTCAGACTCGGGGTCGTCATGGATCCCATCGAAGCCATCAAGCCCGCCAAGGACACTACCCTGGCGATGCTGCTCGCCGCCCAGGCGCGGGGCTGGGAACTGCTTTACATGGAGCAGGCAGACCTCTACCTGCAGGCCGGCGAAGCCCGCGCGCGGCTGCGCAAACTCAGTGTCTGGGATGCGCCGGCCGGCTGGTTCCAGTTGGGTGAGGAACATGACGAAGCGCTCGGACACCTGGATGTCATCCTGATGCGCACGGATCCGCCGGTGGACGCCGAATTCATCTATTCCACCTACATCCTCGAGCGCGCGGAAACCGCGGGGGCGCTGGTCATAAACCGACCCCAGGCCTTGCGGGACGCCAATGAGAAAGCGTTCACCGCCTGGTTCCCCGACTGCTGCCCGCCGACCCTGATGAGCCGCAGCATGGTGCGGCTGCGGGATTTTCTGGCTGAACACGGCAAGATCGTGGTCAAGCCCCTGGATGGCATGGGCGGGGCTTCGGTGTTCGTGCTGGACCGGCAGGATCCGAATATCTCGGTGGTCCTGGAGACTCTGACCCGTCGCGGTAAACGGCTTGCAGTGGCCCAGCAATACCTGCCGGAGATCACCTCCGGCGATAAGCGCATCCTGCTCATCGACGGCGAGCCGGTCCCCTATGCACTGGCCCGGGTGCCCGCACCGGGCGAATCGCGCGGCAATCTGGCGGCCGGGGGTCAGGGCATCGGGGTCCCCCTCAGCGAGCGCGACCGCTGGATCTGTGCGCAGGTCGCGCCCGCACTCAGACAAAGAGGCTTGTTGTTCGTAGGGCTGGATGTAATCGGCGATTACCTGACCGAGATCAACGTCACCAGCCCCACTTGCGTGCGTGAACTCGACAAACTCTACGGTCTCGACATCGCCGGCCAGTTCCTGGACGTGGTGGCCAACAAACTGGCGGAACGCGCCCGTGTCTGAGTCCGTCGTCACCCGAGCCCCTGAAATAAGCTCCCGTGACCGGCTGGTCACGACGCTGTTTTTTGCGCTGATCGTGCATGCCGTCATCATCCTCGGCATCACCTTCACCCCGGACAAGCCGAGTGGCAGCTCCACCCTGGAAGTGACGCTGGTCCAGACCCGGAGCGTGACGCCCCCCGATCATGCCGATTACATCGCTCAGGTGGATCAGCGCGGCGAAGGCAATACCCGCGATCTGGTACGCCCATCGAGCCCACTGTCCATGCCATCGGCGATCAACAATCCCGGGTTGCCGAACGCGGACGACCTCACCAACCAGGCCGGCCGCAGCGCGACCGCGCGTAACACCAAAGGCGCTAAAGCCACTCCCGCGGCAGACCGGGATGCCGCCGTCACTACACGTACCGACACCGGCCTGTATGCCAACGCTCACGCCTCACCCGCCGCCCAGGACAGCGGTTCGCGGGTCTTGGTGGCCCGCCTGTTGACTCAGGGCGACGATGCCCTGATGCCGACTGACGACCCGATTCAACTGCCGGAAGCCACCAGCCCCGATCCACGCGAAGCGTTCGTGTCCATCAATGCGCGCGCTTCCCGCTACGCGCCCTATCTGGACAGCTGGCGACGCAAGGTGGAACACGTCGGCAATCTGAACTTCCCGGCGGCGATCCGCAGCCGGCATCTGTCCGGATCGCTCGCTCTGGAAGTGGCACTGAACGCGGACGGCAGCATCCGCGCGCTGACCCTGCGCAAGCCGTCGTCCCACAAGGTGCTGGATGAAGCTGCGCTGCGCATCGTGCAACAGGCTGCGCCTTTCGAGCCTTTCCCCACGAGTTTCCGCAAGGATACGGACGTGCTGCGCTTCGTGTACGTCTGGCGCTTCAACGGCGGTCGCATCGATACCCGCCACGGGGGCGTGTCAACGACGCCTTGACCGCATCGGCTGCGGGTTATACTGGGCACATGACAGGCCAGGACTTCCTCACCAATCACTTCCTGGTGGCGATGCCAACGCTGGCGGACCCCAATTTCCATCGCAGCGTGGCCTTCATCTGCGAACACAATGCCCAGGGCGCGCTCGGTATCATCATCAACCGCCCCAGTAACGTGGTATTGGGCGACATCTTCAAGCAGCTTTCCATCACTGCGAGCGACGCGCACAGCAATGGACTGCCGGTCTGGCAAGGCGGGCCGGTGCAGCTTGAGCGTGGTTTCGTGATCCATGCGCCAGCCGGGGCCTGGGAATCCACTCTCAAGCTCGATCCCGATCTGGGGATCACGAGTTCGCGTGACGTGCTGAATGCCGTCGCTCACGGCAGCGGTCCCGAGAAGCTGTTTGTGGCATTGGGTTATGCCGGCTGGGGCGCCGGCCAACTCGAAGCCGAACTGGCCGAGAACGCCTGGCTGAGCACGCCGGCCGATCCGCATATCCTGTTCGATCTGCCCGTGGATCAACGCTGGCAAGCTGCGGCCAAGAGTATCGGTGTGGACCTGACGCTGCTATCCGGCGATGCTGGTCATGCATGAAGGACGTGGCATCACCCTGCTCGGTTTCGA
This sequence comes from Gammaproteobacteria bacterium, assembly GCA_035690065.1. Lineage (GTDB taxonomy): Bacteria > Pseudomonadota > Gammaproteobacteria > Natronospirales > REEB76 > DASSKW01. The sequence continues at coordinate 28,946 of DASSKW010000042.1, forward strand.
TTTCGGGCTGCGTCGTATCGGCGTGGCGGTCGGACAAAGCCTGACCGGCAGCGCATCACCGGTCGGCGTGGTCATGGCGCGGGACGGCGAACCCGACTGGGCCACGCTGCAACGGTATCTCAAAGACTGGATGCCGTCACAATTGGTCGTCGGACTTCCCTATACAATGGACGGCAGCGAACAGGACATCACCCAGCGTGCCCGGCAATTCGCCGCCGCGCTGAACCGGCACTTCACAGGACCGATACACACCATCGACGAACGCCTGTCATCGCGGGAAGCGGAGATGCGCCTGAAGGCGCTGCGCCAGGCCGGGCGTCGACGCATCACGCGTGAGGACATCGATTGCGCTGCAGCGTGCATCATCCTGGAAAGCTGGCTCAACACCCACAACAATTCAAGCAACGTGCCTCAACCATGACGCGACTGCACCACTTGTTGACTCTGGAAGACCTGGATCGAACGACCCTGCAAGCCTTGCTGGATCGTGCCCAGCATTTCCACGTATCGCCGGGGGAACCGACGCAGCAACACCCGACGCTGGTCGGCAAGACTGTCGCCAACCTGTTTTTCGAACCAAGTACCCGCACCCGTTCGTCGTTTGAACTGGCGGCGCGCCGACTCGGCGCCGAGGTACTCAACCTCGATCTGACAACCTCCTCGACCGTGAAAGGTGAATCGTTGCTGGACACGCTCTACACCTTGCAGGCCATGAACGTGGATATCCTGGTAGTGCGTCACGCTGACACCGGTGTCCCGGCATTGTTAGCGAAACAGGCACTGCCTCATGTCCATATCGTGAATGCCGGCGAATCACATGTCTCACACCCAACACAAGGCTTGCTGGATGCGCTCACCATCCGGCAACACAAGCCTGACTTCAAGAACCTCACGGTCGCGATCGTCGGCGACATCAAACACTCGCGGGTCGCGCGCTCGGCGGTACAGGCCCTGACCAAACTCGGCACTCAAGACATCCGGCTGGCCGGACCGGAGCAATGGCTCGCGGAAGATGTCCCGGGACACGAATACATCGACATGGATCAGGCCATCACCGATGCAGATGTGGTCATGATGCTGCGTATCCAGAAGGAACGCATGGGCATGGATACGATTCCGGATGAACAGGATTATCTGCGCCGTTATCGCCTCGACGACACGCGTCTCGCACTTGCCAAGCCGGATGTCATCGTCATGCATCCCGGGCCGATGAATCGCGGGATCGAGATCACCTCCGAAGTGGCAGACGGACCGCACGCGGTGATTCGCGATCAAGTGACCAACGGCGTAGCTGTACGCATGGCGGTGATGGCGATCATGGGTGAAAACCATCATTGAAGATCGAACTGTAATTCCGCGACGGATTAACCGAATGGCCGACAAACCTCATCGAGATACGATCTTCCTGGAAGACGCGGAAGTGCTCGCGCAGGATGCCTTTGCCGGCGATCAATACATCCTGCGGTTGCACGCACCGCGATGCGCGGCCATGGCCTTGCCGGGCAGCTTCATCCACCTCACCTGCGATGCTGCGTTGCCGATGCGCCGCCCGATGTCGATCATGCGGGCCTCGCGCGACGCTGGCTGGATTGAATGTCTGTACAAGGTGGTCGGCGAAGGTAGCAGGCAGTTGGCACAGCGCCGGCGTGGCGACAGACTCAGTTGTCTCGGCCCCATCGGCCAGCCATTCGTATTACACCCCGAACGTCCACGACCGTTGTTGATTGGCGGCGGCGTCGGTATCCCGCCGATGGTGTTCATCACCGACACCCTGCGTCAGGACAAGCGCGTGGCATGGAGCCCATTGGTGCTGATGGGCTCGGAAGTGCCGTTCCCGTTCAAGACCCGGCCTTCGACCATCCTGGTCCCGGGCATGCCGGACGGCGTGATCGGTTGCATGCCGCTGATGGAAGACTGGGACATCCCGAGCCGGCTCGCGAGCCTGCAAGGATTTGCCGGTTGCTTCGAAGGTTACGTCACCGATCTCGCGCGTCACTGGCTTGCCACGCTGGATAAGACCGCGCTCGCCGAAGTGGAGATCCTTGCCTGCGGCCCCACGCCGATGCTCAAGGCTGTCGCCCATCTGGCTCAGCAGTTCGGTATCCCCAGCCAGTTGTCACTGGAAGAGTTCATGGCCTGCGCCGTCGGCGGCTGCGCCGGTTGTACCGTCGAGGTCCGCACGCCGGATGGTCCAGCCATGAAACGCGTGTGCGTGGACGGGCCGGTGTTCGATGGTGCCAGCGTGTTTCCATCAGGCTGACGGCTAGATCTCATCTTCGGAAAAATCAAAAGGCACCCCGTGGCGCCTTTTGATCGTCTGACCAAAAACCGATTCAGTGCTTCACTGCATCCGGGCCGATCTCTTTGTTAAAGAAGTCGAGCATCTGTGTATACAACTCAAATCGATGTTCCGGCTTGGCATATCCATGCCCCTCATTCCGTTTATATAATTTTTTATAGGGTTTACCCAGCTTGTTTAAAGCCGCCATCAGTTCTTCAGAGTTTTCGGGTACCACACGTTTGTCGGCCCCACTGTAGATGATGAAGATATCGTCTTTTATTTTGTCGGCGTTATACACCGGGGATTCGGCTTTCAGCTTGGCCGAATCATCCCCCAAGACCACCTTGAGGAAACGGTCCCCATATGCATAGTGAGAGAAATCACTTTTATCCATCAGTGTCAGATCATAAACGCCTGAATAAGCCACAGTACATTTATATAAATCCGGATAAAGAATAGTGTTTTCTACGGCTGCATATCCTCCATAGCTGGCGCCATAGATACAGATTCGTTTGGGGTCGACGATTCCCTGCTTGATAACCCAATGCACCGCATCGGCAAGATCACTCTGCATGGTGGTCCCCCAATGCCGATACCCCAGATCCTGGAAATTCATCCCGTATCCACCTGATCCTCGGTAATTCACCTGCAATACTGCATATCCATGGCTGGCAAAAAATTGAGTCTCTGGATCAAACCCCCAATAATCGCGGATGCCATGAGGGCCACCATGCGGGTTGAGAATTAAAGGCAGATTCTTGCCATCACTTCCTGGCGGAAGAGTCAGATAACCATGAATACTCAGACCGTCTCGGGCCTTGAATTCGATCGGACGCATGTTCGCCATCTGTTGTGGATCAATAGCCGGCAGCGCTTTGAAAAGGAGCGAAAGCTGGCTCTTCTTGGCATCCAGAAGGTAGAAAGCACCCGGGTTACGATCACTGTGGACATAGGCCACCATTAGCAATCCATCCCGGGTATTACTGGTGATATCAACCGTCTGGTCGGGGAAAGCCGCATACAGAGAAGCCAGATCCTGGGCTTTGGGACTATCGCTATCCAGGATATGCAGAGCTGGCAATCCGGGTATGGTTTTGACCGCGATAATCTTTTGGGTCTTTTGCCAATTAAACGACCAGATAAAATCGCCTACATCAACTTCCGGGTCGCCGTATAACAATTTCATCTTGAGCGAATCGGGATCAAGTGCATACAACCCCAATGTTGAATCATTGGTGCGCCCTAACCAGTATATGGTCTTGTCGTCTGCCGCAAAACCCAAAGGTTGGAGAGGCGAATCTGCGGGATCATCGCTGCTGTAAAGACTACTCAAATTTTTCCAGTCAAGCGCATCCCCAGATGCCCGATAAAACAATTTGGCCTCTCCGGTAAGCGTATTCGAGCCCGTGGCTAGACGCACGTTGCCGGCATTGTCGGTCAGAAGCATCCCGTTTGCGGCCGGCGATTTGGCAATATTCCTGATAGTGCCGTTATATATATCAAGCGCGTAAGCCCGATCGGGCTGATTCCGTCCTGTGTAGGTCTGGACTACAACCTGCTTTGCATTATCAGGCGGTATATACAACATCTGCTCAAAATAATTCAGGGTCTCATGTTTGCCAATGTGCGTAAACGCATCCGCACCGCCGGGCAACACGCCAAGTAACTGCGCACTATCACTTCCATCTACATTGATACCGAACAATTCTCCATCCGGTATCGGACTATCCAGGCTACCTGTCTGAGTAGCGGTAGCGACCAGAATACGTTCGTCATTGGCCCACCAGTACTGATCGATTACCTGATCACCGATGGTTTTGAAATTTGCAGTCACCTTTTTGGATTTCAGATTCAGGACCACCAACCCTTTCTGGTCCTCGCCAGTCTTGCTATCCGATACCACCATCGCAAGATACTGCCCATCAGGAGAAATCTGTGCATTGGATATCTGCGGGTAGGAGAAAAATGCCTGGACGGACAGCGGGGCGGGAGCAGAGGTCGCAAAGGCACACGTAACAGAAAAGGCCAGCAGCAGGCCTGAAACGAAACGAATAAACATGGAAATCCCCTTGAAATTAAGATCCCTGTGATATGCAAGCTGTCATCGAACTACTAAATCCAAACAAAAAATATTCACTGTAATCGGATCTCAGCCGAAATTGATCTTGGCTTCGAGATTGGAACGGGAATCGGCGTTCTTGAGCGCCTCTTCGAGCTCGATCTTGCCGTCTTTATACAAGATATGCAGCGCTTCGTCGAACGACTGCATGCCCGGCTCCGGACTTTCTTCCATGGCTTCGCGTATCTCGTCCACCTTGCCTTTCAGAATAAGGTCGGCGATGTGCGGCGTGTTGAGCATGACTTCCACCGCTGCCATCCGTTTGCCATCCTTGCCGACCACCAGACGCTGGGAAATGATGGCGCGCAGATTGAGAGACAGATCCATGAACAACTGTTTGTGCAACTGTTCCGGGAACATGTTGATGATACGGTCCATGGTCTGGTGCGCGTTGTTGGCATGCAGCGTGGAGATCGCGAGATGGCCGGTACCGGCAAGTTCGATCGCCGCTTCCATGGTCTCGCGATCGCGTATTTCGCCGATCAGGATCGCATCCGGCGCTTCACGCAAGGAACTCTTGAGTGCATTGGCGTAGGACAAAGTGTCCTGGCCGATTTCGCGCTGGTTGATGATGGACTGGATGTTCGGGTGATTGAATTCGATCGGATCTTCGATGGTCAGGATATGGCCTGCCAGGCTCTCGTTGCGGTGATTGACCATCGCGGCAAGCGTGGTGGACTTGCCGGAGCCGGTCGAACCCACCATCAAGATCAAACCGCGCTTGTGCAGGATCAACTCTTTCAGGGCAGGAGGCAAATTGAGGGTGTCGAACTTCGGTACTTCCGATGGGATATAACGCAACACCATCGCAACCTGACCGCGCTGCATGAACACATTGACGCGGAAACGGCCGACATCCTGCTCGGCGATGGCGAAATCGCTCTCGTGCTTGACCTCGAAGGAGCGGACCTGTTTCTCGTTCATCACGCCGTAAGCGGCTTCCTTGACCATCTCCGGTGTCAGCACGGTCTTGCCGACCGGGATCTGCTTGCCCTCGATCTTGACCTTGACCGGCGCGTTGCTGGTGAAATAAAGGTCGGATGCCTTCTTCTCCACCATGAGCTTGAGGTAGGGACTGATATTCATGTGGATTCCGTGGTGAAAAATTACCTGGACAAGACGGATCTATTAATGATTAGAATTTCTTGCCTTCGCCGGTCTCGATCAACTGCAGCACATCCGAACCTTCGTTGATATCCGACTTATCGCGCTTGCTTTCCAACTTGATGCGCAGTCGCAATTCGTTCTGTGAATCTGCGTTCCGGATCGCCTCTTCGTAACTGATCTCGCCGGATTCATACAGGTTGAACAACGACTGGTCGAAGGTCTGCATACCGAGCTGGTTGGACTTGGACATGATCTCCTTGATCTGCGCGACTTCACCCTTGAAGATCAGATCCGCGATCAGCGGTGAGTTGAGCATGATCTCCATGGATGCGGCGCGTCCCTTGCCATCCTGCTTCTTGATCAGACGTTGCGCGATGAGTCCGCGAATATTGAGCGACAGGTCCATCAACAATTGCTGGCGCCGTTCTTCCGGGAACAGGTTGATGATGCGGTCCAGTGCCTGGTTGGCGCTGTTGGCGTGCAAAGTCGAAAGACATAGATGGCCGGTCTCGGCGAACTGCACCGCGTGCTCCATGGTCTCACGGTCACGGATTTCGCCGATCAGGATCACGTCCGGCGCCTGACGCAAGGTGTTCTTGAGTGCGGCTTCCCAGGATTCGGTATCCACGCCGACTTCGCGTTGCATGACGACACACCCCAGATGCGGGTGCACGTATTCGACCGGGTCTTCGATAGTGATGATATGACCCTTGGAATTCTTGTTGCGGTAACCGATCATCGCCGCCAGCGAAGTGGATTTGCCGGAACCGGTGCCGCCCACGAAGATCACCAGTCCGCGCTTGCTCATCACCACGTCTTTTAATACCGCCGGCAGGCCGAGCTTGTCGAAATCCGGAATCTCGGTGGTGATGGTTCGCAACACGGCGCCGGCGCGTCCCTGTTGCACGAACGCATTGACGCGGAAGCGGCCGATGCCCGGCGGACTGATGGCAAAGTTGCATTCCTTGGTCGCATCGAACTCCTTGCTCTGCCGATCGTTCATGATGGCGCGTACCAGCAGGGCACTCTGCTCGGCACTCAAGGGTTTGTCGGTGGCGGGCGTGATCTGCCCGTCCACTTTCATGGCCGGCGGAAAACCGGCGGTGATGAACAGGTCGGACCCCTTGCGCGCAATCATCGCCCGCAGCAAATCCTGCATGAATTTGATTGCCTGGTCTTTTTCCATCACTCACTCCAGCTCAAACGAATTATTCAGGCGAAAATTTCCTTGTTAGCCGCCTTGGAGCGCGCTTCTTCCTTGGTGATCAGCCCCTTGCGCAGGATTTCCTGCAGATTCTGATCCAGCGTCTGCATCCCGGTCGCCTGACCGGTCTGGATAGCAGAATACATCTGGGCGATCTTGCCTTCGCGAATCAGATTGCGGATCGCCGGGGTGCCGATCATGATCTCGTGTGCCGCTACGCGCCCGCCACCCACTTTCTTGCACAGCGTCTGAGAGATCACCGCACGTAATGATTCCGAAAGCATGGATCGCACCATGTCTTTTTCCGCGGCTGGGAACACGTCCACGATACGATCGATGGTCTTGGCGGCTGAACTGGTATGCAAGGTGCCAAACACCAGGTGTCCGGTTTCCGCACCGGACAGTGCGAGACGGATGGTCTCGAGATCGCGCATCTCGCCGACCAGGATGATATCCGGGTCTTCACGCAACGCCGAACGCAAGGCCTCGTTGAAACCGAGCGTATCGCGATGCACCTCGCGCTGGTTGATGAGACATTTCTTGCTCTCATGCACGAATTCGATCGGGTCTTCGATGGTCAGGATGTGACCGAATTCGGTCTCGTTCTTGTAGTTGATCATCCCCGCCAGGGTGGTGGATTTCCCCGAACCGGTCGGTCCGGTCACCAGCACGATGCCGCGCGGATTGTCGGCGATATCCTGGAAGATCTTGGGCGCATTCAATTCTTCGAGTGTCAGGATCTTGGTCGGGATGGTGCGGAACACGGCCGCCGAACCGCGATTCTGGTTGAAGGCGTTGACCCGGAAGCGCGCCAGGTTGGGGATCTCGAACGAGAAATCGCACTCGAGGAATTCCTCGTAGTCCTTGCGCTGCTTGTCGTTCATGATGTCGTACACCATGTCGTGGACATCCTTGTGTTCCAGCGCAGGCATATTGATGCGGCGGATGTCACCATCCACGCGGATCATCGGAGGCACACCCCCGGAAAGATGCAAGTCTGACGCCTTGTTCTTTACGCCGAAGGAAAGCAACTGGGCAATATCAACAGCCATGATTCTCCCCTGGACATCGTTTCGTTCGAGTCACCGCATGGATTTACGGCGGGGACCAACGGTCCCGATAGAGTGTGCGCTAAAGTATAGCGGAGTCGGCTGGAGGGCAAACCCTCAAGGGCAACTCCCTGCCCCACCGCACCATATTATAGGAATTGGCAATGTTTGACGTGGCTCGCAACCTCGCGCTGGTACGTGAACGGGTCCAGGCGGCAGCACGTGCCAGCGGCCGGGACCCGGCCGAAATTACGCTGTTGGCAGTCAGCAAGACCCAGCCACTACCAACCATTCGGGCTGCGCTGGCAGCCGACCAGCATCTGTTCGGCGAGAATTACCTGCAAGAGGCGCTGGACAAGATCAGGGCGCTGGAAGGACGCGATATCGTCTGGCATTTCATCGGGGCGCTACAGGCCAACAAGACCCGTGCTGTAGCGGAGGATTTTGCCTGGGTCCACACCATAGACCGGGAACGTATCGCACAGCGTCTTTCCGAACAGCGCCCGGCGGAGCTGCCGCCACTCGATGTCTGCATCGAGGTGCGGTTGTCAGATGAGCCGGGCAAGCATGGTGTCCCTCCGGAAGACGTCCCCGCCCTCGCTGCCAGCATCGCACGACTGCCGCGCCTGCGGCTGCGCGGCCTCATGACGATCCCGGCACCGGTAGAGGATGAACAGCAGCAACGCATCCCGTTTCGCCGCTTGCGCGAATTGCGCGATGCACTCAATACGCAAGGCCACACCCTCGACACGCTCTCCATGGGCATGAGCGGCGATCTGGAAGCTGCCATCGCCGAAGGTGCCACCCTGGTACGTATCGGTACTGCAATCTTCGGGCCGCGTGCAGTCAAGCCAGACCGATAGCAGGCCGAAAAAGCCCTCCCTGGCGCTTTTTCAACTTGAATCCCGAAATGTGATTTTCAGGTTGCTCCATCTTTATACATCACTTGAAGTGATCCGGAAATGACGGGGTATCCATGTCCCGTTTTGACCAGCGGTTGGAAAACCGCCGGTTAAAGCCGGTATCCTAGTCGTCAGTTGAAGACCAACGAATTTCGGAGTCAGCAGGTGTCAACACGACCACGGATCGCATTCCTCGGCGGCGGCAACATGGCGCGCAGCCTCATCGGCGGGATGTTGCAACATGGTTTCAAAGCCGCACAGATTAGCGTGGCCGATCCGGCAGCAGCGCAACGTGAAGCGTTGGTCGACAAATTTGCGATTCACGCCAGCGCCGACAACGGCGCCGCGGTACGCGATGCCGATGCGGTAATATTCGCGGTCAAACCCCAGATATTTCGTACTGCGGCACGCTCCGTCGCGACGGCGCTCGCCGACTCGAAACCGCTGGTGATCTCGATCGCTGCCGGCATCGCTGAACCGGACATCCACCGCTGGCTCGGCTACGATGCCGCCATCGTGCGCGCCATGCCGAATACGCCGGCGCTGGTCGGCAGCGGCGCCAGCGCCTTGTTCGCCAACCCGTTCGTCACCACGGCGCAACGCGCGCTGGCCGCAACCCTGCTGGAAGCGGTCGGTATCGCGTTGTGGCTCGACGACGAGCACTACATGGACGCTGTCACCGCTGTCTCGGGGAGCGGCCCGGCCTATTTCTTCCTGCTCATGGAAGTGATGGAGAATGCTGCTCGTCAATTGCACCTGCCGCCGGAGGTGGCACGCAAACTGGTATTGCAGACCGCACTGGGCGCGGCGCGCATGGCTTCCGCAAGCGAAGTCGATGCGGCGACCTTGAGACAACAAGTCACCTCACCCGGCGGCACCACGGCAGCGGCACTCAAAGTCTTGCAGGACGCGGATATCGGTGATTTGTTCCAGCGCGCCCTCACCGCGGCCCGCGATCGCGGCGCCGAGTTGTCACACGAATTCGGCAAGGAGACATCATGATCGGCATCGACCGCGGCACCCAGGCCCTGATCTTCGTCATCAATACGCTGTTCGGACTCTACAGCGCCGCCATCCTGTTGCGATTGCTGTTGCAATGGGTACACGCGGATTTTTACAACCCGCTCAGCCAGGCCATCGTCAAACTCACCAACCTGCCGCTGCAGCCGTTACGCCGGGTGATCCCGGGCTGGCATGGTATCGATTTTGCGGCGCTGTTGCTCACCGCGTTCATCCAGTTACTCAACGTGTTACTGGTCTTGTGGATCGCCAGCGTCCCGGCAGGCGTCATCGCGGTCATGTTCTGGACCGTGCTCAAGCTCGTGTTCATCCTGGTCAATCTGTATTTCTTCAGCATCCTGCTGGAGGCGATCCTGAGCTGGACCGGCCAGGGCCGCCATAATCCGGTCAGCAGCATGTTGTGGCAACTGAATGCACCACTGCTCGGACCGGTGCGACGCGTGATGCCGCCGCTGGGCGGTCTGGATCTGTCACCGCTTGTGGTCATCATCCTGTTGCAAGTCATCAACATCCTGTTACCGCTGGGCTGGCCGCTGACCTGACACTTGAGCGATACGTTCTGTCGTCATGCCGGTGAGAAACTGATCCTGCGAGTACGGGTCCAGCCCGGCGCCCGGGGTAACGGTGTCGTGGATGTGAACTGCGGCCTCAAGAGTACCGTCTGTGCGCAGCACCACCAGCCGCAGTAAAACTGTCACCATGCCCGGTGCACAGCGCGCACCTGAAACCCTGTCAGGCGACTGAGCAAAAAGCACCAAATAGCGAAAAACCCGGTGTTTTTAGTGAAAAACCCTCACACTTTTATCCGGCGTGTGCTAGATTTCGCGGCGTGTATTCTGCATCGCCATCCAAAGGAGACCTAAATGGCTGCAAAAAAGAAGGCTGCCGGCAAGGCTAAATCCAAAGCCAAAGCCGCCAAGTCGAAAGTCAAAGTCGTCGCGAAAGCCAACAAGGCCCCGGCTATCTCGGGCAGCAAACCGCTGACCAAGTCGGAGACCTATGCCTATCTCGTTGCCACCACCGGGTTGAGCCGCAAGCAGGTCGCGGGCCTGTTCAGCGATCTGGCTGACCTGATCGGCAAGAGCGTGGGCAAGAAAGGCCCGGGGACTTA
>DASSKW010000043.1:0-19982 GCA_035690065.1 Gammaproteobacteria bacterium
CCGTATTGCAGTGCCTTGCGTTGCTCGACGATCGGAACGTAGGCCGGCAGGAAGTGTTCGCCCACGCTTTGGGTAAACGCAAAACACTTTTCGAATCCCCAGTCGTTCAGATCGTCGAAGAACAGACCGCCGATGCCGCGGGTCTCGTTGCGGTGTTTGAGGAAGAAATACCCGTCGCACCATTTTTTGTAACGCGGATACACGTCGTCGCCAAACGGCTCGCAGGCGTCACGAGCAGTCCGATGCCAGTGGCGTGCATCGTCTTCGAACCCGTAATACGGGGTGAGATCGAAGCCGCCGCCGAACCACCATACCGTCGCCTCGCCCGGTTTGGGCGCGGCGAAACAGCGCACGTTCATGTGCGTGGTCGGCACGTAGGGGTTCCATGGATGCAACACCAGCGAGACGCCCATCGCTGTCCAGTTGCGACCGGCGAGTTCCGGGCGGTGCGCGGTGGCAGAAGGTGGCAGAGCCTCGCCATTCACCAGTGAGAAGTTGATGCCGGCCTGTTCGAATACTCCGCCATGACGCAACACGCGACTTTCGCCGCCGCCACCTTCCGCACGGGTCCAGCTGTCGCGCTGGAATGAAGCTTTACCATCGAGTTTTTCCAACGTAACCGTGATCTGGTTCTGCAGATTCCGTAACCAGGCCTCGACCACGGTGGTATCGATATTTTTCATACTTCAGCCAGCGCGCAGGATCTTGCCGCTACGCGCATCCCTGATTTCGGTGGGGTTGCGTCGCGGTCCGGTCCGGCCGGGCACGATGTAATCCACTTCTGCGCCGAGCCGTGCGCGCACCTGCAGTGCGGAGCGCGCTGCCGGGTGTCCGCTCAGATTGGCGCTGGTCGAGATCAACGCCATCCCGGTGAGCTCGCACAAGGCGCGTGCCACCGGATGTGCAGTGACGCGGACCGCGAGCGTGTCGCGTCCACCGGTGATCCAGTCGGGTACGGTCTCGGCTGCGGGGACGATCCAGGTGACAGGCCCAGGCCAGCTTGCTTCCAGTTTGCCGCGCAGTGATTTGTCCAGCGGCGCCAGGAACGGCAGCAATTGTTCGAGCTGGGAGGCGATGAGGATGAAGCCCTTGCCGGCATCGCGGGATTTCATGGCCAGGATGCGTTCGATGGCGGCGCCGGCGAGTGGATCGCAGCCCAGGCCGTACACCGCTTCGGTGGGATAGGCGATGACGCCCCCTGCCCAGACAGTGTCACGGGCGTGGCGCAGCGACCAGTTCAGCGCGGACATGGTATCTCGTCAGGAAACGCCAGCTTCCGCTTCCGCCTCTGCCGGTGGAGCCAGTTCCGGTGCCGGTTCGGCGAAGCCACATTCCTTGCGCGGGCACACGCGTTCGGTGCCTTTGCGCTTGGTAGTCTTGACAGTGAGGATCGGCCAGGCGCATTTCGGACAGGGTTGCGCCAGCGGAAGATTCCAGACTGCATATTTGCAATCCGGATAACGGGCGCAGGAATAGAACACCTTGCCGTAACGCGATTTGCGCTTGAGCATGGTGGCCTGATGACATTCCGGGCATTCCACGCCGGTATCTTCCGGCTTCTCCAGCGGCTCGATGTACTTGCACTTCGGGTAACCAGAGCAGCCGATGAACTTGCCGTAACGGCCGCGACGGATGATGAGGTCCGATTCGCACTTCGGACATTGCCGACCCTCGATCTTCTCCGGCTGGCTGGCTTCCTCTGCGGTCTCGTCCGTGTTGCGGGTGTAATCACAATCCGGGTAACCGGTGCAACCGATGAAACGGCCGCGTCGGCCGAGCCGGATCGAGAGCGGCTTGCCGCATTTCGGACAGGCTTCATCCATCTGCTCAGTGGTCACATCCTTGCGCGAGACATGCTCTTCCTTGTGATCGACGAGTTTCTTGAACGGGTCCCAGAACTCGCGCATCACCGGCACCCATTCCTTCTCGCCACGCGACACGGCGTCCAGTTCGTCTTCCATCTTCGCGGTGAAATCGTAATCGACGTACTGGGTGAAATGTTCGGTCAGGAACTTGCTGACCACGCGGCCCACGTCAGTGGGTTTGAAGCGTTTGCGGTCCATCTCCACGTATTCGCGCTGTTGCAGTGTCGAGATGATGCTGGCGTAGGTCGAAGGGCGGCCGATGCCGAATTCTTCCAGGGCTTTGACCAAGCTCGCTTCGCTGAAGCGCGGTGGGGGTTCTGTGAAATGTTGCTCGCTCTTGATGCCCTTGAGCGTGACGCTTTCGCCTTCTTCCAGCGCCGGCAGCATGTGTTCCTCGTCTTCTTCATTGTTCTTGTTGTCGTCGTGACCTTCCTGATAGACGGCCATGAAGCCGGGTACGACCATTACCGAGCCGGTGGCACGGAAGCTGAGGCCTTTGCCCGCAGCCAGGTCGGCGCTCACGGTATCGAATACCGCCTGTTCCATCTGGGAAGCGAGTGTGCGCTTCCAGACCAACTCGTAGAGTTTGCGCTGCTCGTCGGTAAGCTTGCCGCGGATCTCTTCCGGGGCACGAGCAGCAGAAGTCGGGCGGATCGCTTCGTGCGCTTCCTGTGCATTCTTGGATTTGGTCTTGAAGACACGCGGTTCATCCGGCAGGTGGTCTTTGCCGAAACGCTGCAGGATGGTATCGCGGATCTCGGCGATCGCTTCGTTGGCGAGGTTCACCGAATCGGTACGCATGTAGGTGATCAGACCCACAGGGCCTTCACCGGTAAGGTCTATACCTTCATACAACTGCTGGGCGATGCGCATGGTGCGCTGCGCACCGTAACCGAGTTTGCGCGAAGCTTCCTGCTGCAAGGTCGAAGTCGTGAACGGTGCCGCCGGGTTGCGCTTGCGCTGTTTCTTCTCGACCCGCGCCACCAGCAGTTTGCCGGCAGCGGATTTGAGCAGGGTAGCTTCCGCGGCGTGCGCAGATTTTTCGTCCCGGAACGAGAACTGCTCGACTTTCTCGCCCTTGTATTCCAGCAACCGCGCCGTGAAGGCCTGTTGATCCTTCTCCGTGTCGGCGGTCAGGGTCCAGTATTCTTCACTCTTGAATTTCTCGATCTCGTCCTCGCGCTCGCAGATCAGGCGCAGCGCCGGGCTTTGCACGCGACCGGCAGACAAGCCGCGACGGATCTTCTTCCACAACAGTGGTGACAGATTGAAACCGACCAGATAATCCAGTGCCCGGCGAGCCTGTTGCGCGCTGACCAGTTCCTGGGACAGCACTCGCGGGTTCGCTACCGCTTCGTTGACGGCGCGCTTGGTAATCTCGTGGAACACCACGCGATGGACGTCTTTATCCTTGAGTTTGCCGCGCTCTTTCAGGATCTCGTAAAGATGCCATGAGATGGCCTCGCCTTCGCGATCCGGGTCAGTTGCGAGGTACAGGGCCCCGGCCTTCTTGAGCGCCTTGATGATCGCGTCCACGTGCTTCTCGTTGCGCTCGATCAGCGCATATTTCATGGCGAAGTCGTGTTCGGTATCGACCGCCCCCTCCTTGGGCACCAGGTCGCGGACGTGGCCGTAGGAAGCCAGCACTTCGAAGTCCTTGCCCAGGTACTTCTTGATGGTTTTGGCTTTGGCGGGGGATTCGACGATGATCAGATTTGTGCTCATATATAAGGAATACTACAAACAGAGTGCTGACGGCAAGGGTTCAGTTGTCCGCGACGACCGAAACCCGACAAAAATCCGCCCGGCGGAGCCGGGCGGAAGTAATCGTCTCAAAGCGGAGATTCAGTGCATCGCGCCGATCGAATCGTCGAATACCAGGTCTTCCATACGGGCATAGGCATCTTCCTGACCTGGGCGGTTGAACAACACCATGAGGATGATCCACTTCACCTGTTCCAGATCGATCTCATTGTTGTCGAGCGCCATGATGCGGTCCACCACGACTTCGCGCTGCGCGGGTTCGAGGATGCCGATATTCTCCAGATACTGGATAAAGCCGCGGCATTCAGTGTTGAGACGTGCGGTCTCCTGCTCTGCATAGATCCGGAAACCATCGTGGCGATTGAGTTCCGGATCGCTCACCGGTGGCGTGCCGTCGGCTAGATTCTCCAGCCAGTCGAACGCCTTGTTGATCTCGGAGTTGGGGAACCCCGCTTCCTCCAGTTCTACTGTCAGCGAAGCACGGTCAGTATCGGTTTCAGTCTCGTCGTCGTCCAGGTAGTTTTCGAACAAGTACATCAGCACGTCAAGCACGTTTTCTTTCATCATGATGTCGGCCTCTTGTTCACCCGGGAATAATGTCCGCCCGGTGCAGCTTCCACTTGGCCCTGAAGTTCGAGCATCAGCAGCATGGAGGAAACGACATCGGGCGTCAATCCAGTGCGCTCCACGAGGGCGTCCACGGAAGTGGGTGCGAACGCCATCGAATTCAAGAGCAGACGGTAATCGGGGTCGTCCGATTCGCTGGCTGAAGCCGCGCCGGCTGCAGCGACAGTGGTCTCGAACGGTAGTTCCAGCTTGAGCAGCGGCGCCAGTTCTTCGAGGATATCGCCGGCTGATTCCACCAGTTTGGCGCCTTGACGGATCAGTCGATGACAGCCACGCGCCATCGGATTGTGGATCGAGCCTGGGATGGCGAAGACTTCACGGCCTTGCTCGGCGGCAAGTCGGGCGGTGATCAGCGAACCGCTTCGGGCCGCGGCTTCGACCACCAGGGTGCCGATGGCAAGCCCGCTGATGATGCGGTTGCGGCTCGGGAAATGGGTGGGCAGTGGCGGCGTGCCGGGTGGAAACTCGGACACCAGCAGCCCTTTGGCGGCGATCTCTTCGGCCAGCTCGCGGTGCCGTGGCGGATAGGGTTTATCGAGCCCGGTCCCCCAGACGGCGATGGTCGAACCCTTGGCCCTGAGTGCGCCACGGTGGCCGGCGCCATCGACGCCGAGCGCCATGCCGCTGGTGATCGTCAGTCCACAGCCGGCGAGGTATGCGGCGAATTCTTCGGCGTTACGCCGGCCTTCGCTGCTCGGATTGCGACTGCCGACCATGGCGAGTTGGGGGCTGCCGAGCAGGCTGATATCGCCGCGCAGGAACAGCAGCACAGGGGTGCCGGGGATCTCGTGCAGCAGGGCGGGAAATGCCGGGTCGGTGAAAGGCAGGACTGTGGCGCCGGCTTTGTCGAGCCAGGCCTGATCCTGATCCACGCTTGCCCAATCGGGGTGCTTGAATGCCGCACGTGCAGCGGCACTCAGCGCATCAGACGATGAGCCGTGAGCAGCGTTGTCGAAGATAGCTGCCGGCGAGCCATGACGGGCCAGCAGTTCGGAGAGCCCGGCTGTGCCGAGACCCGGGGTCCGGGCCAGAGCCAGCCAATAACGAACATCCTGTGTGTCGATCGTCCCTTCCCTCTTGTTTCCAAAAACCGCCTGTTCTGAAAAGCCGGAGCTATCGTCGCAGGTTACGGATTCTTGACCACGTCCGCGATATGGATCTCGCGTGTCGCCCGCATCACCAGCGCATAGCTTACGTGTTCGAAGGTACGGAACACCATCAAGGTACCGGAGGATTCATCTGGCAGTTTCACCGAGCCGCTGAACCAGCTGGAGGTGTAGGGGTCGTCCACCTTGAGACCCTTGCGATAAATACGCAGCACCGTGCCGGGATCGAGTCCGTCGGCATCGCCGCGGTTCAATACCACGACCTGGAATTGGCCGATCTGTTTGACACCACCCAGGACCGCCATGATCTGGCCATCCACCGCCTTGGCGGGTGGGTGCGGCAGGAAGTTGGGGTTCAGGGCTTCTTCCGTCACCGGCAGGAAACGGTCGCCAGGCAAAGCTTCCTGAACGGCGCTGCCGAGGATCAGTTTCTGCGGGTCACCCCAGCGCTCGACGTCCCCGGTACCGATATAGGTTGCCTGGTAGCCGAGCTTGTCGCCGGTCTGCGGGTCGATGTAGGGATCGCCGAGTCGATACAGATCGTAGCGGTCGCCCTGATCCTGTTTGAGTCCACGGGCATACACTTCGCCACCGACACCGATGGCTGGACGGCCGTCCACCGATTGCAACAGATAGCCCGCATGTTCGAGGGTCTTCGGATCGATGACCCGGGTCTTGGACAGGAATGCCTGTACCGAGGTCAGCGGCACTACCGGGATCGCCTGCTGCAGTGGCTCGTAACGGACTTCGGGGCTGAGCTTCTCGACCGGCAGGTTAGTGGCAGGCGCAGGGGCCTCGGTAACCGTCTTGCCGTTGCGCTGCACGGTGATGGTCGGTTTGCCGTTCACATAGCCGAGCAGTAGTACATCGCCGGGGTAGATGAGGTGCGGGTTCTTGACGTCCGGATTGGCGTACCAGATATCCGGCCAGCGCCATGGATCGGATAGATACATGGAGGCGATGCCCCACAAGGTATCGCCTTTCTTGACCACGTAACGTTTCGGCGCCTGGGGCTGTACCACGGGCGGCGGCGGGGCAGGCTGCTCGACAGGTGCAGGCGGCGGCGCAGCAGCCGGAGCCGGTTTGTGCACCGGGGCATGGGCGCAAGCTGCCAGCAGGGCGGCCAGACTCAGGGCGGCAAGATAGCGGGTCGCGCTATAATTGTTCATCGAGCAGTCTCCACGGACTAGCCTGACATTCCCCGCCTGATGTGGCCCCCTCGGGTCGCGGAGCTGCCGGGGCAACTTATTAGTAGCATCATAACTTTAGCAGCATTTTGTGCAAAAGTGCATGAGGAATGGGGCGGTAATCTTGCCGCCACCGAAACTGACCCCATATCCGGATGAACCATGGCCAGATTGACGATACTGCATTTTCCCGACCCCCGGCTGCGCATCAAGGCCAAGCCGCTGGCAGCGGTGACCGATGTCACCCGGCGCCTGATGGCAGACCTGCTGGAGACCATGTATGCCGCCGATGGCATCGGCCTGGCTGCAACCCAGGTGGGCGTGGATCAGCGGGTGATCGTGATCGATGTCTCCGAGGGCCGCGATGAGCCTCGCTGTTATGCGAATCCCGAGATCCTGCACCGGGAAGGCACGGAACGCTCGCAGGAGGGCTGCCTGTCAGTGCCGGGCTATTACGATGAAGTCGAGCGCGCCGAGCGGGTGCGGGTGCGGGCACTGGATCGTGACGGCAAGCCGGTCGAATTCGAGGCCGGTGGTTTGCTGGCGGTCTGCATCCAGCATGAGATCGATCATCTGGATGGCAAACTGTTCGTCGATTACCTCTCAGATTTGAAACGCCAGCGGATCCGCAAGAAGCTGGAAAAAGAACAGCGCGAGGAACGTGCGCGTGCCCACGATGGTGCGCCTGCAATCTGAACGTCTTCAACAACAAACTTTCCATTCCAAACCGGGTTGCGTCATGATTACGCGGTTGCGTATCGCTTTCGCCGGGACTCCGGATTTTGCATTGCCGGCACTCGAGGCGCTGATCGCGGCCGGGCACGAGATCGTCGGGGTCTGGACTCAACCCGATCGTCCTGCCGGACGGGGCCGCAGACTGACGGCATCGCCGGTCAAACAACGCGCGCTGCAACTCGATTTGCCGGTACACCAACCGCCGAATATCCGCACAGTCGAAGCGCGCACGACAATCCGCAACAGCGCACCGGACGTCATGGTAGTGGTGGCGTATGGATTATTGCTGCCGCGTTCGGTGCTGGCGATGCCGCGTTACGGCTGCCTGAATATCCATGCTTCGTTGTTACCGCGCTGGCGCGGTGCTGCGCCTGTCCAGCGTGCCATCCTGGCAGGCGACAGCGAGAGCGGTGTCACCATCATGCAGATGGATGCCGGGATGGATACCGGCGGCATGCTGGCGGTGCAGCGTACGCCGATCCGTAACGACGATACTGCACAGACGCTGCATGATCGATTGGCGGCATTGGGCGCGGCCGCGATCGTTGAAGTATTGATGCAAATCGGGAGCTTGCAACCTGTCGCACAGGACCCAACCCAAGCGACCCATGCGCCCAAATTGACGCGTGAGGAAGCGTTGATTGACTGGACACGCCCGGCTGTGGAACTCGTGCGTTGCGTGCGCGCTTACAATCCCTGGCCGGTGGCGCATACCTTCTGGAACGGACAGGTGTTACGAATCTGGGAGGCGGATGCGCTCGATGCCGCAAATAACCTTGCGCCAGGCAGCGTCATCGGGAGTGATGCTGCTGCTATCCATGTTGTCACCGGTCGTGGTGTGTTACGTATCACCCGGCTGCAGATCGCTGGCAAGCAGGCGATGTCGGCTGCCGATTTCAGCCGTGGTCACGCGCTCGCTGACACGCGGTTCGGCTGATGTCGGGCGCCGCGTCACGTGCTATTGCCGCACAAGCACTGGTCGCGGTGCTGCGCGATGACCTGCATCTGAATACCGCATTGAGACACACGCTTCCTGCTGGTTTCGCAGCTCGTGATGCCGCGCTGGTGCAGGAACTGTGTTACGGCGTATCGCGCTACAGACCGCGTCTGGAATTCTGGTTGTCACAACTGTTGAATCAGCCGCTCAAGTCTGCCGATCTCGATCTGCACATACTGCTGATGATGGGGTTGTACCAGCTTGTCGCCATGCGGGTGCCGGCACATGCCGCCGTCAAGGAGACTGCGGAAGCCTGTCGCACGCTGGGGAAACCCTGGGCAGTGAAATTGTTGAACGCGATATTACGGCGTTTCCAGCGCGAACAACTCTCGTTGCAGGCCGCTGCCGACAGAGATGAGATGGCGCGCTACATGCATCCGCGCTGGTTCATCCGGCGCCTGCAAGATGAATGGCCCGAACACTGGCAGAGCATCCTCGACGCGAACAATGCGCGTCCGCCGCTCAGCTTGCGCGTGAACCGATGCAGAGCGCAGCGCGATGCCGTATTGCAGGAGCTGGCAGTAGCCGGCATCCCGGCCCGAGCCGCGAGCATATCAACCGACGGGGTGATACTGGAAACCGCGATGGATGTCACGGCGCTGCCGGGTTTCGATGCCGGGCATTTCTCGGTGCAGGACGAAGCCGCACAACTGGCTGCGGGTCTGCTCGATGTGCACCCCGGGATGCGGGTGCTGGATGCGTGTGCTGCGCCGGGTGGCAAGACTGGCCATATCCTCGAGTCTTGCCCTGCGGTGCAGGAACTGGTGGCATTGGATTCCGACGCGTTACGCAGCACACGCATCCGCGAGAACCTGGACCGGCTCGGGTTGCAGGCGACCTTGCAGGTGGCGGACGCTGCTCAGCCCGAGGCCTGGTGGGACGGGCGTGGTTTCGAACGCATCCTGCTGGATGCGCCCTGCAGCGCCACCGGCGTGATCCGCCGCCATCCGGAGATCAAGTTGCGACGTCAGCCGCAGGACGTCGGTGCGGCGGCAAATCTGCAAGCCCAGCTGCTGGCTGCGCTCTGGCCGCTGCTCGCGCCGGGGGGTAAGCTGCTGTATGTCACCTGCTCGGTACTGGCGGAAGAGAACGGCGATCAGATCGCAGCCTTCCTTGCCGCACATGACGATGTGCAGCCGGTCCCGCTTCCGGATACGTGGGGCGTCGCGGCAGGGGCGGGCCGACAGATACTCACCGGACAGGACGGCATGGATGGCTTTTATTATGCTTGTCTGTCCAAACACTGAACACTGCCACATCGATCCATGATGCGCATCGCTATCACTCCCCGACTCATGCCGCGAGGCGCGCTCACCGCGCTGATTTGCGCGCTGTGTCTGGGAACGACGACCGCAGTACATGCAGACAATGATCAGCCCGGATTCGTGATCCGCACCGCATTTACCGAATTGCTGAACGGCGTCTACAGTCTGAACGCCGACGTCGACCTCAATATGAGCAATCAGGCGATCGATGCGCTTGAAAATGGTGTCCCGTTGACTATCGAATTGCAGATCGAGGTCATCAAACATCGCAGCTACATGTGGAACAAGACCGTCGCGACACTGACCGAGCGCTATCAGATCAGCTTCCATCCGCTTACCCGTCGCTTCATCGTCAAGAACCTGAACAGTGGTCAACAGCAGAGTTTTGTCAGTTATCGTGACGCCATCACTTATCTGGGGCAGGTGAACGATCTGCCGATAATCGATTCAAGTTTGCTCGAACCGGATACCAAATACATGATCCGGATGCGTGCAGTACTTGATATCAAGGATTTTCCAGGACCGTTGCAACTCATCGCTTCGTTTTTCAAAGGCTGGGATCTGTCCAGTGACTGGTACGCATGGGTGCTGACCTCATGAAACGCTACTTCGTACCGTCGATCATCGCGGCCGGCATCCTGGTGATGCTGGTGTCGCTCATCATGCTCAGCAAGAGCACTCAGAACTCGGCAGCGTTCGAGAATGTACACCTCTGGTTGCTGTTGCTGAATGCCATCGCTGCACTGGTGCTGCTGGTGGTAATCGGTTACAACCTGTTTCGATTGATCCGCCAGTACCGTCGCAACGTCACCGGTTCACGCTTGACGACACGTCTGGTGGTGATGTTCGTGGGATTGGCGATCGCGCCGGTGTTGCTGGTCTATGGATTTTCGATCCAGTTTATCAATCGCGGTATCGACTCCTGGTTCGATGTACGGGTCGAACGTGCCTTGTCCGATGCCATCGAACTGTCGCGGACCGCTTTGCAGACCCGGGTTCACGATTTATTGGGACGCACCGAGCATCTCTCGGATATGATTTCGGCTACCGGCAAGCATGAACTGCCAATGCAACTGGATGCGTTGCGCCGGCAGAGCGGCGCCACCGAGCTGACACTGTTGAGCGGGCTGGATGGCCACATCATCGCGTCGAGTACCGGGCAGGCAGCGACTCTGATCCCGGATCTGCCGAATCAGGAAGTGCTGATGCAGGTTCGTTCTGGCAACGTCTACGTCGGGCTCGACCCGGTAGGCGACAACGGTTTACACATCCGCGCTGTCGTGCCGGTCGCTGCCAGTGGCTTGTGGTGGCGCCCCGAGATACTGCAAGCCATGTATCCGGTCGCCGACGAACAGAGCGGTCTTGCCAACCGGGTGCAGAATGCCTATTCGCATTATCGTGAACTGACGGTGCTGCGCACACCACTCAAGTACAGTTTCATGGGTACGTTGTCGCTGGTACTGTTCCTGTCGATCCTGATGGCAGTGTGGATCGCGTTCGTGGCAGCGCGCAAGCTGGTGGAGCCGATCCAGAATCTGGTCGAAGGCACCCGCGCAGTGGCGCGCGGTGATTTCAGCACCCGCCTGCCCATGCCCTCAAAGGACGAAGTCGGTTATCTGGTGTCGTCTTTCAACGAGATGACGCAACGGCTGGCCGAAGCCAACGATGCGGCACGGCGCAGCCGGCAGCAGGTCGAGAATGAACGCAGCTATCTGGGCGCGATATTGGGGCGCTTGTCATCCGGTGTGATCTCATTCAACGCAGCACTGGTATTGAAGACCGCCAACCCGGCAGCTGGCGAGATCCTGGGCACGGATTTGCATCGGCATCTCGGCAAGTCGCTGGCTCCGCTGTCGGCTGAGCCGACGCTGCTGGGGCAGTTTGTCGCGACCTGTCGTGGACATCTCGAAGCCGAACAACGCGAATGGCGCGAGGAGATGGTGCTGCATGGCGACAGTGGACGCCGCATCCTGATGGTGAGCTGTACTGCGTTGCCCAGTGCCGGTGAATCGCCGCCCGGACATGTCATGGTATTCGACGATCTGACGGCACTGATCGAGGCCCAGCGCGACGCGGCCTGGGGCGAAGTGGCACGACGATTGGCACACGAGATCAAGAATCCACTAACGCCGATCCAGCTGGCAGCAGAGCGGGTCCGGCGACGTTATCTTGGTACACTCAAGGGCGAAGATGCGGAAGTGCTGGATCGTGCCACGCATACCATCGTGCAACAGGTGGAAGCCCTGAAGTCGATGGTAAATGATTTCAGCGAGTACGCGCGTTCACCCCAGCTCGAATTCATATCGCTGGATCTGAATGCGTTAGTGCGGGAAGTGGTCGAGTTGTATCGCAGCCGCGAAGTCGGCATGAACATCGAACTCAAGCTTGATGTGAACCTGCCGAAGCTGCATGCCGATTCAGGACGCATCCGGCAGATGCTGCACAACCTGTTCAAGAATGCACTGGAAGCACTGGAAGGTAGCGAGCAACCGTGGGTGCGGATCACCACGCATCATTATCATCGTGGTACTGAAGAGATGGCAGAGATCGTGGTAGAGGATAACGGTCCCGGATTCAATGCCGAGATATTGGGGAAAGCGTTCGAGCCGTATGTCACCAGCAAGCCAAAAGGGACCGGCCTGGGACTGGCTATCGTGAAGAAACTTGCGGAAGAACACGGCGGCAGCATCCGTGCCCAGAATGCACCGGAAAGCGGCGCACAACTCGTCATACGTCTGCCTATCAATGAGGACGCACGCAGCAGCGCATTGCTGGGCTGGCGCTCCAGTGGCAGGAGGGAGATCTCATGAAGCCGTCACAGATATTGGTGGTGGATGACGAAGCGGACATCCGCGGGATGGTCCAGGAGATCCTGACTGAGGAAGGCTACAAGGTACGCGTCGCCGGCAATGCTGCCGAAGCACGCGATGCCCGGGCCAAGGCGGAACCCGATCTGGTATTGCTGGATATCTGGATGCCGGACATGGACGGCATCAGTCTGCTCAAGGAATGGACTCGCGAAGGCGCGTTGGCGTTCCCGGTCGTGATGATGTCTGGACATGGCACCGTGGACACGGCGATCGAGGCGACCAAACTTGGCGCGCTGGATTTCGTAGAGAAGCCATTGTCGTTGGCGAAACTGTTGCGCACGGTGGAACATGCGATAGAGATTGGGCACAAGGCCCGCGAACAACGTGGCTCACGCGGCAAGGCACCGCTGTTCGAACCGATCGGTAAAAGCCGACAGATACAGGGCTTGCGCGATCAGTGTCGGCGCATCGCGCCGTTCGATGCGGCAGTGATGCTGGTAGGTGAACCGGGCAGCGGCCGCAAGATGCTGGCGCGTTATCTGCATAGTCTCAGTCCGCGTGGCGCCGGACCGTTGGTGGAGCTGGCCTTGTCCGGCATGGATCCGCACGAGGCGTCGGCGCGGCTGTTTGGTCGCGAACAGGATGGCCGGATCGAGCCTGGATTGTTCGATCAGGCGCGGGAAGGCAGTCTGTTCCTGAACGAGCTCACTGACATGCAACCCGAAGTCCAGCAACTGCTGCTGAGCGCACTGGACCAGGGACGTTATACCCGGGTCGGCGGGCAGGTAGCCCAGACCCTCGATGTACGCTTCATATCCGCGGCATTGCCGGAGATCGAGACATATCTTGCCAATGGACGTTTCAGACGTGATCTGTATCTGCGGCTCGAAGGTGTCGCGGTAAGGGTGCCCGCATTACGCGAGTACCGTGAGGACGTCCCGGAATTGTTGCGCTACTACACCGACATCATGGTGGACATCCAGAGTCTTAAATACCGGCGTTTCAGCGTTGCCGCTCAGAACCGGCTACGCAACTATCCGTGGCCGGGCAACGTGCGTGAACTCAAGAACATGATCCAGCGTTTCCTGATGTTGAATCAGGATACCGAGATATCGCTGGAAGAAGTGGAAAGCGAACTGCAACCTTTTATCCCGGGCGAGCCACTGGTCAAGCAGGACCTGCTGTCCATGCCGTTACGCGAAGCCCGCGAACAATTCGAGAAAGCCTATCTCGAACAACAGTTGCAGTTGTGCGGCGGCAAAGTCGGCAAACTCGCCGAGCGCGTGGGTATGGAACGCACTCATCTTTATCGCAAACTGAATTCGCTGGGGATCGATTTCCGTACTTCGGGCGGGGATGAAACAGATGACTGAATGCTAGTTGGTCTTGATGACCAACGGTTCGATATGATTCCGGGCGAGTTTGGCACGCAAGGTATTGAGTGTCTTCAGGTCCTTGATCGGACCGATCCGCACCCGGTTCCAGGTACTGCCGTTATTCACTTTTACTTGCTGGATGCTGGATTCGACTCCAAGTAAAGCCAGGTTGGCTTTAAGCTTGTCGGCCTCTTCGTAACTCTGGAACGACCCGACCTGCAGGATATAGATACCAGGTTGATTGACCGGGCCGGTCTCGTCACCGGAACGGGTCTCCTTGTCCTGACTCGGGATCACGACCTGGAACGAAGGCAACAGCTTGTAAAAATCGAAGTGCGGCGCCGCATCGGCAGTGCTTGCAGCGGGCGCGGCAGCGTTGTTGGTGACCGCCGATGCACCATGTTGCGTGACAGCAGCGCCTTTCTCGTGATGCAGTTTCTTCCATACCTGCGGGGCCGCTTCCACGACGAATACCGCGACGGTTACCCCGACGATGAACCAGCCCCAGCCGGGGAACCCGCCATTTTTCTTGCGGGTGGGGTCTTTCGGCTTGGGTGCATTCTTGTAATCTTTCGCCATGTTTGCGGCCTACATGCTTTCCGGTGCCGAGACGCCCAGCAGCGCCAGGCCGTTGCGCAACACCTGCCGGGTGGCACGACTCAGGGTCAGCCGTGCATCGCGCAGATCCTTGTCCTCCACCAGAAACTGATGGGTGTCGTACCAGGTATGGAATGCGGTGGCGAGTTCGCGCAGATATTGCGCCAGCAGGTGCGGTTCCTGGTTGCGGGCCGCGATCTCGATCATCTCCGGTAACCGCGACAGTTCGACCATCAGCATCTGTTCATGCGGCTCATCCAATCTTGCCAGTTTATTCCGGCCGTTCTCGGCATCGTAGCTGAACCCCTTGTCGGCGAGCTGACGGAACACGCTGGCGATACGCGCATGCGCATACTGGATGTAGTAGACCGGGTTATCGTTACTTTGCGAGCGTGCCAGGTCGATGTCGAATACCAGTTGCGAATCCGGCTTGCGTGCGATCAGGAAGAAACGGGTGGCGTCGCAACCAGCTTCGTCGATCAGGTCGCGCAGCGTGACATAGCCGCCGGCACGTTTCGATATCTTCACTTCTTCGCCGCCACGCATCACCGTGACCATCTGGTAGAGCACGTATTCCGGCCAGGCTTTCGGGATCCCCATGTCCAGGGCCTGCAGGCCGGCACGTACCCGCGCCAGTGAACCGTGATGATCGGCGCCCAGCACGGTGCTGGCGCGCTTGTAACCGCGTTGCCATTTGGAAAGGTGATACGCCACATCCGGCACGAAATAGGTGTAGGTGCCATCCGACTTGCGCATCACGCGGTCCTTGTCATCCCCGAAATCGGTGGTGCGCAACCACAGCGCGCCGCCTTCCTCGAAGGTATGTCCGTGCGCGATGAGTTCACGCACGGTCTCTTCGACTTTGCCATCTGTATAGAGTGAGGATTCCAGGAAATACACATCGAAATGCACATTGAATGCTTTCAGGTCCAGATCCTGTTCGTGGCGCAAGGCTGCGACTGCGAAGTGCCGGATGGCATCCAGGTCGTCAGCGTCCCCGTTGCCGGTCACAGTATGACCGTCGGCACTGACCGATTCACCGGACATGAATGCGCGCGCCACTTCGGCGATGTATTCGCCGCGATAACCATCGGCAGGCCAGCCGGGTTGTTCCGGCGCGATATTTCGGCAGCGCGCCTGGACCGACAGTGCCAGGTTGTTGATCTGCACGCCCGCATCGTTGTAGTAGAACTCGCGTGCCACGTTCCAGCCGGTGGCCTCGAACAGACGTGCGAGGCTGTCACCGATGGCAGCATTGCGACCGTGACCGACATGTAACGGGCCGGTCGGGTTGGCGGATACGAATTCGATACCAACCCGCTGGCCGTTTCCGGAATTGCTGCGGCCGTATTGTTCGCCGCTGCCGAGGATGGTATTCACTTCATCGTGATACGCCGACGGGCTGAGAAAGAAATTGATGAAACCCGGGCCGGCGATCTCGGTCTTCGCGATCAACGCTGAATCAGGCAGGGCCTTGACGATGGCTTCCGCCAGTTCGCGCGGTTTCCTGCCGGCCTTGCGGGCCAGTATCAGCGCGACGTTGGTAGCGAAATCACCGTGGCTGCGGTCGCGGGCGCGTTCGATCAGCGGGGTAGCTTCGGGGAGCGCATCGCGTGGAAATAACTCGCCATCGAGCCGGTCAAGCGTGGCGCGCAACGCGCGTTCGAGCTGGTGTTTCAAGCGCGGGATTCCCGTAAAAAAGCCAGAGACAGACGGGCAATTCTAACGTCTGCAGCCGGTGGACAGAAGCGCGTGAGCGGGTTTATTCAATAAGTCTCGGCGGGATCGATGTCGATGGACCATCTCACCCGGCGCGCCAGTTTGAGACCCTGCAATTGCGGCAATGCCTGGGCCAGTCCGTTCTGCAGGGGCGTGCGGTGTGCAGCCAGCAACAACAACTGTGCACGATAACGCCCGGCGCGGCGCTCCATCGGTGCCGGCACCGGGCCGAGTACTTCCACCTGTGAACCACATGCGGCTGTCAACAACGGGCGTGCCGCGTCGAGGAAAGCCTGGGGCGCAGCTGCAGAAGGCGCTTCGGCACGCAACAGGGCCATGGCGGCGAACGGCGGTAATCCGGCCAGGCGCCGATCCTGCAGTGCGGTGGCGGCGAAACTGGCATAGCCTTCCCGGACCAGATGCGTCAGCAAGGGATGGTCAGGGTGATGTGTCTGGATCAACACTTCGCCGGGGCGCTCCGCACGACCTGCCCGACCCGCCACCTGCATCACGAGTTGGGCCATGCGTTCGCTGGCACGGAAGTCCACGCCGAACAAGCCCTGATCGGCATCCAGGATCCCGACCAGCGTCACGTTCGGGAAGTCATGACCTTTGGCCAGCATCTGGGTGCCGATCAGGATGCGATGAGTACCGCTATGCACGCCATCCAGTAGTTTCTCCAGTGCGCCCTTGCGCCGCGTCGTGTCGCGATCGATGCGGATCACGCCGCTGTCCGGGAACAAGCGTGTCAGGGCGGCTTCGATACGTTGCGTGCCCTGACCGAAATAGTCGAAATCCGCAGCACCGCATTGTTCGCAACTGGCTGGCAGGTTGCGTTCCGCACCACAATGATGACATTGCAGGCGTTGGCTGCCGTGCAAGGTCATGCGGGCATCGCAGCGCTTGCAACCCAGGACGTGACCGCAGGCATGACACATCAAGGTCGGCGCATAACCGCGTCGGTTGAGAAACAGCAGCACCTGGCCGTCGGCATCGAGATGGCGGCGGATCGCATCCAGCAGCAGATCGGACAGACCTTCATCCAGCCAGCGGCTGCGTATGTCGAGTAACCTCAGACTGGGATGGCATGCGTTACCGGCGCGTTCCGGAAGTTCGAGCTGCCGGTAGCGTTGCTGCCTGACGTTGTGGATCGATTCAAGTGACGGAGTGGCAGAACCCAGCAACACGGGGATCGCGCTGCGCTGTGCCCGCACCACCGCTACATCGCGCGCCGAATAACGGAAACCATCCTGTTGTTTGAACGAAGCGTCGTGCTCTTCATCCACCACGATGATGCCGGGTTGTTGCAGGGGGACGAATACCGCCGAGCGGGTGCCGATCACGACCCGTGCACGGCCATCACGCGCAGCCAGCCAGGTTTGCAGACGTTCGCCATCACTCAGGCCGGAGTGAAACGCGGCCACCGCACCGAAGCGAGCGCGGAACCGCGCCAGCAACTGCGGCGTAAGCCCGATCTCGGGAACCAGTACCAAGGCCTGTTTGCCGGCCCGCACTACGGTCGCGATGATATCGAGATAGACTTCGGTCTTGCCGCTGCCGGTGATGCCATTGAGCAGGAATGCCGCGAAACCGCCAATCGCAGCGGTGACTTCGGATGCCGCGCTGGCCTGAGCGGGATTCAGTGCCACCATCGCAGGTCCCGGAGCATTGCCGATCCCGGGTTCCAATTCACGGCGGACTTTTTCCGCCCAGCCGCGTTTGATCAATGCGCGCATCGTGTTCGACCATTGCGGCGAGACCTGATCCAGTTGCCCGGCACCACACCCTGCGGGATGTTCACGCAAGACTGCCAGCAACGCTGACTGTTGTGGCGCTCGCTTTAACAATGTCGTATCGGCCTGGGCGCCGGCCGCAGTCATCCGCCAGACAGGGGTAGCGGCGACTTGCGCCGGCTTTCCCTGGCGCAGCGCGACCGGCAGCAGGGCCTGCATGACTTCGCCGATCGGATGGCGGTAATACTCGGCTGCCCAACGCGCCAGACCCAGCATATCTTCCGGGATGACGGGCAGCGGATCCAGAATCCGGCGCACCCGCTTGAGTTTCGGGATCGGGGCCTCGGTATGGGCGGTCACATCCAGCAGGACGCCGACCGCATCGCGGCCACCAAAGGGCACGCGCAGACGGATACCTGGCGCCAAGGTGTCGGGATCCACCGCGTCGGGAGGCAGATAATCAAAGTGGCTGTACAGCGGCGAAGGGACGGCCACCCGCAGATAACGACCCGCGCTCATGCAGCGCATCCGACGTTATCCACACATTCTGTGGATAAGTGTGTGGATGCTTTATCGGTTGCGGCGTTTAATCGCGGTTTTCGATACGTTTGTGTCAATTTGGTTAAATTTTAAACGTTTAAATAACTATTAGAATCAGTGGCTTGCAATTCCAATCAAGTACTTGCAGCGTTCATGGGTCGAATATCGGCACAAGCCGGGGGTCCGGTGCATAACCTTCGCGATAAAGCCGGCCCGCATGATACCCTTTCGCGCCAACGGCACCGCGATGGCGGACCAAGCCGCATACCTATCCGGGGACATCTGGTCTGGACACGAATGCCCGATTAAACACCTTTTTCGCCGGGATCGAGCGCCGCGCGTTCCGTATCGCGCAGATGACACTGCGGGATACCGACGACGCGCTGGATGCCGTGCAGGAAGCCATGCTGTCGCTGGCGCGACGCTATGCCCAGCGTCCCGAGGAAGAGTGGACCCCCTTGTTCTACCGCATCCTGCAAAGCCGGATACGCGACTGCCAGCGTCGGCGCATGGTACGCAACCGGGTGATGAGCTTCTTTGGAGGGCAGCGGGACGAAGAGGGCGATTCGCCCGATCCCGTCGAATCCGCCCCCGACCCGCATGGCGTCGATCCTGCCGAGCAGGTCGCGCAAGGGGCTGCCATGCAGGCTCTGGAATCGGCCATGGAATCGCTGCCCACACGTCAACGGGAAGCCTTCCTGCTGCGTATATTGGAAGGACTGGACGTGGCGGATACCGCCCGTGCCATGGGCTGCTCGGAAGGCAGCGTCAAGACGCATCTCTCCCGCGCGATACACAGCCTGCGGGAGACGTTGAAGGAGCATTGGTCATGAACAACAGCGCAGATTACGAGAACGGTTTTCTGGAGCGTTCGCGGAGTATCTATGCGTCGAGTCTGGCGTCGCTGGATCAGGATGTCATCGCGCGGCTGCGTGCGGCGCGACTGCGTGCGGTCGCGGAAGCCGATCGACGGCAGCCCCTGTGGCAGTCCCGACCCTGGGCGCTGCCGGTCGGAGTGAGCGCCATGGTGGTGGCTGCCATAGTCGGAAGCGTGTTGTTCTGGAACCAGGGTCAACCCAACACGGTCCCGTTTGCGGCCGCCAACAACAATGACATGGCCATCGTGTTGTCGAATGACAATCTCGATATGTATGCCGATATGGATTTCTATCGCTGGTTGCAGGCGCAACAGCAAGGCCAATCGGAAACCGGACAATCGGGTAACGATGACAATGGTTAAATTTGCCTGGCTGGTTCCGGCGTTCATGCTGGCCGCGGCGCCTGCGCTTGCCGTCAACAGGACTCCGCCCAAACCTCCCGTCACGGTCCAGAAGCCTGACCCCGCGCTGCTGGAATTTCTCGGTACCTGGCAATCGCCGGATGGTCGCTGGGTCGATCCGATGACGTTCGCCCGTATCGATCCCGACAAGACCCAACAAGACAAGAATCGGCGTGAGGGGAAACTGCCTGTCACCACCAAACCACCGAGCAAGATCGATGCGGGAGGCAGCGGCGTATGAAACAGACGCTGACCGCCATCGCCCTGGGACTGGCTGTTACAGCAGCTGTCCATGCTGACCCACCGGTCACTCCCGCCACCAAGCCGGCAGTTGTTACCCAGGTGGCGACCCCGTTGCCCTGGACCGCGCTTACGCCGCAAC
>DASSKW010000044.1:0-13445 GCA_035690065.1 Gammaproteobacteria bacterium
TCCTTCATCGCGCTGCAACGCGAATCCAGCAAGGCCCAGCGCCTCGCCCACCCCAACATCGCGACCGTATTCGATTTCGATCGCGATGGCGGCACCGTTTACATGACCATGGAATTGATGGAGGGCGAGGAACTTGCTCGCTACATCAAGCATCTCCCTGCCGGTGGATTGCCCGTCTCGGAAGCCATGGGCCTCATCAAGCAACTTTGCGACGGCCTTGCCTACGCACATTCCAAGAGCCTGGTGCATTCCGATTTCAAACCCGGCAACGCCTTCCTGCTGAAGGATGGAACACTCAAGCTGCTGGATTTCGGTATCGCCCGCGCATCAAAAACCAAACTCGATGCTTCTGGCGAGACCACAGTATTCGATCCAGGCCAGTTGGGCGCACTCACTCCAGCTTATGCCACGGTCGAAATGTTCGACGGTCTGGATCCGGACCCACGCGATGACATCTACGCACTGGCGTGCGTAAGCTACGAATTACTGACCGGCAAACATCCGTTCAATAAACTTTCTGCGCCCAAGGTTCTGGAGAAAGGACTCAAGCCGGTCCCCGTAAATAAACTCAACAAACGCCAGAACCGCGCACTGATGCGCGCACTCTCCCTCAAGCGCGATGACCGCACTGCGTCGGTAGAAGAGTTCTGGGAAGACATTCGTCCAAAGAAAAGTTATCTCAAGCAATACTCTATCGGCGGCAGTATCGCTTTGCTGGTACTCGTATTGCTTGGATACAAGCCGGTGGTGGATTACATCCACACCCGTCGCAATAACCAGGTTATCGCACAGATCGAGTCAGGTAGCGTCAGCGTCCCGCAAAGCCTGCAGATGATCGCCACGCTGGACAAGGACTCACAACGGTACATCCTGGATAATGCCAAGGATCGGATCATCAAATACTTCGAGCAACAAGCTGAAGACATGGTCGATGATACTAAAGGCAAGTACAACTTCGATTCAGCACTGAATGAAATAAATACTGCGACGCAATATTATTCCGATTCGGCAGAGCTCGCCCAGGAACGTGCTTCACTCAATACCAGATTGAATAACCTGATACTCAAGATGAACGATCAATTCCAGGCAGCCCTGAAGGATGGCAAGCTGATGCCTGAGGAAGGCGAAGACATCACTGATACGATCAAGATATTGCAGGCCGCTGAACCGAAGAGCACGTTGCTTAATAACCCGGTACTGATCGGCCGTTACGCCGACATGATACGTCAGAATGTCA
Source organism: Gammaproteobacteria bacterium (assembly GCA_035690065.1). Lineage (GTDB taxonomy): Bacteria > Pseudomonadota > Gammaproteobacteria > Natronospirales > REEB76 > DASSKW01. Next base: position 1,238 of record DASSKW010000044.1, read on the forward strand.
ATTCCAATGATTACCAGCAAGCGGATCAGGTGCTTAAAGTAGCACTCAATTACGCCCCCAAGGACGCAGAATTGTTGAACCTTCAGGACCAGGTCACGCGGGAACTGAAGCGTGAGCAGGATGCTCAACTGATCGCTCAGCTTGAGAGCCGGATCAAGGCGGCAGCTCCTCACCTGCACGATCTCAATGATTTTGAAAAAGTTCGTGATGACATGCTGAAGTTGCACGCACTGAATCCAGGCGATGCGCTTCTCCAGAAACTTAACGATCCTCTCAAGAGTGCATTGCAGAATGCTTTAGTCAACGCTACACAGCAGAAGCAATGGGGCCAGGCGGAAAGCACCTTGTACGCCTACTCTCATCTACTCTCGATACAGGATCTGCTGGCACAACGTCAGTCCCTCTCGAAAGCTGAAGTCCAGGCCGGCTATGTCCCAGCTGACATGCAATCCCGCCTGCAGCAGGTGCAGCAGCATCGGGATGCGATCACCAAACTGGTATCCAACGCAAAATACGACAGTGACTGGGATGCGCAGCTTCTGGGTACTTTCCAGGAAACTATCGCGCTGTTGCAACCGAATGATATGTCCTGGTTCGAAACCATGCGCGACAATATTGCACATGCCTACATAAAGCTCGCCGAGCAGATGGCGCAGCAGGATCGTTTCGATGCCGCTGACAACCTGCTGGAAAATGGCCAGTTGTATGCGCCTGAATTAGCTGATTTCGGTCAGGCAAAACAGGCTATCGCCCAGGCACAAAACAGCTTCCAGCAACAACAGGCCGAACGCCAACGGCTGGCACAGGTGACCAACCTCGAGAACACTTTCCAGCTACAGACCAAGGCTGGCAAGATGTCCGATGCGGATAAGACCTACGCGGTATTGCAAAAGCAACTGCCTGCAACCGATCCGTTCTTTACCGATACCGCCCCCAAGCAATATGCCCTGGGTTATCTCAACCTGGCCAACAACAGCGCCGTCAGTGGCGATTACAGACATGCAGTCACGTTCGTGCAGGCAGGCCTGAAATACGCGCAACTCGACGAATTGAAAAAAGCGTTGGTTGATTACAGCAACCAGGCCGAGCGTGCCAGTCTGCTATCCATGGTGGACAGTATGCAGGCTTCCGATATGACCAGCCTCAAGAATCGTCTGAATCAGGTAGAAAAACTGTTTCCGAAAGAGGAAGCCAAAGTTTCAGATAGCCTGATGAAGAAACTTGCGCAGCGTATCGAGGATCTCAAGAATGCCGGTGATCTGGTAACTGCCAACGACCTCCTGACAGCCGCCAAGCAGACTTTTACCGAAAGTCAATTGATACAGCGTATAAACTTGCCCAAGCCCCAGCTCCCATCGAAATTCGCAAAGCTGGGGCGCGCTGCAATGGCACAAAATGATCTGACCAAGGCACAAAGTTATTTCGACGAAGGCCAGACGCAGGAAGCCGGTAATGCAGACCTCCAGGCATTCGGTAACCAGTTACAGGCAGCGAAAGCCAAGGCCAATCAGTATTACGTCGCTTATCAGCAGTATATGCAGTCCGGTCAGGCTGGCCAGGCGAAGGAATATCTCGCCTATGCGATGCGCCTATGGAGCGATAATCCCACTTACGAAGCGGATTACAAACGTAGTTTCGCGACTTCGCAGGCCTCCACTCAAAGCAATAATGGAGGGCGTTCATGCACAGAAGATCTTGCAGGCTACGGTCGTCAAGGTCGTGCTGAATGCTACGACAAACTCGGTGATATTCGTGGCCCAACCCTTGTAGTGGTACCTGCAGGCGATGGCAACCAGTCATTTGCAATCGGTAAATATGAAGTCTCAACCGGACAATGGAACGATTATTGCCGGACCAGTGGGCAGTGCACAGCTTCCGGTGCGGACTCAGGGCTGCCGATCACGAATATCCCCTACAGCCAGGTTAAACAATATATCGCATGGCTATCTGATAAGAGTGGCGAACATTATTTCCTGCCGAGTTTCGACCAATGGAAATATGCAGCCAGTGTCGGGGGCACAGATACCAACCATGATTTCAACTGCCAGGTCACTCTCGGCGGACAAGTAATCAAGGGTCTGTCCATGGTTAACATCGAGACCGGGCGTGCCAACGCATGGGGATTGACCAATTATGTCGGTAATGCACAGGAATGGGTTCGCAGTGGAGCTGGAGTAGCGGCGGCAGGTGGAGATTATCAAGACCCCCTGTCGCAGTGCAGTACCAGCCTGTTGCGGCCAGATAACGGCAGCGCCAATGCCGTGACCGGTTTCCGGGTAGCCAGGGATAACGACAAATGAGCGCTTCACCCATACGTGAACTCGCCCGCCGCCATGCTGCGGGCGAGTTAAGTCTCGAAGACTATCGCTCCCAACGTCATGAAATGATCGATGCCATCATCAGTGGACAACAGCCCCTGACCTATGGCGAACGCCGCCCCATGCGCGTCGCACCTCCGCGCATACCGCCACGGTTGATTCTATTCATCGGCCTTGCGATTGGCGTGATCGTCATCATTGCCATCACCATCATAATGGCCGGCACTCATTCACCTGCCGCCTCAACGACCCAGCAGTCTGCGTCTCTACCCAGGAACAATATGTCGGAGGCTTCACCGGGACCGCTTCTGGTAGAGGATTTCCTGCACTCCAATGATTGGAGTACATCGAGTGTCCAGAATTTCATCCAGCAATGGAATAACTTGCCGAAACGGGAACAGGAAATCGCAAAGAAGTATTACCGGTACCCACGCCTCACATCTGAACTGCATCAGCAAATCATTTCTCAGCAGGCCATGTCCGGACTGACAAAGCATACCGACGCCGCAAAGACACAACTGGTGAGCTTGCAGAACATGGCAACCATGTTGGGAGTTGACGAGTCAGACAATTGAGCGTGGCCGCCCACGCGAAAGCGCGCTATTCTTCTGAGTGGAACGAGATAGCGTCAGGCGATTCCGGCGGCAGCCGTTGACCCAGAGCGATGATGCCGGCACCCTTGATCGGGTAGTTGTCCCGCCGCACGAATAACTCTTCACCTTCTGCGGTCCTGACATAAGTGCCGTTGATACTCTGATCCACCAGCACGAAATTACCCTTGCGGTATTCCACTTTCGCATGCATGCGCGAGATAAGGGTATGTTTGATTACGAGATCGTTCTCTTCTGCACGTCCCATGACCACAGATGGATTCGATTCGCTTATCTCGGCTTCCTGATCGCGATAACGCAATAGCAAGCGGGAATTGCTGCGTGGTCCAACGCTGGAAGTCCAGGAAGTGGCCATTCGGGTCACATTCTCACGCTGCCAGATGAGCTCCATCATATCGATCTCGTCGCGCTTCCCCTTGACGACAGCGCGGTCGATCTGGCGCGTGGACGCCTGCCAGACAGGCGAAAGTTGTGCAACGGTGCCAGCAGTGGTCAATATCTGTCCCGCCTTGGCCTGCCCCGCCATGCGGGCCGCGGTATTCACCGCGTCGCCATAGACATCCCCATCGGCTTCCACGATCACAGGGCCGAAATGGAAACCGGTGCGAATCTGGATACTGCGGCCCTCCACGACCATGCTATTCGAGATGCGTTCCTGCATCGCGCTGGCAGCATCAGCCGCGGCATCGGGAGATTCAAATACCGACATGGCTTCATCGCCGATGGTCTTGACCACACGCCCCGATTGACGCTCGGTCTCCTCACGCATGATGGCGACACAATTACCCACGGTATCCCGTGCAGTAGTATCGCCCATCGTCTCGTACAGCTTGGTGCTGCCACAGACATCAGCGAAAAGTATGGTGAGTTTAGTTTCCTTGACCATCGCCTGCTTCAGGACGAACCCCCGACCCCACCGAAGCCCGAAATCCGGGCCAGTGACTTATTTACCAATATACCATGACCCATACCGAAACATGCCGCCTTCACGGCTGGGCCACCAGATAGGCAATCCAGGCCGGATCGGCTTCGCCTCGTTCGACCAGCGCGAATTCACCGGTCCCCTCGCCCGTCTCGGAATCGGTCTCTTCCAGATAGACGCTGACAGCCGAAAAACCGGCTTCGAGCAGCAATTCCCTCAATTCCGGCAGCGTCCATAGCCGCCAATGATAAGTGAAGGCCTGGCTCAACCGTGAACCGTCCGGGAAGGCAAAATGGATGTGGCAAATGGTATGGCTCGAGACCGGGTCGTAATCGGCCTGGTCCCAGATATAGGTGAAACGCCCCAGATCATCGCGCTCCCGCATCTCCAGATAGGCATCGGAGCCGCCATATGCATCGAGTAGAAACAATCCATCCTCGGCCAGGCTTTCCCGGGCGCGCCGGAAATAGCGCTTCAGGGTCGCCCGCTCCTTGAATATCCAGTAGCTGAAATTGAATGCCAGCAACATATCCACAGGCTGGGTGCGGACTTTCAATACATCCTGCTGCAGCAACTCGATGCGCTTGCTTGCTTCAGGAGTGAGTCTGGCGAGATTGTGTTCACGTCCCCACGCCAGCACTTCCGCATCCAGATCTACACCCACGGCAGTGTGGCGCGGATTGCGCCGCACCCATTCACACGCTGCTAATGCAGTTCCGCAGAAATCTTCCCGCATACTCAGCGGTGCGCGCCCACGCAAATCATGGAAGATGCGTTCCAGAAAACCTACTTCCCAGCCGACATCCTGTACCGATTTTTGATACAGATCATGCCGGTCAGCCCGGCTGGCCATAGTGGACTTTCGCTTGACTGGCGTGGATTTGCTGCGTCGGCTCATGGAATCTGTTCTATTGGGCCGGCGTTGATGCCGTGCGGATCGCCATTGTACCGGATTGAGACGAAGATTCGGAACCTGTCACACGCTACATATTCATGAAACGACGTGATCACGCAGCTTCACGGATAGTGCTCAGGGCCTCGCTCAACGTCTCGATTCCGGAATCCGGGCGAGGTGCCTGTTCGCTCAGATAGCGGCGCCACCGCCGCGCACCCGGCTGACCCTGATACAGGCCCAGCAGATGACGAGTGATGCGGGCCAGTGGTACGCCCTCGGCAATTTGTGCTGCCACATATGGCAAGCACGCCTTCACGACTTCAGCACGTGTGTGTACCGACGCGGCAGCATCGAAGAATCGTCTATCCACATCTGCGAACAGATAGGGGTTGCTGCATGCTTCACGACCGATCATCACACCATCCAGGCCGGCAAGATGTGTCTCCATGTCAGCCAGGGTCTTGATGCCCCCATTCACTATTACATCCAGTTGCGGAAAATCCGCCTTCAGACGCTGCACTACGTCGTACCGCAACGGCGGTACCTCCCGATTCTGTTTCGGACTTAGCCCCTGCAACCAGGCTTTACGCGCATGGATGATCACGACCCGGCAACCTGCCGCAGCGATACCCTCGATCAAGGCATGCAGGCGTTCGTAACTGTCGAGATCGTCGATACCGATACGGGTCTTGACCGTCACAGGTATAGCACAGGCATGAGTCATCGCAGATACACATTCCGCGACCAGATCCGGCTCCGCCATCAAGCATGCGCCGAAGCGGCCCAACTGCACCCGGCCGCTCGGACAGCCCACATTCAGATTGATCTCATCGTAGCCGTACTCGGCGCCAATCCGTGCGCAGGTGGCAAGCTCGGCAGGATTGCTGCCTCCGAGCTGGAGCGCGAGCGGATGTTCGGCGGGATGGAATGCCAGGAAGCGATCACGTTGACCATGCAGGATCGCACCCGTGGTTACCATCTCGGTGTACAGCCATGTGTGCTTGCTCAGCAATCGCAATAGATAACGAAAGTGGCGGTCCGTATAATCCATCATCGGCGCGACACAGACCCTGTGGGTCTTCGCGATATTTGAATCGACGCTGCCGCTCGCTAACCGCATCTGCGAATCACATCAGGGATAAACGAGCGAATACTGCCAGTCCCCATCGATGAGGAAGAAGCGTTCGCGCTCGTGCATCCGACCGGGACGGGAAGACCAAAATTCTATCAAATCCGGCACCACCCGGTAACCTGACCAATGTACAGGACGCGGCACAGCCACATTGGCAAACTGCTGTTCGTAGCCTGCATACCGCTGTTCGAGTTCTTCCCGGTTCGTGAGGATATCGGATTGCGACGATGCCCATGCGCCAAGCTGACTGATGCGAGGCCGGGTTGCCCAGTAGGCATCCGCTTCGCTATCGGCAACATCTTCAACTGTGCCTTCAATCAGCACTTGTTGCATCAATGGCTGCCAGAAGAAACTCAGCGCAGCACGCCGGTTTCGAGCGAGTTGTCGCCCCTTGCGACTTCGTTTGTTGGTATAGAACACGAAACCACGGGTATCGCAGGCTTTGAGCAGTACGGTCCGGATCGATGGTTTGCCTTCGGCATCGACCGTGGCAAGACTCATCGCCGCGGGTTCGGCAAGTCCGAGCGTCTGGGCCTGCGCGAATAACGCTGTGAAACGTTCGATGGCCTGCTGATAAAGCGTGTCGTTATTCATCGCAACCGGATTCCGATGCTTCGCCTCTAGGCTGCACTCTCCGCACCGCGGGAAGCTTTCTTGCGCTCATGCTCCTTGAGGAAACGCTTGCGCAGACGGATGTTGTGCGGTGTGATCTCCACCAGTTCATCATCCTCGATGAATTCCATGGCCTGTTCCAGCGAGAACTTGAGCGCCGGCGTCAACAGGATATTGTCATCCTTGCCTGAAGAACGGATGTTGGTAAGTTGCTTGGCCTTGAGCGGGTTCACGGTCAAGTCGTTATCACGCGCATGGATGCCGACCACCTGACCTTCATAGACAGGTTCGCCTGGAGCGACGAACAATCTCCCGCGCTCCTGCAAGTTGAACAAGGCATAACCGACTGCCTTGCCTGTTCCGTTCGAGATCATGGCACCATTCGGGCGGTTACTGATCCCTGTGTTCTTGATCGTACCGTAATGATCGAACACGTGATGCAGCAAACCGGTCCCCGATGTCAGGGTACGGAATTCGGTCTGGAAGCCGATCAAACCACGCGCCGGAACGATGTAATCCAGACGTACACGACCGCGACCGTCCGGGCGCATGTCGGTCAGGTCGCCACCACGCTGACCAATCGCTTCCATGATGCCGCCCTGATGCCGTTCCTCAAGATCGACCGTGACGGCTTCATACGGCTCGTGACGCTGACCATCCACCTCATGGTAGATGACCTGCGGCCGCGAGACCGCGATCTCGTAACCTTCACGCCGCATGGTTTCCAGCAGCACCGATAGATGCAGTTCACCACGTCCCGAGACCCGGAATTTTTCGGGGTCTTCGGTATCTTCCACCCGTAGCGCCACATTGTGCAGCGCTTCGCGATATAGCCGCTCGCGGATCTGGCGGCTGGTTAAAAATTTGCCATCCTGCCCCGAGAACGGTGAACCGTTGGTCTCGAACGTCATGCTGATGGTGGGTTCATCGACCGTCAATGCGGGCAGCGCTTCCACATGTTCCGGATCACACAAGGTGTCGGAGATGCGCGGCGCCGGAATGCCGGTAAACGCGACGATGTCACCCGCTTGTGCTTCCGGTACCTCGACCTTGTGCAGCCCCAGAAATCCGTACACTTGGAGCACTCTTTCCTTGCGCTGAGTGCCGTCGGCTCCAATCACCGTCACCGCACTATTGCGGGTGATGCGTCCACGTGCGATGCGACCGATACCGATCGCGCCCACGTAGCTGGAATAGTCCAGCGAACTCACCTGCAACTGGAACGGCCCATCCATCTCGACCGGAGGCGGGGGGCAGTTCTTGATGATGGTCTCGAACAGTGCCGTCATATCCCGGCCTGGATGAGCAGAATCAAGGCTGGCATACCCCAGCAGGGCCGAGGCATAGACCACCGGAAAATCGAGCTGCTCTTCAGATGCCCCCAGCTTGTCGAACAGGTCGAAGGTCTGATCCAGTACCCAGTGTGGGCGGGCGCCGTCCCGGTCGATCTTGTTGATGACCACGATCGGTTTCAGGCCATGTGCAAACGCTTTCTGGGTGACGAAGCGGGTCTGCGGCATAGGGCCATCCACCGCATCTACCAGCAACAGCACCGAATCCACCATGGACAGCACCCGCTCGACTTCGCCGCCAAAGTCGGCATGTCCGGGGGTGTCCACGATATTGACCCGATAATCCTGCCAACGGATTGCCGTGTTCTTGGCCAGGATGGTGATCCCCCGCTCCCGCTCCAGATCATTGGAGTCCATGATCCGGTCCGGTGCGGCCGCACGCGCATCCAGGGTCCCGGACTGCTTCAGCAGCTGATCCACGAGGGTGGTCTTGCCATGGTCGACATGGGCGATGATGGCGATGTTGCGAAGCTTTTCGATCACGGGATACAGCCGGCCAAGTAAAGGGCGGGCATTATACGGCAAAGCGCCCGTCGGTCCGGCCCCAGGTCCGTGTTTTTGCGAGAGTTTCGCTGCTATCGACTATTGGACACTACTCTGCAAGTGGCGTAAGCTCTGGTCCCCGTTCGGGACCTGTCACAAGCCTGCCGACGTTTTTGGGGTAAATACCCGTCTCGCCGCATCCCGAGTGACTCCAGTCAACGAACAAGAAGGCAAGGGTCGCGAGTTCGCGATCCAAATGCCAGAGAGCACCACGGCAGCTTCGGCTGGCGTGGCATTTTAGTTACAGAAGAGTGAATCAAGGCTATGACGTCAATCTATGTGGGCAACCTGCCCTTTACCGCTTCCGAAGAGGAAGTCCGTTCCAAGTTTGAGCAGTACGGCTCCGTGACATCGGTGAAACTGATCTCTGATCGCGAAACCGGTCGCCCACGCGGCTTCGGCTTCGTGGAGATGGATCAGGGTGCAGCTCAGAAGGCCATTCAGGAACTGAACGGCAAAGATATGGGCGGTCGCCCGCTGCGCGTGAATGAAGCGCAGGAACGCCAGCCACGCCAGCAAGGCGGTGGCGGCGGTCGCGGCGGTCGTTGGTAAGCCGCGAGCTTCCAACTGCTGAATAACCAAGCGTCCCTGGCCGATACCACGGCCGGGGACGCGCGGTTTTATTGCTTTAAATCTTCGTCACCGTGGTTGTTCTATCACGGTGCAGTGCTGACATTCGTCACTTCCACGGTCCGCCGCGCCTCATTATGATAGGCGCCGCACTGTATGGCCGAACCAATTCATCTATCGATGGTCTTTCAAGGATTCGGTACGTTACGCAGCAGGCTGCGTACAATACTGGCCTGTCGAAACAAATCACCAGAACCGGGGTAATCACATGGAAACTTCCGCACTCGCCTGCCTGATAAATATCTTCGTGGATCCCAAAAAGGCCCTGACCGACATCAGCGGTCATACCCGCTGGCTCTGGTATCCATTCCTGATCATGATGCTGGTTACTACGGCTTTTGGTGTCTGGTATTACATGACAATCGATTTCGCGTGGCTGACCGAGCAGATCCTGTCCACCATGAGCGCCAAGATGGATGCCGACAAGCTCGAACAGGTGCGGCACAGTTTCACCCGGGGCCGTTTCATCTTCGGCGCAGTACTGGGCGGCACGGTATTCGTCGGCCTGATCTATGTGATCCAGGCCTTATACCTGTTCCTGATCAGTAAAGTGGCAGGCTATGAGGTGCAGGACTTCGGTAAATGGTTCAGTTTTACCGCCTGGGTGAGCCTGCCGGGAGTCCTGGCCCCGATAGCCCAGTCAATCTCCTATCTGTTTGCCCCCAACAAGCAGGTCAGTCTGTATCAGCTCGACGTCACGTCTCTGAATACCCTGTTTTTCCACTTGCCCATGCACAGCCATTGGTTCACAACCATCTATAGCCTGCGCCTCACCTTGTTCTGGACATTGGGCCTGATGGTGTATGGGTTCAGTATCTGGACCAAAAAGAGCCTCTCAAAATCAGCCGTCGTGGTACTGGCCCCCTACGTGATCATCTATGGCCTGATTGTCGCCATCAAACTGGCCTGAGCAGCGACAGGCAGGCAATTGACGGCTATTAACTCAATGTTATACTAAGATATAACACTAATACACATGGAATCGCGCATGAAGCAGAAACGCAAGCTCTGGATTGGCCTTGGCATCGTCGGGGTCCTCATATTGCTGACCATCGTCAGCCGGCTGACCAGCAGCAACAAGGGCGAGCAGGTAGAGGTCGCCAAAGTGGAAGCACGCACGATCCGCAGTTCCATCCTGGCATCCGGTCAACTCATCTACCTCAATCCCGTGGAGCTCAAGCCGGAGGTGATCGGCAAGATCAGCGATCTCCCCGTAGTAGAAGGACAACTGGTCAAGAAAGGCCAGGTGGTACTGCGCCTTGATCCCCAATTGTATGAGGCCGCAGTGGCGCAAGGTCAGGCGGGTGTACAACAAGCCAGGATCGCCATCGAAAGCCAAAAACTCACGATCGCGAATCTGCAAAGTCAGTATGACCGGCAGCAGAAACTGTTCAAACAGGGGCTGGTAGATGCGAACAGTTTCGATCAGCTTTCCAGTCAGCTGGATATTGCGAAGGTGCAGCTGAATTCCCAGAACGAAGCCTTGAGTATCGCTGAAGCACAATTAAGCCAGCAGCAACAGAACCTGTCCAAGACCGTGATCCGTTCGCCCATCAACGGCATGGTCACCAGCCTGCCGGTCAAAGTCGGCGAAACTGTCATCACCGGTGCCAACATCCCCGGGTCCACGCTGATGGAGATTGCGGATCCCTCCGAGGTCCAGGCTGACGTACAGGTAGACGAAGCAGATATCGCCAATCTGAAACTGGGCGAAGATGCCGAGATCAATGCGGTGTCCTACCCGAATGACACGTTCCACGGCAAGGTTCAGTTCATCGCCGCTTCGGTCACGAGCGCCAGCGATACGACGGCCGCAACCGCCCAACAGGGCGTTACCTTCGAGGTGAAAATCGGACTCACCGACAAGAAACTGCCGAGGGTCCGCCCCGGCATGAGTTGCCGTGCGGAGATCTTTACCCAGAGCACTCCCAATGCGATCGCGGTGCCGATTCAGGCCGTACTTTACGAAAACAACCCCAACTCCAAGAGCCTCGAACCCACCTCCGGTGCTTATGTGTATGTGATTCAGGATGGCAAGGCACATAAGCAACCAGTCACGACCGGCGTATCCAGTGATACCTATCAGGAAATCGTTTCGGGACTCAAGGCTGGCGAGACAGTGGTCTCCGGCCCCTACACCACGCTGCACGCGTTGACTGACGGCACGGAAGTCACGCCCGAGCCTGCCAAAAAAGCTGACAAATCAACTTCGAGTGCATCATGAGTCCAGAGCCGGTCCTGGAGTTACGCCACGTCGGCAAGCAATACGTAATGGGTGAAGCTACCCTGAACGCATTGCAAGACGTCAATCTTGTCATCAATCGTAACGAATACGCGGCTTTCATCGGTCCATCAGGATCGGGGAAATCGACGCTCATGAACATCGTGGGTTGTCTGGATAAACCGTCTGCTGGGGAATATATCCTGAATGGTACGCCGGTCGCGGAACTGGACGACAACGAATTGGCCCGCATCCGTAATCGCGAGATCGGATTCATCTTCCAGAATTTCAACTTGTTGGGACGCTCCAACGCCCTGCACAATGTCATGCAGCCGCTCATCTACCGCGGCATTCCCATGGGTGAGCGCAAACGCATGGCCACCGAGGCGTTGCAAAGCGTCGGCTTGGGCGAGCGCCTGCATCACCTTCCCAACCAGCTCTCCGGCGGACAACGCCAGCGTGTAGCCATCGCGCGTGCGCTGGTTGGCAAGCCTTCCATTCTGTTGGCAGACGAACCGACCGGCAATCTGGATTCCAGCACCAGTCGCGACGTGATGGCGATGTTTGATGAGTTGCACAAGAATGGCCATACCATCATCGTCGTCACCCACGACCAGAATATAGCCAATCACTGCCGACGTGTGATCCGCCTGATGGATGGCCAGGTGCAGAGCGACACCGCCAATTCCAGCGTGGATGAGAATCAGGAAGCGCTACGCCGTGTATAACCTGGTAGAGAGTCTGCGCTCGGCACTGCAAGCGATCCGCGCCCATGCCTTGCGCAGTTTCCTCACTACGCTCGGCATCATCATCGCGGTCATGGCCGTAATCACTGTAGTGTCACTGATTCAAGGTTTTAGTCACTCGCTGACGTCCACATTCGCCAGCATGGGTTCAAATGGCCTGGTGATTGTTTCCAACGAATCTCAGGAAGACTATCTGGCCGGAAAAGTCGTCAAGATCACACCGGAT
>DASSKW010000045.1:0-6332 GCA_035690065.1 Gammaproteobacteria bacterium
TGCTGTATGACCACCAGACACAAGGCTGTCTGGTCAATGGCGCGATGATCGGCGCTCCCGGCATCAACCGGCAGGCACCCTGCAGTTCCACGTAGCCCTGGGCGGCAGAGCGGATCAGCGACTGTGGTGTTTCCTCGACGAAGCGCAAGCGGCGCAGGAACAGGAGAAACCCGGCGAAGCCGGCCAGCGCCAGCAGGACCGCGATGCCGGCGGTGATCCAGAAATCACCGGGGCCGGCCGTGACGATCCAGTGCGCGTTCAGAAAGGACAGCATCGGAGCCGGGGGTCAGCTGAACAAGGCTTTCATGTCCACGTCTTTCTTCTCTTCTTCGGAGAATTCCAGCAGGTGCGCTGCCTTGAAATTGTAACGCCCGGCGATCATGGTCGCCGGGAACTGCTGGATGCGGGTGTTGTAGATGTTGACCGAATCGTTATAGAACTCGCGGCGGTCGGCAATGCTGTTCTCGAGTCCGGTGATGCGGCCCTGCAGTTCCTGGAATGATTCGTTGGCCTTGAGATCCGGATATGCTTCGGCCGTGGCATACAGGTTGCCGATGGCGCCGCGTAATTGCGCTTCGGCCGGCCCGACCGCCCCGACGTTGCCGCTTTCCCGCGCCTGCTGCACATTGGCACGTGCCTGCATGACTTTTTCGAGCGTCTGCTGTTCGTACCCCATGTATTGCTTGCAGGTTTCCACCAGCTTGGGCAGTTCGTCATGACGTTGTTTCAGCAATACGTCGATATTCGACCAGGCTTTGGCGACATTGTTTTTCAGGGCCACCAGGCCGTTGTAAAGCATCACGAAATAGACGATCACGACGACAATTGCCGCCAGGAACACGAACCCGCCGATACTCATGATTATCCCCAAGTCGGTTATGCTGTAGCGCTGAGTATATAGCAGGGAAACGACGTTGCCGAACCGCGGTCCGCCGGATCCCCGAACTTTGAGGGTCAATACCATGCCTGTGCATGATTTCGGTGGTGAAAACCCGGTCATTGGTCGGCGCGTCTATCTGCATGACACGGCGCTGGTGATCGGACGGGTGCAGATCGCCGAGGATGCCTCGTTGTGGCCGTACGTGGTGGCGCGCGGTGACGTGAATCGGATCAGCATCGGTGCGCGCAGCAACATCCAGGACCTCAGCATGTTGCATGTCACCCATGATGGCCCATACACCCCGGGCGGGTTCCCGCTGCTGATCGGCGTGGATGTCACGGTCGGACACAAATGCCTGCTGCACGCCTGCAGCATCGGCAATCGTTGCCTGATCGGCATGGGCAGCATCGTGATGGACGGCGTCGTGATCGAGGACGAAGTATTGCTGGGCGCCGGCAGTCTGGTGAGCCCGGGTAAACGGTTGCTATCGGGTCATCTGTATCGAGGTAACCCGTTGCAAAAGGTACGTGCGCTGCGCGACGAGGAGCGCGAGATGCTGCATTATTCGGCGGCGCATTATGTGCGGCTCAAGGACAGGTATTTGGCCGCTGCCGGCTGACTTGATGCTGCATACCGATGATTATTTATACTCTTGGTCATTCCAATCGACCGCTGCCCGAATTCACCGACTTGCTGCGTGCACATGCGGTAACTTTGCTGGTGGATGTGCGGAGCATTCCACGTTCGCGGCATAACCCCCAGTTCAATGCAGATACCTTGCCCGTCAGTTTGGGTGGCATGGCCATCGGCTGGATGCATATGAAGGAACTGGGCGGACTGCGCAAACCGCGCAAGGATTCGGTTAATACCGGCTGGCACAATGACAGTTTCCGCGGTTACGCGGATTATATGCAGACGTCCGAATTCGAATTGGCGCTGCAACGATTGATCGCAATATCGGTATTGCAGCCGACGGCGATCATGTGTGCCGAAGCAGTTCCGTGGCGTTGTCACCGTTCCCTTATCGCCGATGCTTTGACGGTGCGTGATATCGAAGTACGGCACATCATGGGCCCCGACAAGTGGCAGCCACACCGGTTGACACCGTTTGCGCAACTTGAAGGCATCACCATTACGTATCCGTTCGCATTGGAGGGCTGAGCATGCAATACCTTCACACGATGATCCGGGTTTCGAACCTGGAGGAAACGTTGGATTTCTTCTGCAACAAACTGGGCCTGGTGGAAATCAGCCGCAATGACAATGAGCGCGGGCGTTATACACTGGTATTTCTGGCGGCACCGGATGACAGCGAGCAGGCGCGGCAGCGCAAGGCGCCGATGGTCGAACTCACCTATAACTGGGACGAGCATGAATACGCAGGCGGCCGCAATTTCGGTCATCTCGCGTATCGCGTGGATGATATCTATGCCCTGTGTGCAAAATTGATGGCGTCGGGTGTGACGATCAACCGGCCACCCCGCGACGGACACATGGCGTTCATCCGCACGCCGGACGGGATTTCTATCGAGCTGCTTCAGAAAGGCGAATCGCTGCCGGTCAAGGAGCCGTGGGCCTCGATGCCGAATACCGGCAGTTGGTAATGCCGCTGGATTCCGTCGGCATGAACCGCTAGAGTCGATGCCCTTGCGCAGCAAATCCGGAGATACCGTGCGATACGATGCAGTCATTATCGGTGGTGGCCATAACGGCCTGGTCTGTGCCTGCTATCTGGCCGCTGCCGGCCTCAAGGTGCGGGTACTGGAACGACGCTCCATCGTGGGCGGCGCTGCCGTCACCGAGGAATTCCATCCGGGTTTCCGTAATTCCACTGCCAGCTATACAGTCAGCCTGCTCAATCCGAAAGTGATCCGTGATCTGCGTCTGAAGGAACACGGGTTGCGGATCGTGGAACGGCCGCTGGCGAATTTTCTGCCGTTGTCGGAACGCGATTACCTGAAAGTCGGCGGCGGCCTGGAGGCCACCCAGAAGGAATTTGCGCGCTTCTCAAGTCGCGATGCGGAAAACCTGCCGCGCTATTACGCGATGCTGGAGCAGGTCGCGGACGTATTGCGCGAACTGGTGCTGGAGACGCCGCCCAATATCGGCGGCGGGATACCTGAATTGCTCAAGATGTTCCGGCAGAGCCGGCGCTTCGCAAATCTCTCGCTGGCCGTGCAACGGGATGTGCTCGGGTTGTTCACCAAGAGCGCGGCGGATGTACTGGAAGCCTGGTTCGAATCGGAGCCGGTGAAAGCCGCCTTCGGTTTCGATTCCATCGTCGGTAATTTCGCCAGCCCGTGGACACCGGAATCGGCTTACGTGCTGCTGCATCATGTGTTCGGCGAGGTGAATGGCAAGAAAGGTACCTGGGGGCATGCCATTGGCGGCATGGGCGCCATCACCCAGGCGATGGCGAAAGAAGCGCAGGCGCGCGGCGTGGAGATCAGTACTGATGTGGAAGTAAGTCGCGTGCTGGTGCGCGAAGGACGCGCCTGTGGCGTGGTGCTGGCGAACGGCGACGAAATCATCGCGGACCGCGTAGTGTCCAATGTCAATCCAAAATTGCTGTACTTGAAGCTCATCGAGGCCAAGGAACTCGATGCGGATTTTCTGGCGCGCATGCAGCAGTGGCGTTGCGGTTCCGGTACCTTCCGCATGAACGTGGCCTTGTCGGAACTGCCGGATTTTTCCTGCCTGCCGGGCAAAACCGCAGCGGTGCATCATTCTTCCGGCATCGTTATCGCACCATCGCTCAAATACATGGAGCGGGCCTATTTCGATGCGCGTGAATCCGGGTTTTCACATGAGCCCATCGTCGAGATGCTGATCCCGAGCACGGTGGATGACACCCTCGCGCCCAAAGGCATGCATGTGGCGAGCCTGTTCTGCCAGCATTTCGATCCGCAACCCGAAGGCAAAACCTGGGATGAACTGCGCGAGCAGGCCGCTGATACCATCATCGATACCGTCAATCGTTACGCGCCCAATTTCAAGGCCAGCGTGGTCGGCCGTCTGGCGTTGTCGCCGCTGGATCTGGAACGCCGCTTCGGTCTGATCGGCGGCGATATCTTTCACGGTGCGCTGGGACTTGATCAGTTGTTCAGTGCGCGCCCGATGCTCGGCCATGCGGATTATCGCGGTCCACTCAAAGGACTGTACATGTGCGGCGCAGGCACCCATCCTGGCGGCGGTGTCACCGGTGCGCCAGGGCACAACGCGGCACGGGAGATATTGCGTGACCGCAGTTGGCGGCAGCGATTATTCAGTTGAGCCGTCCGGCAATACTGATCTAGAGAAGCAGGAGGTGCAGCATGAGTCTGAAAGTACTGGGTATCGCCGGCAGCTTGCGAGCGGGTTCCTACAATAGAGCCGCACTCAGGGTGGCGGTGGAATTACAGCCAGCCGGTATGGAGATCGAGACGTTCGATATCGCGCCAATCCCGGTCTACAACGAGGATGTGCGTGAGCAGGGATTCCCGCCAGTAGTCGAACAGTTCCGGGACAGGATCCGCAAGGCGGATGCCTTGCTGATCGTGACACCGGAATACAACTATTCCGTGCCGGGCGTGCTCAAGAACGCGATCGACTGGGCGTCGCGGCCGCCGGAGCAACCATTCAATGACAAGCCGGTGGCAATCATGGGCGTTTCCGGCAGTGTGCTGGGTACCGCGCGCGCCCAATATCATCTGCGCCAGGTCTGCGTGTTTCTCAACATGCACCCGATCAACAAACCTGAAGTGATGATCCCGCGGGCGGCGGAGAGGTTTGATGCCGACGGCCATCTGATCGACGAGATGGCGCGGAAATTGATCGGCGAGTTGCTGGTCAATCTGGCCAGCTGGACCCGGCGATTGCAGGCCTGAACTCCGGATAGGAGAGGATAAAATCAAAGGGGCCGGTTAACCGGCCCCTTCTTGATTACAGCATGGCCAGGTTTATTTATTGTTGCCGTGATGCTCGGCGGACAATTTTCTCATCAACGGCAATACCGCCAGTGCGATCAAGGTGCAGATAACACCAGCAACACCCAGCCAGAAGAACAGGTTGGTGTAGATCGGCATGGTCTTGATCGGGTCAGTCACATCCTGCGGGACGCTGGCGTAGTTGGCCACCACGCCACCCAGGTATTGCGAGATACCAGAGGCAACGAAATAGGCCCCCATCATGAAGCCGCCCATCCGGGCTGGCACGTAACGCGCGATCATCGCCAGCCCAAGACCGCTGACCAGCAATTCGCCCAGCGACGACGAACCGTAGCCCCAGACCATGATCCACGAACTGGTCTTGCCTGGTGCGACAGTAAAATGGGCAGCGGCGCTGTATATGAAGAAGCCCAGTGCCACAGTGGCAAAGCCGAGTGCAAACTTGCCCGCGATGGACAGGTCCTTGCCGCTCTTGCCCGCGTGCGTATAGATGAACGCCAGGATCGGGCTCAAGATGAATATCCAGATTGGGTTGAACGCCTGAAACTGTGCGGGTGACCAGTTCCACAGGTGAAAGCCGAAGACATCGAAACTGGGGTCCACATTGCGCAGCGCGAACAGGTTCAGTGATGTCGACATCTGCTGGTAGAAGATGAAGAAGAAGACGGTCTGCACAGTGAGTACCAGTGCTGCGATCAAGCCGGCACGCTCGTTGGGCTTACTATTGTGGATGAGGTAAACGAAGATTCCCAATACCACAATGCCAGCGATGTATACGAATATGCGCGCTACATTCTCGTATTGCAGTACCAGTGCCGAGGCAAACACCGTGACTACGCCGAGGCCCAGGACGGCCAGCAGCTTGTTGACCTGTACGGGCTTGTCGTCCGGTTCCGAACCGATGTGATTAAGCGTTTGGCGCATCACGAAATAGTTGGCGAGTCCAACCAGCAACCCGGCAGCGCATACACCGAATGCGGCGTGCCAACCCATCTCGTTGTGATATGCGGCGTTGACGTAATCCTTGATCTTGGGGGTCAGTAGCATCGATATCATCGAGCCCAGGTTCACCGCCATGTAGTAGATGGTGAAGGCGCTGTCGATCCGGGAATCATCACCCTCATAAATCTTACGCACCAGGTTGCCGGCATTGGCTTTGAACAAGCCGTTACCGACCACGATCACACCCAGCGCACAGAACAGAAACCAGACACTCTGGCCAGGTACTGTCATCAGTCCGTAGCCGATCGCAAGAATCACCGCGCCGAGCAGCATGGTGCGCCGGGTACCGAGTACCTTGTCGCCGATCCAGCCGCCGATCGCCGGTGCCACGTAGATCAACGCGGCCGCAGCGCTCCAGGTCAGGTTGGCACGGTCATCAGTGAAACCGAGACGCTGCACCATGTAATACACGATGAGCGCCTGCATGCCGTAATAGCCGAAGCGCTCCCACATCTCAATCAGAAACACGGTTGAGAAGGATCGGGTCTGGGATACCGGGGTATTGGTTGTCATAATCGGGTTCC
>DASSKW010000046.1:0-6433 GCA_035690065.1 Gammaproteobacteria bacterium
TTTTACCTGAACCCCGATGCGCCGTCCGTAATCCTACAGACGGACGCGGCCGCGCAATACGTCTGCAAACATGACCCAGTCCCCCATCAGACTGTAGACGGGATGCTTGAAGGTGGCTGGCCGGTTCTTCTCGAAGAAGAAATGGCCGACCCAGGCGAAGCCATAGCCGACCAGAGGCAACAGCCACAGCCCCCACCAGTGCCGCGTGATCAGGACCGTAGCCAGGATCGCCAGTACCAGCAGGCTGCCAATGACATGCAGGCGCCGACAGATCCGGTTGCTGTGTTCGCCCAGATAGAAAGGGTAGAAAGCCCGGAAGCTGTGAAAGGTCTGTGCCATGGCGTAGCTGACATTCTACCCGCGCCTGGCTCGCTTGCCAGCCCATTGCCACTTCACTCTCCCCGTTAATAGGACTAAAATAGTCCCCTATTGAATTCCGGGGCTCAACATGCTGCGCCTGAGCAAATTGACCGATTACGGCACCGTGGTACTGGCCTTCATGGCCGGTCAGCCCGAGGCTGTGCATGCCGCTGCCGACGTGGCTGCCGCCACCCGGGTCGCTTTGCCGACGGTCAGTAAATTGCTGAAGGTCTTCGCACGCGCGGGCCTGGTGACATCGTTCCGTGGCGCCCACGGCGGCTACAGCCTGGCACGACCGGCTGACTCGATCACGGCGGTCGAGATCATCGACGCCATCGAAGGCCCGGTCGCCATCACGCAATGCAGTCTGGATCATAGCCACTGCGGGATCGAATCGGTCTGTGGGGTCGGGCACAACTGGCAACGTATCAGCCTCGTGATCCGCGAAACCCTCAAGACCGTGACCCTGGCACAACTGACCCGCCCGGCAGTTTCCGATATCACCCGCGTGGACATCGCCACGCTGCGTGGCACCCTCCGCCGGCGCATCACCTGAAGGCCGAACCGATGGCAACCCAACCAAACGATGTGGAAAAACTGGTTCGCAACGAATACCGGCACGGCTTCATCACGGATATCGAAGCCGATACAGTACCGCCAGGATTGAATGAAGACGTGATCCGACTGATCTCGGCCAAGAAACACGAACCGCAGTTCATGCTCGAATGGCGACTCAAGGCTTATCGCCACTGGGTCACTCTCAAGGAGCCGTCTTGGGCTCACGTTAAATTTGCGCCCATCGACTACCAGGCAATCTCCTATTACTCCGCGCCTAAATCGAAGAAGGATGCCCCCAAAAGTCTCGACGAAGTTGACCCGAAACTGCTGGAGACTTACGAGAAACTCGGCGTGCCACTGCATGAGCGTGCCAAGCTCGCTGGTGTTGCAGTGGATGCAGTATTCGATTCTGTGTCTGTCGCCACCACGTTTCGCAAAAAACTTGCGGAAGTCGGCGTCATCTTCTGCTCCTTCTCGGAAGCCGTACAAAGTCATCCGGAGCTGGTTGAGAAGTATCTCGGCTCAGTGGTGCCCTACTCCGATAACTTCTTCGCGACGCTGAACTCCGCGGTTTTCACCGATGGTTCCTTCGTCTTCATACCGAAAGGCGTGCGCTGCCCGATGGAGCTCAGCACCTACTTCCGTATCAATGCTGCCAACACCGGCCAGTTCGAGCGCACGCTGATCATCGCCGAGGAAGGCGCCGAGGTCAGTTACCTGGAAGGCTGCACCGCTCCCATGCGCGATGAGAACCAGTTGCATGCCGCAGTCGTCGAACTGATAGCGCTGGAAAACGCCAAGATCAAATACTCCACAGTCCAGAATTGGTACCCCGGCGATGAGAATGGTGTAGGCGGTATCTACAACTTCGTCACCAAACGCGGCGACTGCCGAGGTGATAATTCGCGAATCTCATGGACCCAGGTAGAGACAGGCTCAGCCATCACCTGGAAATACCCCAGTGTATTACTCAGAGGCGACAATTCTGTCGGCGAGTTCTACTCGGTAGCAGTCGCCAACCATTACCAGCAAGCAGATACCGGCACCAAGATGGTGCATATCGGCAAGAACACCAAGAGTACGATCGTTTCAAAGGGTATCTCTGCCGGTCAGGGCCAGAACAGTTACCGCGGGTTGGTGAAAGTGGTTGCTGCTGCCGAGAATGCACGCAATTACACCCAATGCGATTCGCTGCTGATGAGCGATCGTTGCGGCGCCCATACTTTCCCGTATATGGAAGTGAAGAACCCGACCGCCAGGATCGAGCACGAGGCGACCACTTCGAAGATCAGCGATGACCAGCTTTTCTATTGCCGTAGTCGCGGCGTATCCACTGAAGACGCCGTCAACATGATCGTCAGCGGTTTCTGCAAGGATGTATTCAAGGAGTTGCCGATGGAGTTCGCCGTGGAAGCGCAGCGGCTGCTTGCGGTGACACTTGAGGGCGCGGTCGGTTAATCAGATACAGGATCAAGAGATGCTTAATATAAAGAATTTACATGCGAAGGTTGAAGGCCGCGACATCCTCAAAGGCCTTGATCTCACGGTTAATGCAGGTGAGGTTCATGCGATCATGGGGTGAGCGGGAAACAAGCGAAGCACTGCTTCGCGCCCGCGAACGCCCGGCCATGGATGGTCGGGCTGGTTAGCGCACCATGGATGGTTGACACCAGAAAGGTCAGGACATGTTGGTAATAAAGAATTTACATGCGAAGGTTGAAGGCCGCGACATCCTCAAAGGCCTTGATCTCACGGTTAATGCAGGTGAGGTTCATGCGATCATGGGCCCCAACGGTTCCGGCAAAAGCACGCTCGCTCATATCCTGGCCGGCCGCAGCGGTTATACAGTCACCGAGGGCAGCGTCATTTATGAAGGCAAGGATTTACTGGCGATGGATCCTGAAATACGCGCCAGAGAAGGCGTGTTTCTGGCATTCCAGTACCCGGTGGAAATAGCGGGTGTCAATAATGTCTATTTGCTGAAAGCCGCCTATAACGCCATTCGCAAGCACCGTGGTGAAGAAGAGCTGGATGCCATGGATTTCCTGTCCATGGTAAAAGCCAAGATGCAATTCATGGAGATTGATCCCAGCTTCCTAAGCCGAGCCGTAAACGAAGGCTTCTCTGGTGGCGAGAAGAAACGCAACGAGATCCTGCAGATGCTGGTACTGGAACCCAGATTGGCATTACTGGATGAAACGGATTCCGGTCTTGATATTGATGCGCTGAAAGTGGTCGCCAACGGGATCAACAAATTGCGTGATCCAAAACGTGCCATGGTCATGGTAACTCATTATCAGCGTCTGCTCGATTACGTCGAACCTGACTTCGTGCATGTGTTGGCTGGTGGCAAGGTCATCAAGTCCGGTGACAGACATCTGGCGCAGGAACTCGAGAAACGTGGTTACGACTGGGTGCTGGCCGAGGCTGCAGCGTGACGGCGATGAGCGAAGTCATTCATCCGTATGCTGAGAATTTCAAGGCACTGGAATCGTTAAAAGCCGGCCACACACCTGCGTGGCTGCCTGGCCTACGCCGCGACGCTTTTGAGCATTTTTCCAGCCATGGCTTTCCAGCTGCACACTCCGAGGACTGGAAATATACTCCCACTCGGTCGCTTGAGAAACAGACCTTCACAGCCACACCTGAACGATCTGCTGCGCTTGCTGCCAGCGACATCCGGACGATACTGCTGGGAGAAATGCCAACTCAAACGCTGGTATTTGTGGACGGTAAACATGATCCGGCACTGAGCCATATACCATCTGCTACCGCGGGACTGCAGATCAACACTTTCGACAAGGCCATGGAATCGGATGTGGCCTGGCTGCGGTCCAGTCTTGAATCAGAATCCAACTGGCGCGCGGATACTTTCACCGCGCTGAATACAGCGTTCCTTCAGAACGGTGTAGTGATCAAACTTAATGACGGCGTGCGGCTGGAAACTCCCCTGCAACTGATCTTCGTTTCAACCCGGCAGGAACAGCCGTCTGCATGTCATCCCAGAATCCTGTTGCACCTGGGTGATGGCGCCCAGGCTACACTGCTGGAAACATGGTTTGGTCTTGAGGGTGCCGCCAATTTCACCAACAGTTATACCCAGATATCACTTGGCGAGAATTCACGGCTTGAACACCTTCATCTACAGCGTGAAGCCGCAAAAGAATTTCACGTCAGCCGGATTGCGGTAGATCAGCAACGCAACAGCCACTATCTGTCGCACACTCTCAATCTGGGTGGGTTGTGGGTACGCAGCGATCTGAATAGCAGGCTGCAAGCCAGCGGCGCGGAAACTATATTCAACGGCCTGTATCTGGTTGACGGGCGTCAGCACGTCGATAATCACACCCGTATAGATCATCTGGCACCGGATACCCGCAGCGATGAACTGTATCGCGGCATCATCAGCGGGCACGGTCATGCGGTTTTCAACGGCAAGGTTGTGGTAGCCAAGCATGCCGTAAAAACCGACGCCGCCCAGACCAACAACAACCTGCTGCTGTCGCGCCAGGGCGAGATCGATACCAAACCGGAACTCGAGATCTACGCCGACGACGTGAAATGCAGCCATGGCGCGACTATCGGTCAGCTCGATGAACAGGCTCTATTCTATCTGCGCTCCCGCGGTCTGGGATTGGATGAAGCGCGTGGACTGCTGGTCGGCGCATTCGCGCTCGCGGTCCTGGATCGCATCGTATCGCCTGACCTGCGCGTGTTCGCACGCCAGCAATTGAGCGCCGTTTTGCCTCAATCGGCCGTGATGGAGTCCGCATGAACGCCCGACATGATGTCGCCTTCAAACCGGCTGCCGCCAGCGGTTTCGACCCCTTGCGCTGGCGCAAGGACTTTCCCATCTTGCAACAGCAGATACATGGCAAACCCTTGGTGTATCTGGATAATGCTGCAACCTCCCAGAAACCGCAGTCAGTCATCGATGCGATCTCTGCGTATTACCAGCATACCAATGCCAATGTACACCGCGGGGTACACCAGTTAAGCGAACACGCGACCGCCGGTTACGAGGCTGCCCGGGAGAATATCCGCGACTTCATCAATGCCGTTTCAACCCGTGAGATCATCTTCGTCCGCGGCGCGACTGAAGCCATCAACCTGGTCGCGCAGAGCTACGGTCGCAGCCGTTTCCGGGCTGACGACGAGATCATCATCTCAGCGATGGAGCACCACTCGAACATCGTGCCGTGGCAACTGCTGTGCGAGCAGACTGGTGCCACCCTGAAAATAATTCCCATCAACGAGGCCGGTGAGCTCGAAACTGACGCGTATGGGCGTCTGTTCACAAAACGTACTAAATTGGTCGCCCTCGCCCACGTCTCCAATGCGCTCGGTACCATCAATCCGGTCCGGGACATGATCGCCCAGGCTCATGCACATGGAGTACCGGTGCTGTTGGACGGTGCCCAGGCGATACCCCACCTCCCGGTAGATGTGCAAGTCCTGGATTGTGATTTCTATGCCTTCTCCGGTCACAAGATGTTCGGCCCCACCGGCATCGGCGTGTTATACGCAAAAGAAGCTTTGCTGCGCGAGATGCCTCCCTGGCAAAGTGGCGGCGACATGATCCGCACCGTGCGCTTTACCGGCAGCACCTGGAATGAGTTACCGTGGAAATTCGAAGCCGGCACTCCGGATATCGCGGGCGCCATCGGTCTCGGTGCCGCCGCCGACTACATGCGTCACGTCGGCATGGGTGAAATTGAGCGCTACGAACGGGAACTGCTCACCTACGGGACCGGCCGCCTCCAGACAGTGGCAGGGTTGAAACTGATCGGTACCGCGCATGAAAAAGCTGGCGTGCTTTCATTCGTAATAGATGGTATCCATCCACACGATCTCGGTACCATCGTGGATCAGGAAGGAGTCGCGATCCGCACTGGTCACCACTGTGCCATGCCGGTCATGGAACGCTACAACATACCCGCTACCGCGCGCGCCTCACTCGCCTTCTATAACACCCGCGAAGATATCGATGCGCTGATATTGGCACTGGGCAAGGCCCACGAGGTGTTCAGCTGATGGACCTCAAGGAACTCTACAAAGACGTGATCGTGGATCACAACCGCAGCCCGCGCAATTTTCGCAAGATCCCGGACGCGACTCAGATCAGGGAGGGATTCAATCCCTTGTGTGGCGACAAGTTGACGGTATATCTGAAACTCGACGATCAGCGCATCAGCGACCTGAGTTTTGAAGGTTCAGGTTGTGCCATATCGGTCGCCTCTGCTTCACTCATGAGCCAACAGTTGAAAGGCAAGACCGTAGCTGAGGCGGAACTGTTGTTCGACAAGATGCACGCACTGCTGACGCGTGATGATACGGATGCTGACCTTGAATCATTGGGTAAACTTGCCGCACTTTCTGGAGTACGTGAATATCCTTCGCGCGTAAAATGCGCCAGCCTCTGCTGGCACACACTCAAGAGTGCATTGGAAAATTCCGAAAGCAATATTGCTGCATCAACTGAATGACTCTTCGAGCACTGAGATGTATAACCGTG
>DASSKW010000047.1:0-2761 GCA_035690065.1 Gammaproteobacteria bacterium
GTGCCGCAAAGGTAGCAGAGCCCACCACTAATCCAGCCGCGCAAGACACGAAAAGCGATACAAATTTCATGGGTTTCTCCGTGCTGTCATTCTTGTTGGGGTGTATAGAGTCGTCGGGCTTGGCAGAGTTCCGTATCTGGATGTCAAACGATGCAGCAGTCGTCATCGGGTAATGCTCAGGGATGCGGTATGTGAAGCGTATGGGAGCGATGTTGTAGAATATCGTGACTTTCTCCGGAGTGGTTGAAACATGGCCAGACTGCCGAAAAAGCCCAAGGAAGAAACCGGCTTTTTCGAATCCTACGCACATTTCTCGCGCACGCTGCGCGCATGGCTGGTGGCCTACGGTGTTGGTGTGCCGGTGCTGCTGGTCAGCCAGGAATTCATTGCGCGGGCGATCATCAGGGCCGGCACCGGCGGATTGATCACCTGGCTGTTTCTGGCCGGCGTGGCGATCCAGGTACTCGCGGCATTGTCGTACAAATACAGCATGGCGTATCTCTATTTCGCTGAAACAGATTCGTTGCCGGACGATGCCTGGCAAGTTGGATTATCGGCCTGGCTTTCCCGTGCCGTATGGCTTGAGATGCTGTTCGACGTCGTTTCCATTGGGTTGTTTGTTTACGGCACGTTCAAGGTCGTTGCAGCAGTCCTGGCCCCGGCTTAGGAGTGAATCGCAATGCTGGAGATGAGACCGAACTGCGAATGCTGCGATAAGGATCTGCCGCCGGATTCCACCGAGGCGATGATCTGCACGTTCGAGTGCACGTTCTGCCGTGACTGCGTGGAGCATCGTCTGCGCGGAGTCTGCCCGAACTGTGGTGGCGGGTTCATGCCGCGACCGGTACGGCCTGCGCACTTGCTCATAAAACACCCGGCTTCGACACGGCGGGTGCGCAATCCTATCTGTGTCGATGTACTATAAATTACAGAATGATTCAATTACGGAACGCACACATCGAAGATGCTGCCACGTTGGCTGCGGCGGAAGTGGAGACGGCACAGATACCTGGACTGCTGGTCTCCCGTCCGCATGAGCTGAAAGCCGAGGCCTTCGCGGCCACCATCGCGCGCTTGAGCCACGCCGGCTGCTATCTGGTCGCGGAGCAGGATGGCCATACCGTCGGGCACGGGTTACTGGAACCCGCACCGCTGGAGATGCGTTCACACATCTTCTGGCTGACGCTGGTGGTGCATCCCGGACACACGGACCAGGGAATTGGCAAGACCTTGTTGCAGGCCTTGCTGGATTGGGCGGAAGGCGATGCGCGAGTACACAAGATCGAGCTCAAGGTACGCAGCAGCAATCGGCGGGCAATCGGGTTTTATCGGCAATCCGGTTTCAGCGAGGAAGGCCGCTTGCGCGAGCACATCCGTCTGCCGGATGGCCGTTATGTGGCCGATATCCTGATGGCCTGGTTTCCACGGCGCCCCAGATCCAGCGTCGTCCTCGAAGGTCAGCATGTCCGACTGGAACCCTTGTCGTTCGAGCATCTCGATGGCTTGTGCGCCATCGGTCTGGAGGAATCGCTGTGGCAGTGGGTCCCGACGCGGGTACGTGACCGGGATGAGATGCGCACTTACATAGAGATTGCATTGGATGAACAGCGGCGCGGCGTATCATTGCCGTTTGCCACGGTATCGAAAGACAGCGGCGAGATCGTGGGCTCCACACGCTTCGCCAACATGGATATGGACGACCGGCGGGTGGAGATCGGCTGGACCTGGATCGGCATACCATGGCAACGCACCGCGGTGAATACCGAGGCCAAATACCTGATGCTGTGTCACGCCTTCGAGGTGCTGGATTGTGTGCGCGTCGAACTCAAGACCGATACACTCAACGTCCGTTCGCGGCGGGCGATCCTGCGTCTGGGTGCCAGGGAGGAGGGCGTGTTGCGCAAACATCGGCGCATGTGGAGCGGGCGCTTCCGTGACACGGTCTATTTCAGTATCCTCGACGCTGAATGGCCCGCCGTGAAGGCCGGGCTGCAAACGAAATTGGCTTTATAAAATCAACCGGAATCAGGCATGAAAAAATTACCCGATATATTCAAGAAAAACCGCGCTTGGGCCAGTCAGGTCAGCAGCGAGCAACCCGATTTCTTCCGCAAGCTTGCCGAGCAGCAATCCCCGAAATATCTCTGGATCGGCTGTTCCGACAGCCGGGTGCCGGCCAACCAGATCATGGGCCTGTTGCCAGGCGAGGTGTTCGTGCACCGCAACATCGCCAACGTGGTGGTGCATACCGATCTCAACTGCCTGTCCGTGATCCAGTACGCGGTGGAAGTGCTCAAGGTCGAGCACATCATCGTCTGCGGCCACTACGGCTGTGGCGGCGTGCTCGCCGCCTGGAAAGGGGCGGAATTCGGCCTGATCGATAACTGGCTGCGCAATGTGCAGGATGTATCGACCAAATACCGTGCCGATATCGCGCAGCGCCCGGATGAGGATGGCAAGGTCGACCGGTTGTGCGAACTCAATGTGATCGAGCAGACCCTGCATGTCTGCCGCACCACGATCGTGCAGGATGCCTGGCGGCGGAACCAAACCCTGACCGTACACGGTTGGGTCTATCGGTTACAGAGCGGCCTGCTGCAGGATATCGGCATCACCCTCAGCAGCGAAGCAGAACACGAGGAATTCTCACGCCGGAAAGCGATGCCGGGCGCGATGTTTTGAATGGCGACACGTTGGAATTAGCGCAGAAATGGTTATCTGCTTTCGGCCAAGAGCAGACATGCAAGATTTATTAGGTGTA
>DASSKW010000048.1:0-5449 GCA_035690065.1 Gammaproteobacteria bacterium
AGTATGCTCCCGGAACACAGCTGGCTTACGATCCAGAGCTCCCGGATCGCCTGCGCCGACAGCATCGGGAAATCCTGGACCTGCTTCAGAACACCGTAGCAGCGGCAAGGGATGGGAAATACCGCCATGTCGAGAATATGCTGACCGAATTCCAGCACGGCTATCGGAACCACCGTTTTGAGAGAAACCAGCGTTTCATACCCTACATGAATCACTGCCTCGCCAATAACAAGGGGCACAGCGAGTTGATCCTGAAGATCAATTCGGTGACTCGACACCTTGATCAACGAGTCATCACTACTGTCGAGAAACACAAGGAAAGCGGGGTAGCAGACCAGAATCGGGACGAATTCATCGAGGAACTGGAGCAGATACATTCAGACCTGAGAAAACATATGCGGGAAGAAGATGAATTTATCTATCCGATGTACCAGCCACCCGAAAAATACAGCTATCCCTGAGACATCCATCCGTAAAGAGGCCCCTTATGGGGCCCCTTTTATTAAAGCATTCAGGCGTGCTTTATACCGCTCTCTTCAAACAATTGTTTCAACTCGCCAGACTCGAACATCTCCACGGCAATATCGCAGCCGCCCACCAACTCGCCTTTCACAAACAGTTGCGGGAAGGTCGGCCAGTTGGAAAACTTCGGCAGATTCGCGCGGATCTCGGGATCCGCCAGCACATTCACATGTCCATAGTTCACACCACAGGCATTCAGTATCTGCGAGGTCCGTGCCGAAAACCCGCATTGCGGGAAATCCGGTGTACCCTTCATGTAAAGCAAGACCTGATTATCGGCGATCTGCTGCTTGATACGTTCGATGACGTCCATACTGTTTCACATGCTCCTGATCGGGTTTCGGAAATGTCCGGCTACTGCGGCTTTACTTCGAGATTGGATACCACGTTCACTACCCCATCCACGCTCTTCGCGACCCGGACTGCTTCATCCCGCAACGCGTCACTCGGCAGTGTACCGCTGAGAGTCACGATGCGATTCCGGGTCACGACGTGGACATCGAAGGATTTCAGACTGATATCGCCCAGCAATTTGGTCTTCACGGCAGTGGTCAAATACGAATCGTCCAGAAGATTACCTGCCCGCTGACCGGGCATGGGCTTGTCAGGTTGATCCGACGCGCATCCACCCAGCAGGAAGATCGCGCCCATCAACACCAAAGTTGCCGCACAGATGACGCGATTGCTTCGCATGGGAGACTCTCCGTTAGCGTTTTACAGGCTGGATATCAACCGAGATTCTTCGCCGCGAATTCCCAGTTCACCAGCTTCCACCACGCTTCGATGTACTTGGGGCGCGCATTGCGATAGTCGATGTAATAAGCGTGTTCCCAGACATCGCAGGTCAGCAGCGGTCTGTCACTGCCCGTCAACGGTGTATCGGCATTGCCGGTCTGCACCACGGCGAGCTTGCCATCGCCCTTCCTGACCAGCCAGGCCCAGCCGGAGCCGAACTGCCCGGCTGCCTTGTCGCTGAATTCCTTCTTGAAGGCCTCGAAGGAACCGAATGATTGCTTGATGGCATCGGCCAGTTTGCCGGATGGCTCACCGCCGCCCTTCGGGCTCAGGCTGTGCCAGTAGAACGTGTGGTTCCAGATCTGCGCCGCCTGGTTGAACATCCCGCCCTTGGCTTTCTTGACGATGTCTTCAAGTGTGGCCTTCTCGAATTCGGTGCCCGGGATGAGGGCGTTGAGTTTGTCCACATAGGCCTTGTGGTGTTTGCCGTAGTGAAATTCGAGTGTCTCTTTGGAAATGTGCGGCGCAAGCGCGTCCATCGCATAGGGAAGTGTGGGCAGTTGATGGGTCATGAGCGTCTCCTGATTCTGATTGCCGGGTAACCGTTATACATGGGGTCGGCGAAGACGCCTTTCAAGAAGGTAGAATGCCAACCGGGATTGGACGAAGTCTAAACCTCTGGACCAAAACGGGCAAGCCACGACACCCGCCGGTTATCTCCGATAAAATGAACACACCCATGAGCAAGCTGCAACTCCCTGACGATCTTTCCGAAACCGTGCGTCGCGCACTGGCCGAAGACATCGGCAGCGGCGACCTGACCGCAATGTTGATCGGTGACGCCACCTCGGCACGGGGCCGGGTGGTCTCGCGTGAAACCGCCATAGTCTGCGGCACCGCATGGTTCGACGAGGTGTTCCGTCAATTGGACCCGAAGATCCGGGTACAGTGGTCAGTGCAGGACGGCGACGCCGTCCAGCCGGAACAAGTCATATGTCACCTGACCGGCCGGGCTCGCCCGCTGTTGAGTGGGGAACGCACCGCGCTCAATTTCCTGCAGACGCTGTCGGCGACAGCCACGGTCGCGCATCGCTACGCGACTGCCGTGCGCGATACCCACGCGGTGATCCTGGATACTCGCAAGACACTGCCGGGGCTGCGCAACGCGCAGAAATATGCCGTACGTTGCGGCGGCGCCCGCAACCATCGCATCGGCCTTTATGACGGGATATTGATCAAGGAAAATCACATCATGGCAGCCGGTGGTATCGCGGCGGCTGTCGATGCCGCGCGCAAACAATCTGCCGCTGTGCCCGTGGAAGTCGAAGTCGAAAATATGCAGGAAGTCCGTGAGGCGCTCGCTGCCGGCGCCGACATCCTGTTGCTGGATGATTTCCCGCTCGACATGCTGCGTGAAGCCGTGGCGTTGAATGCCGGCCGTGCCAGGTTGGAGGCTTCAGGCAATATCGATATGACGCAACTGCGGGCAGTCGCCGAGACCGGTGTGGATTATATTTCGGCAGGATCCCTGACCAAGCATGTCAAGGCGGTGGACCTGTCCATGCGTTTTGAATTGTCAGACGGTTAGCGGCGGGTTCAAATCTCGAAATCCGGGATGCCGCGCAACAACCGGTCACATTCGATCTTTTCCATCGGCAGGCTGAAGAGATAGCCTTGCATCTTCGAACACCCACCCTTGCGCAGTTGTTTCATCTGCGCTACGGTCTCCACCCCTTCCGCGATCACATCGAGACCAAGATTATCTGCCAGGGTGATGATGGTGCGTGCAATCGCCGCGTCCTGATCGCTCTTGGCAATCTCCTCGACAAACGCACGATCCACTTTCAATACATCCACTGGCAACCGCTTCAGGTACACCAGCGATGAGTGGCCGGTACCGAAATCATCCAGCGCGATACGGACACCGAGGTCCTTGAGTCCTTTCAGGATCCGGACGCTACCTTCCATATCATGCATCACCAGACTTTCGGTGATCTCCAGCTGCAGTACCCTGGGTTCGAGACCGGATTCCTGCAACGCACCGCGGACAAATTCCAGCAGGTTGCTGGAAGCAAACTGGCGTACCGACAGATTCACTGCCAGATGGAACGGGCGGCCATTCATGGCCTTGTGCCACTCTTGTGCCTGCAGACAGGCTTCGCGGATAACCCATTGTCCCAGCGGTACGATCAATCCGGTCTCTTCCGCCAGCGGGATGAACTCGGAAGGCCAGATCAGCCCCCAGTCCGGATCCTGCCAGCGCACCAGTGCTTCCACGCCGATGATGCCACCGCGGGTCACATCGAACTGTGGCTGGTAATGCAACACCATCTCCATGCGTTGCAGAGCCTTGCGCAGGGCGTTCTCGCGCGACAGGTGCAGCATCGCTTTGGCATGCATGTCTTGAGTGAAGAACTGATAATTGTTGCGGCCACGATCCTTGGCCTTGTACATCGCGATATCGGCATTCTGCAGCAATACGTCGGCATCCTGCCCATCACCGGGACACAGACTCAGACCGATACTGCAAGTCAGGTTGGCTTCGGTCTCACCGAGCAGGATAGGCTCGGTCACTGACTCCAGGATGCGTTCACAGATCGTGGTTATGGTCTCGAGATTCTGACATTCCTCGAGTATCACGGTGAACTCATCGCCTCCCAGACGCGCCACCGTGTCGCCGGCGCGCACGCATGCAAGCAGGCGCTTGCCGATGGTGCGCAGCACGGTATCGCCGGAATGATGGCCGAGCGAGTCGTTGATGTTCTTGAAACGGTCCACGTCGATGAACAGCAAAGCGACATTCTGTTTGTTGCGCCGGGCCTTGGAGAGCGCCTGGGTCAGCCGGTCCATGAACAACGCCCGGTTCGGCAACCCGGTGAGGCGATCGTAGTTGGCGAGTTGCCGGAAACGCTCTTCCGCCTGACGCCGGTCACTGGCAGTGATCGCGAGTGCCACAAAATCTGCCAGCGAACTGGCAAAACTCGCTTCGTCACGGGTCCATTCGCGTGATGCGCCGGTGTGCTCGTGGAAGATCACGCCGCGTACCCGTTGACCCTGCCTGAAGGGGGCGCCGAGCACCGCCGCAACATTGTTGGGCCGCAAATATTCCTTGAGCAATCCCTGCATCCTCGTATCGCCACCGACATCGCTTACCGCAGTAGTCCGGGTCTCCTGCAATGCCTTGAACAATTCCGGGCTGCGTGCAAACTCGATGACAGCGCCCGGCGAATCGTCGTGCCGTCCATCATCCAGCACGTGCATACAGCGTAGCGTCTTGCTCTCGTTGTCCAGGAACCAGACACTGACCCGTTTGCAGCGGATGGCTTGTACCGCTTTCTCACAGATGACGTGCAACGCACTACGGACATCGCCAGCGGAGATACTGGCTTCCCGCGCAAGTTCCAATAACGATTGACTGTGGCGGCGCATGCGTTCTTCGCCTTCACGCAGTCTGGTCTCCACCCGGGTGCGTTGCGAAGATTCGCCGGTCAGTTCATCCACGATGCCGGCATACGAGAAACGCAGCCGCAGCCCCTGTTCGATCTGGAGGTTGGCACGCCGGGCAATGAAGATCAGAAACCCGCCAATCAACACGACTATCGCAGCAATCCCCAGCGAGACCGGCTGCAATGCAATGATCAGGCGGGTAACCATGGGAGTCAGTACCACCACCGCGAAGGCCACGTAATGCAACAAACGGGGAGCGAGCACCGGGACCGCGACCGCCGCAACCGTGACCAACATCAAGGCGATAAACGCTTCATGTAGTTCTGAATAAGGATGAAACAACAGGATTCCGGCGATACCCCACGCCGCACTCAGCAGCACTGTGGTGGCGAGATAGCCGCGCGCCCATGCGCCGCTGCGCTCTACCTGGATGGTGCTCAGACTGAATCCCATGCCGAGGACGATGCGTGCGAGACTGGCAATGAAGATGCCGATGACCCAAGCGACGAGCACGTCGTGCGAAACTTCATCCCAGAACAGCCACGCCGCAATCACCGCGCCGAAAGCCGCCGGCAGATCAGCCCATCTGCCAAAATAAAACAGCAGATTGGTCTGTTCGGCGCGGACCTGGCGGTCCACTTCAGCATTATTGATTTCCGGACAGACCGCCGTGGTTATTGGCACGCGGGAGGCTCCTTGTTATTCAGCGCGACCACCACTGTCGCGTAATCCCGGATCGGACCCG
>DASSKW010000049.1:0-21824 GCA_035690065.1 Gammaproteobacteria bacterium
AGCGATGAGCACGTGTATGGTAATGGCACGTCCGATGTGCATGGCGATAGCACGGAGACCGTACATGGGAACTCGACTGCTACTGTGTACGGAAATTCCACAGAGACCGTACATGGGGATTCTCTGGAGTTGTTTGCAGGCGGAAAAGCAGAGTTTTTTACCGGCGGTATAAATTCCATGTCGATTGCCGCAGTCAATGAGATGTCATTGACCGGCAAGATTGAATTGACGATCGGCGGGGTCATGTCAGTCATGATGGGAGCGGTGATGGAGATAACGCTTGGTCTCAAGATGGAGATTCAGGCTGGCGGCAAGATCGAAGTTGGCGAACTGGTCGATGTGAAAGCGAAAGCTTCGGCCAAGATCGACGCCTGTCTTGCAGAAATAAAGAGTACCGCAACAGCTATCAAGACGGCAGCCTTGCAGCTTTTCGCATAATCTGAAGACGTCTAGCTGGGCTGACGCCCGTTCAGCAGAGCGGTTACGACATTTATGGGTGTGGCGAATGTAAGTTCCGTCAATACGGGCAGTTTGTAGTCGTTATCTGCCCCGGTTGGTTTCGGAACCAATCCGATCTGACTGTTGACTATGCCGATAATATTGCCTTTGGTCGCATCGACCAGTGGTCCGCCAGCAGCGCCCGAATAGGCTATACCTTCCACATAGAGCTGCTTGATACCCTGAGTAGCCTCGACTTTTGCAGTCAGGTGGCCGCTACGCATCACCAATATCAGTGATCCGCTGGTACCGAACGGATACCCCAGGTGCATTATCTTGGTGCCAGGCGAGATCGCATCGGCATCCCCCAACAGATTGGCGGGGAGCTGTAATTGCATGGGTTGTTTGAGTTCCAGCAAGGCGAGATCATTTGCCTCATCCAGTTGCACGACTGATGCGGCAAGTGCGCGTAGTTTATTCGAGGTAGTCTGGTAACCGGTTACATTGGTTGTGGGAGAGATCACGATCTGTTCCTGGCCCTTGACCACATGAGCCGCGGTAACCAGATAGCCGTCCTTATGCACGGCGAAGGCAGTGCCAAGAAATTCTACGGACTCACCATTTGGCTTCATTACCATCGCGCATAATGGTGCAAATTTCCTGAACAGCTTTTCCATGAAGGCCTCGTGTATTGCGGGTTCAGTTTCCAGCCAGAGATTCCAGTTGTTGCTGCAGTTCGTCCACGGACAGAAATTGTAACGGCAGCGCCAGCAATGCCTGGATGCGTCGCTCCAGTTTCCGGAACGTCTCCGCGAACGCGGCAAGCTGTACGTGTTCCGGACCGCCGACGGCTGCGGGGTCGGGGAATTCCCACTGAACGCGTACCGGTGTTCCCGGCCAGCCCGGGGCGAATTCAGCGCCGGCCTGTTCGCACAAGGCGATCACGATATCCATGTGCGGTGCCTCACTGCGGCTGAATTCATCCAGATGTTTGCTGCGCAGTGCAGCCACCGGCATGCCAACGGTCTGCAATATCTCCCGCGCCAACGGATGTATCTCGCCAAGGGGTCGACTCCCGGCGCTCCAGGCGCGTACCTGCGGACCATCCCGTGCATTGAGAATGGCTTCCGCGAGGATGCTGCGAGCCGAGTTCCCGGTACCGAGAAACAGCACGTTCATGAGGGTATTATGACCCAAGCCCGCACGCCGCAGTTGGTGGAATTTTCGCCAGTTGGCACAGATTCTGGTCAAACACCAAAACTTGTGCCGTGCCGAGCGGTCTCATGCATTCACGTGCACTGCATCCCGGAGAAGCCTCATGTCATTGCGTTCCTGGATATCGTCGTCGGTCCTGATCCTGATGACGGCAGCCGCTGTCGCGGCACCCGTAAACCAGAATTTCTTTGGCGACCTGCATTGGCGTCTGGTCGGACCGTTCCGCGGCGGTCGGGTGTTGGCTGTGGCCGGGGTACCCGGTCAACCCAGCCATTTCTATTTCGGCTCGGTGGACGGTGGCGTGTGGGAGACCCACGATACCGGCCGCACCTGGCAGCCGATCTTCGATAACGAGCCGGTCGGTTCGATCGGTGCGATCGCAGTGGCCCCATCCGATCCCAAGGTGATCTATGTCGGCAGCGGTGAAGCGGACATGCGTTCCGATATCGCTTACGGAAACGGCATGTACAAATCGACCGACGGCGGCAAGACCTGGAGCCATATCGGTCTCGTCGATACCTATCAGATCGGCAAGATTCTGGTGGACCCGCACAATCCCGATATCGTCTATGTTGCGGCACTGGGCCATGCCTATGGTCCCAACGCCGAACGCGGCGTGTTTCGCAGTCGTGATGGCGGCAAGACCTGGCAGAAAGTCTTGTACAAGAATGAGGATACCGGTGCCATCGACCTCGCGATGGATCCGCGTTACCCACAAGTGCTTTACGCTACGCTGTGGCAGACCCGGCGGCCGCCGTGGAACGTCTATCCGCCTTCCAACGGACCCGGTGGTGGCTTGTACAAATCCACCGACGGTGGCGATACCTGGACCCAGATCAAAGGTCATGGCTTTCCAGCAGCAGGACTTGGTCATGTGGGATTGGCTGTGTCGCCCAGCAATCCGGACACGGTCTACGCACTCGTCGATGCAACTGATGGCGGTTTGTACCGTTCCGACGATGCCGGCGCCAACTGGCGGCGTGTTTCCAGTGACAAGCGGATCTGGACGCGTGGCTGGTACTTCGGCGGCGTCACAGTCGATCCGAAGAATCGGGACATCGTCTATATCTGCGATACCGCCATGTACAAATCCACCGACGGCGGCCGAACCTTCCTGCCGTTCGTCGGCGATCCGACCGGCGACGATTACCACACCTTGTGGATCGATCCGAACGACAGCAGTCGCATGATCACCGGCGTGGACCAGGGTGCCGCCATCTCGGTGAACGGGGGCAAGACCTGGTCGAGCTGGTACAACCAGCCCACCGGACAGTTCTACCACGTGATTACCGACAATCAGTTTCCCTACTGGATCTACGGTGCGCAACAGGATTCCGGAGCGGCGGCAGTGCCAAGCCGCACTGGCAGTCATTTCGACGGCATCAGCATGATGCAGTTCCACGAAGTCACCGCGGGTGGCGAATCCGGCAATATCGCGCCCGATCCGGATGATCACGATATCGTCTATGGCGGCACAGTCGATAAACTTGACCGGCACACCGAGCAGACCCAGAACGTCGATCCGACCTTGGCCTATCCGGGCATCTACCGCAGCGTCTGGACCTTGCCGCTGACTTTTTCGCCGAAAGACAGGCACGCACTGTATTTTGCCAACCAGCATCTGTTCCGGACTACCGACGGTGGTAAACACTGGGCCCTGATCAGCCCGGATCTCACCCGCAAGACGCTGACTGTGCCATCGAATCTGGATCCGACCACTGCCGCGGATACGGCGGTGACGTCGGGACGACGCGGCGTGATCTATGCAATCGCACCGTCGCCGCTCAAGGCCGACGAGATCTGGACCGGGACCGATGATGGACTGATCTGGCTCACGCACGACGGCGGCAAGCATTGGCAGGACGTCACGCCATCCGCGCTTGCACCGTGGTCCAAAGTCGGCATCATCGAGGCCGGACATTTCGACACGGATACTGCCTATGCGGCGATCGACCGGCACCGGCTCGACGATTACAAACCGTACATCTATCGCACGCACGACGGCGGCAAGCACTGGACCGAGATCAGCAACGGGATCCCGGATGGCAGTTTCGTCAACGTGGTACGTGAGGACCCGTCGAAAAAAGGCTTGCTGTATGCAGGCACAGAATTCGGCGTGTATGTCTCTTTCGATGACGGGGACCATTGGCAGTCGTTGCAACAGAACCTGCCGGTCACCTCGGTACGCGATATAGACGTGCATGGCGACGATCTGGTCATCGCCACCCACGGGCGCGCGTTCTGGGTCATGGACGACATCACGCCGCT
This sequence comes from Gammaproteobacteria bacterium, assembly GCA_035690065.1. Taxonomy (GTDB): domain Bacteria; phylum Pseudomonadota; class Gammaproteobacteria; order Natronospirales; family REEB76; genus DASSKW01. The sequence continues at coordinate 3,922 of DASSKW010000049.1, forward strand.
GCGTCAGTTGATGGACCCGGCACTGATGCGTACCGATACCTGGTTATACAAACCCGCGGTTGCATACCGGATCAAGCTCGCCGATTTCACCGGCACACCGCTGCACCGTGATGAGCCCGCGGCTGCCAACCCGCCAGTAGGCGCTTACATCGACTACTATCTGAAGACCGATGCCGACAAATCCGTAACTCTGGATATCCTCGACGCGCAGGGGAAAGTGATACGGCATTTTGCGAGCACCGACAAACCTGTCAAACCGGATGTGACGAAGATTACAGCGACACCGGATTGGTATGCGGTACCGCAGGTACTCCCGGCTAGCGCAGGTATGCACCGCTTCGTCTGGGACCTGCGTCAGGCTGCGCTCGCTGACAACCAGTCGCCGGGTATCTGGGTCGTGCCCGGGGTCTACACCGCGAGGCTCACGGTACGCGGGCATGCCTATGCGCAATCGTTTACGGTGAAGGAGGATCCGCGCGTAGCGGTGTCGCAGTCCGATCTCGAAAAGCAATATCAACTCGCCAATCGTATCGAAGCGCAACGGGCGCAAGTTGCCAGGGTCAGCAGTCAGGTAATCGCACTGCTCAAGCAAGTGCAGGCCATGCAGAGTAAAGCTCCGGCAGAGTTGGCTGCGCAGTTGGCCAAATTTGAAAATGCAGCGAGCGATATGACCGAGTTGCATACGATACCGGTTCCCTATGGCACGCCCGGCAGTGCGCCAGGCAAGGTGACCAGTCTGCATTATCTCGACGATGCACTTGCCACATTGCAGAACGCAGTAGAGAGTGCCGATACCGCACCGACGACGGATGCGGTGGCTGGTTACGACAAGCAGCGGCAAGCCAGTCAGGCCGCACTGGAAGCCTGGAGCGAATTCAAGGCGAAACAATTGCCACCCTTGAATACAGCGTTGAAGCAAGCCGGATTGGAACCACTCAAACCATGATGATTTGAATACCTTGCCGATGGGGCGACGGTCGCGGGCCGCGTCCCACCGGGCTGGGGTATCATGGGCGCGTCCAGACTTCCGCAGCGTATGCCGCCCGTGACCGATACTGTCCGATACCCACACTCAGCCATTGCCCGCAAGGTCTTCTTCTGGCAGATGGTGTTCTTCGCCGTCATGCTGTCGGTGCTCGGCGTCAGCAATATCTTTACCGAACTGAGCGACAACGCCCACGCCGGGTTTCATTTGCCGTGGTGGGCACCCGCGACCTGGGAATTTTCCAGCGTTTCCGTTACCTGGTGCCTTATCTTTGCGATCGACTGGTGGTGCCGGCGGATGCCCATCACCCGGACTACCTGGCGCTACAGTGTTCCGCTCCATCTGCTCGTGACCGTGCCCTATTCGCTGATCCATGTGAGCGGCATGGTCGCGCTGCGCAAGCTGGTGTATGGCTTTCTCGGAGAACGCTACGATTTCGGTCCCTGGTGGCCGAACTGGTTCTATGAATACCGCAAGGACTTCGTGGCGTATTGCATCATCGTTGCAGGACTCGCGGCGTTCAGGATCTATGCGCTGTGGCTGGAGAGCCATCAGCAGTCAGCCACGCCACCGGCGCCGACACCCGGGACTGAGCGGCTGGTGGTACGGAAACTCAACCGTGAATTCATCCTCAACATCGCCGACATCGATCGCATCGAAGCGGACGGCAATTATGTGACCCTGCACGTCAACGGTGATTCCTATCCGCTGCGGGAATCGCTGGCCCGGCTCGAAGCCCGGCTCGACCCCAAGCATTTCGCCCGCGTGCATCGCGGCCACATCGTCAACCTCGACCGGATCCGCGAGATCCAGCCCTGGGATAGCGGCGACTATCGCATCGTACTCAAGGACGGCAGCTTCGTGAACTTCAGCCGTCGTTACCGGCGCCAGCTCGAACACCTGTTCAAACCCTCCTGAAGCCTGCCGTCCGTCATCACCGGTGCGCCGCTCGTCACAGCATCGCGCCGGTTGTCCCCTCCCTGATTGCGGGAGGTATTCCAGTCGCTTAGGCTGCACGACAATTTCCATCCGGGGAGACAGGACATGCGCATACCCATCTTGATCGCCTTGCTGGTTCTGCCGTTGCTGACGCACGCGGCCGATGCGGGCTGGCCCGCCTACGGAGGCGACGCCGGCGGCTCCCGATACTCGCCACTCACTCAGATCGCCCCCGCCAATGTAGATAAGTTGCAAGTCGCCTGGACATTCCGCACCGGCGAGCTGGGCAAGGGCGTCAAGGACTGGCAGCGCTCGGCATTCGAGGCCACACCGATCCTGTACGACGGGGTCCTGTATTTCACCACGCCCAGCACCAACGTCATCGCCGTGGACGCCGCAACCGGAAAGTTGCGCTGGCGCCATGACAGCCACTCTCGCAAGGATCTGCATTACTCGGACGGTGTATCGCGAGGCGTGTCGCTGTGGACAGACGACAAAAGTGCTGCGGATGCGCCATGTCATGCGCGCATCTTTGCGCCCACTCTGGACGGGCGGCTGCTGGCGCTGGATGCAGTGACCGGAAAATCCTGCGAAGACTTTGGCGATCACGGTGCCATCAACCTGCTGAAAGGCGTCCATTCCACCGACAAATCTGACAGCGAATGGCGCAATTATCTGGTCACCTCGCCGCCGGCGATCCTGGACGACAAAGTGATCGTCGGATCGTCCATCGGCGACAATCGCGCCGTCGAGGAAGAACTCGGTATCGTGCGTGCTTTCGATGCGCGCACCGGCAAACTGATCTGGAGCTGGGACCCGATACCACGCGCCCCGTCCAACCCGGTGTACAAGGAATGGACACCGGCAAGCACCAAAGTCGCCAGCGCGGCCAATGCCTGGGCGCCGCTGTCGGTGGACACCGAACGGCATCTGGTATTCGTGCCGACCGGTTCGGCGAGTCCGGATTTCTTTGGCGGCGAACGGCCGGGCGACAACCGCTGGGCGAATTCAGTGGTGGCACTCGACGGCGACACCGGCAAGCTGGTGTGGGGCAAGCAGTTGGTGCACCACGATGTGTGGGATTACGACGTCGCGTCGCAACCCACGCTGGCAACGGTGATCCATGACGGCAAACCAGTCCCGGCTGTCATCCAGGCGACCAAGACCGGATTCCTGTACAGCTTCAATCGCGCCACCGGGCAGCCGATCTTCCCGATCGTGGAGCGTCCGGTGCCGCAGGACGGTGTGCCGGATGAACATCTGTCGAAGACCCAGCCGTTCCCGGTGGCACCGCCGCCGCTGGTACGCCAGACGCCGGTCACACCCGATGATGCCATCGGCGTCATGTATTTCGATACCCGTTCCTGTCGCAAGCATATCGAGCAGGATCGTTCCGAAGGCATCTTCACACCGCCGTCGACCACGGAATCCATCATGCTGCCGAGCAATGCCGGTGGCGCAAACTGGGGCGGGATCGCGTTCGATCCGCAGCGACAGCTCGCGATCTCCAACACCATGAACCTGCCGTTCCTGGTCGCGCTGATCCCACGCGACCAACTTGAGGCGGAATACGATTCGGGAAAGTACAAGGACTTCGAGTTCGCGCGTCAGACCGGCACGCCTTACGGCATGCGCCGTCACGCATTCACGTCGTTTCTCGGTGTGCCGTGCGTCAAACCGCCGTGGGGCACGCTCACCGCTGTCGATATGCAGCACGGCACCATCAAGTGGCAGATCCCGCTGGGTGTGACGCCATACCTGCATCGCAATCTGGGGATGCCGAATATCGGCGGCCCGATGGTGACGGCCAGCGGGCTGATATTCATCGGCGCCACGCTTGACGATCACTTGCGCGCGTTCGACGAGAACACAGGCAAGCAACTGTGGGATGTAAAGCTTCCGGCAGGTGGCCAGGCCACTCCCATGACTTACGCGATCGACGGCCGCCAATACGTGGTGATCGCCGCAGGAGGTTACAAGGATGCGACTAAACGGGGCGATTACGTGATTGCCTATGCGTTGCCCCGCTAACAAGCGTGTAAATGAATGTCATGGGGTCTATGAGGCGATGGGGAAAGTTTGGCACGCTCGTGCTGGCAGGGTGTTGCGCGTCTGTGGCGTGGGCAAGCGATCAGACCACACAACTTGATGCCGTGGTGGTGACGGATACGGACGCGCCCACAGCATTGCGGGTTCTGCCGGGCAATACCACCCGCATCGACACAAGTACGCTCTCGCTGATCGATGAGACGCACCCGGCACAGATCTTTTCCGTGGTGCCCGGCGGCTGGGTGACGGAAGGCAGCGGCCAGGAAAGCCTCATGGCGATCCGTTCGCCGTTGTTCACCGGCGCTGGCGCCTGTGGTGCATTCCTGCTGCTGGAAGATGGTATCCCGATCCAGCCGGCGGGTTTCTGCAACGTCAACGCGATGTTCTGGCTCAACACCGAACAGGCGCGTGCGGTGGAAGTGGTGCGGGGTCCGGGTTCGGTACTGTACGGGTCCAACGCGCTCAATGGCATCGTCAACGTGCTGACCCGGCCCGCAAATTCCACCCCCATGGACACCGTGAGCCTTGAACGCGGCGGCAACAATTACCTGCGGACGAAAGTGAATCTTGGTGAGTGGGATGGCAGCGAGGGCCTGCGGGTGGCGGCCAACGCGACGCATGATGGTGGTTTTCGTGCCGATTCAGGTTACGACCAGCAGAAACTCAGCTTGCGGTCCGATTACGACAAGGGCAGCCTCAGTCGCGAGACACTGCTTACTGCTACCAATCTCGATCAGCAGACAGCAGGCTATATCTACGGGCTATCGGCCTATCGGGATGAATCGCTACGGGATGCCAATCCGACACCGGGTGCGTTTCGCGACAGCCAGAGCTGGCTGGCCGCACAGAAATGGCACATGCGGTTCGACGGCAACATGGAATTCGATATCACGCCGTATGCGCGGCGCAACAGCACGCGCTTTACCGAGCATTACCTGCCCGGCGAACCGTTCGAGGACGATGCCGCCAACAGCATGGGAACCATGCTGGCGCTGCGGACTTTACCGTCGGCCGCCACTCAGGTGATCTACGGTCTTGATGGCGAATATGCGCATGGCACGCTCACGGAATTCCAGCCTGCAGCGATCACCAATCAACCGCCGGCACGGGCTGACATCCGCCCGCAGGGGTTGCATTACGATTATGCTGCCGACAGCCGCACACTGGCTGCCTACCTGCACGTGACCCACGCCTGGAATCCGCACTGGTTGTTTTCCGGCGGCCTGCGCGTGGAGACCGTGCACTACAGCTATGTGAATTTTCTGCCGGCCGGCAATACCCGGGCCGACGGTACGCCGTGCCCGTATGGTGGTTGCTTGTTCAACCGCCCCGCCGACCGGACCGACCAGTTCACGAACCTGTTGCCGAAATTCGGCATAAGTTACCTGGCGAGCGACAAGCAGACGTTTTATATCAATCTGGGACGCGGCGCGCGGGCACCGGAAGCGACCGAACTCTACGAATTGCAGCGCCAGCAGGATATCGCAGACCTGCATTCCGAAGTTCTCGATGCATACGAACTCGGTTGGCGCGGACGTACCGGCAACTGGAACTGGGACACCGATCTATATTCCATGCTCAAGTCGCATTTCATCTTTCGCGATGCCAACGGCTTCAATATCAGCGATGGGCGTATCCGCTCACAGGGGTTGGAATTCTCCCTGGGTTACCATTTCAGTCGAGCCTGGAGTTTGCTCGCCGACGGCAGCTATGCCTTGCATCGTTATGCGTTCTCTGCCGACCTGGGCCAGGGTAATGCGATCGTCTATGGCAACGATGTGAAGTATGCACCGCGGAGTCTTGGCGGACTGCGGTTACGCTGGCAGCCGACGGATCGGATGCAGGCTGAACTGCAATGGACACACGTCGGCGGTTACTGGCTGGATGAATCCAATCAACACCGTTACGGTGGTCAGGATCTGCTCGATCTCAGCCTGAGGCAGGAACTTGCGGGTGGCTGGATAGTTACGGCACGTATCGCCAACCTGGCCGATACGGCTTATGCGGAGCGCGCCGATTACAGTTTCGGTAATTATCGTTATTTTCCCGGCGACGGGCGGGAATGGTTTGTGGGTATCGAGAAGGTTTTTTGAAGGATGCAGAGGATCAGCGGGTTAGCCAGCCGCGCGCGCGCGCAGTGAACACCGCGTAGGGCATGATCCAGAACAGCGCGAAGATCGAGTAATAGGAATAGAAGATACCGTAGACAAAATCCCAGGAGCGCTCGCTGCGCAGATAGTAGAGCATATTGAAAGCAGCCATCACGCCGATGACAAACAGGAAACGTGGCAGTACCACCGGGTGCCATATGATAAGCGAAACCAGCAGCACCAGTGTCGCCCAGCTCATCGGATAGCGCAGGTTGGTTATGAATGCATCCACCACCGCAATCAGGCGGGCGCCAGGCGGGCGCTTCCACACGATCCAGGCAAAACGGATCTCCTCGCGCACGTAACTCCGATCCCAGCGCAGGAACATCTTGCACAGTTTCATATAGGTGATCGGCACGATGGTGTGAACGATCGCGGCGCGCTGATACACGGTGTCATATCCACGGCTCAGGATGTAATTGGTCATGGATCGATCTTCGCCGTAGGTGCAAGGGGCGCCGAGGAACGTCTGTTTCACCCAATCTTCCAGTACCTCACGCACTACACTGGTGCGGTAAGCGGCGAGCGCCCCCGGGCAGCAATAGACCGTGCCGTAGGTTGACTGCACTGCACGCAGGTAATCGAAACTGAGGGCATAGCGTACTTTCAGCATGCGCGGGATCAGGCCGCCATCCCGGTTGTAAACGGTGACCCGGCCAGCCACGGCACCGACTTTCGGGTCCTGGAATGGCCCTGCCATCGCCAGCAGGGTGTCGGCCTCGATCACGCTGTCGGAATCGATCGTGACCACGACCGTACCGCGGGCATGACGGAAGCCAGCTTCCAGCGCTGCACGTTTGCCGCGATTCTTTCCGAATTGCAGAGTCGTCACCAGCCCCGGGTAACGTTCGGCAGCTGCGCTGATGTGTTTCCAGGTATCGTCGCGGCTGCCGTCATCCACCACGAAGATCTCCAGGCGCTCACGCGGATAACGCGCCGCAGCGACGGAGTCGATCGATTGCGCGACCATCGGGCCTTCATTGTAGGCGGGGATCACCACGGTCAGGAATGGGGCATCGCCGAATCCGGCAGCCTGTGGCGTGCGGTAGCGGAACCACAACAGGGTGCGGAAGATCAGCATCAGCATGCCCATGAACATCCAGAGGATTGCAGGATGCACGATGAAACGGGTCCATTCGTGTTCCCGGGCGGTGCGTAGCAGCGGTTGGAACACCTGCCAGCGTAAACTCAGATACGTGATGATCAGCAGTCCGCCGATGATCGTCAGTCGGAGTGCCGTATCCCATGGCTGGAGATGGATGTGGTGGCGTTCCAGGCTATCTGCACTGTTCATGCTGGAAAGATTATCGAACGGCATGGGGTATATTCCGGACCGGTACAGCCGGCGGGCGGCAAGTTTAGCAGGTTGTCAGTCACTGCCGACATCAACCGCCCTGTCTCCCGCTAACCCAGGTACGGCCCACCCGGGGCGGGGATAAGCTGACAACGCGGGATGGCGGTACCGGTTGACGGCAGGGGCACGGAGATAGTTTCCAGGAGCGGTAAAAGCAACGGGGCCAGTGGCCCCGTTATTTGCCCTGATAGATGCAAGGGGGCTTATTTCTTGCCGGAGGCAGCCTCTTCTTTCTGCACCAGGAATTCGATGCACTTCATGATGTCCGACGGCGCCATCTTGTAGCCGGCACCGGTCTTCCACTTGCCATTGACGATGACGGTAGGCACGCCTTCCAGCCCATAGCGCTGTTCTATATCAGCAGCCTGGTTCATCTTCAATTGCACGGAAAATGAATTCCAGGTCGCATCAAAGTCTTTCTTGCTCACACCGTATTTGGCAAAAAATTCCTGCAAGGCCGCCTGGTTCTGTGCCAGTTGGTACTGCTGATGGACGTGGATGGCATCGAACATCGGAGTGTTGATCCTGGGTTCGAGGCCAAGCGCCTGCGCCGTGTAATACGCTTGCGCCGAGACCAGCCATTCCGAACCGGGCAGGGCGCCGGGGATACGCTTGAATACCACATTCGCCGGCTTATGCTTCAGCCAGGATTCCAGATACGGTTCCAGAGCGAAACAATGCGGGCAGCCGTACCAGAAGAATTCGATGACCTCGATCTGGCCGGGGTTGACTGTGGTCGGCTGGGCCGGGGACACGGGCACGTAATTGACACCTTCGGTGAAGGTGGTCATGCCTTCTGCGGAGGCAATCCCGGTGAATCCCCAGGCACAAACTGCCAGGCAGGCAGCAATGACTATCTTTGTATATCGCATCGTCGATCTCCAGATTCGGTGGCCTTGATCTTAATGGTTAAGCTTGTCTTGTTCCTTTTGAACCAGCATCTTGACGCATTGCATGATCTTTTCAGGAGGCAGGTAATGACCGTCTGCACTTTTGTAGGCTGCGCCAGTCTTCCACTGCCCATTGATGATCAGGGTGGGGACGCTCTCCAGACCATAGCGTTGTTCGATGTCCGCAGCCTGGTTCATCTTCAACTGTACCGAGAAGGAATTCCAGGTAGCGTTGAAATTTGCTTTACTTATCCCGTAATTGGCAAAGAATCCCTGTAGCGCATCCTGATCGGTGACCAGATTGAATTGCCTGTCTTTGTGGATCGCATTAAATAGCGGAGTATGAATCCGGGGCTCCAGGCCCAGTGCCTGTGCGGTGTAGTACGCATGGCCATCGACATCCATGTGTTCGCCCCAGGCAAGCGCAACTGGAATGCGCTTGAATACCACATTGGCCGGTTTGTGTTGCAGCCAGGCCTCAAGATAAGGCTCCAACGCAAAACAATGCGGACAGCCGTACCAGAAAAATTCGATTACTTCTATCTGGCCGGTCTTGACGTTGGTTGGTTGGGCCGGTGAAACCGGAACGTAACTGACACCTTCCGGGAAAGCCACGTTTTCGGCCTTGGCTAACCGGGGCGCGATACCGAGGACGGTGGTTATCAGCAGCACAAAAACGAGTGTCTTCAGATGACGCATCTTGTGTTCCCGGAGCGGCCGCAACAGCGGCCATTGAGATTTGAAACCCCTTGGATCTATTCGGCCTGGCTATTCGACAGCGCTGTCTGTTCCTGCTGTACCAGCCAGCTGACTGCAGTCATCACTTGCGGTGTTGCCAGGTGATAACCGGGGCCGGTCAACCATTTGCCGTTCACGACCAGCGTCGGGACGTCGAGGATCCCATAACGTTGTGCCAGTACCTTGGCTTGTACCAGTTTGGTATCCACGTTCAGTGAATTCCAGGCATCGTCGAACTGCTTGGCGCTGATATCGAACTGCTGCATGAAGAACTTGCGATAGGCATCTTCGCTATCGAGTTGCAGATGATCGACATGGATTGCGTGGAAGATGGCGGGATGAGCCTTGTCCGCAAGGCCGAGTTCCTCGGCCGTGAAGAAAGCGCGCGCGTCAGTATCCCAGACAGGGTTCAGCGCTGCCGGTATCCGCCGGAACACGACATTGTCCGGTTTGCTGCGCAACCAGGTATTCACGTAATCCTCGAGCGCGTAGCAGTGCGGGCAGCCGTACCAGAAAAACTCGATGACCTCGATCTGTCCGGGTTGAGTCTCGGTCGGCTGGGCCGGGACGACCGGCACATAATTCATACCGGCCTTGAACGGTGCGGCGGGCGCGGCGCTGGCTGCCAGCGCGAGGCCCGGCAGCATCGTCAGCGACAGACACAATGCAGCGAAGATTTTCATGCGGCTGGTCCTGCGACAGTCCTTAAGGCCGGATCAAACGTGCACTGACTTGAGAGTGCTGCATGCCGGCTAAAGTTCAGTGGCTCACGGTTGTACCGGAGTCGCATGCAAACCTTCGATGTAGGACGCCACCGCCTTCATCTGATTCGCATCGAGCCGGTCAGCGATGGTCCCCATCATGGGGGACTTGCGGGCGCCGCTGGCGAATGCCTGCAATTGACTGATGACATATTCGGCGTGTTGTCCGGCCAGTGCCGGGATCAGCATAGGCGCGTTGCCGGCGCCATCCGGTCCATGGCAGGCAGCACAGGCCGGGATCTGGGCACTCGCGTCGCCGCCACGAAAGAGGGCCTCACCGGCCTTGACCAGGCCCGGGGCGGCTTCACCCGTCCGGACCTGCTGGCTGGAGAACCAGGCGGCGACATCCTGCATGTCCTGATCCGACAGACCCATGGCCATGCCGGACATGATCGGGTTCGGGCGTTTGCCGGACTTGAAGCGCTCCAGTTCCCGGACGATGTAGCCGGCATTCTGGCCCGCCAGTTTCGGGAACTGGCCGCTGGCGCTGTTGCCATCCGCACCATGACAGGCAGCGCAGACAGTAGCGGCCTTTTTCTGGCCCGCGGCGGCATTGCCGGCAGCGGTTACGTTGGCAGCGAACGCGAAGGCCCCCAGTACGGCCGCGGTCATCACAAACTTGTTCATGCGGAACAGCTCCTCGACTGTATATCGGACGGCATGGCGGCCATGCGTTATGCTCGCGGAGCGCGTGCCCGCGAACTGGGCCTGCCACAGATGAATGGCAGATTTTACACTAAAGGGCACCCCTGAAAATTGATCTTTATGCCTTCTGGGGGGCGTTAGAAATGACCTCGCCCATTACGCTACGCAATCCTGCTTCGCTCATGGTCCAGGGCGGGCATCCTGCCCGCCCGTTCGCCGTTTCCGGCTCACCCTCATGTACTAGCGTGTACACTCCGGTTTCTCGGTCATTTCTGCCTACCCAGAAACCAAAATCTCTGATTTTCAGAGATACCCCAAACCCCGGACTGCCAAAGTCGTTGTTGCGGAGTCCCGATGCCAGCCGATTTCCGACATACCTGCTTCCTAAAAAGCGCCTCCTCTCTCAACGATCTGCCGGCCGATGCGGGTTACGAAGTCGCTTTCGCAGGGCGCTCCAATGCCGGCAAATCCAGTGCCCTCAACGCCATCACCGGTGTGAACGGGCTGGCCCGGGTCAGCAAGACACCGGGCCGCACCCAGCTCATCAACCTGTTTACGCTGGATGAAACCCGGCGCCTGGTGGATCTGCCGGGCTATGGCTATGCCAAGGTCCCCGAGCCGGTACGGGCACAGTGGGGACAGCTCATGGAACAGTATTTCAGCTACCGGCATGTGCTGGCCGGGCTGGTGCTGGTCATGGACATCCGTCACCCGCTCACGGATTTCGATCAGCGCATGCTGGCCTGGTGTGAACCGCTGAAGCTGCCGGTGTTGGCGCTGCTCACCAAGGCCGACAAGCTGACCCGCAACCATGCCAATCAGGCCAGTCGGGCAGTCTCCAGTCAGCTCACAGCCCGGCAGGTTCGGGTACAGGTGTTCTCGGCGTTGTCACGAGAGGGGGTAGAACCGGCGCGGGAAGTCATTGCCGGCTGGCTGGAGATGAACTGACATAATTACCGGCAGACGGGCAAAAAAAACCCCGGTGCCAAAAGGGGAAAACACCGGGGTCAATGGCTTCACCCGGCTTGGGGAGACCGGGCTGCTGTGCCCGCTCAGGGAAGTGAGCAGGCTGAGTGCCATTGCGGCCCTCACAGTGTTTGAGACTCGGTCTAAGTAAAAGTTCCCGGTACCAGACAAATTTTCGTCGTCGCCCGGGTCTCAGGAGTTAATGGGCTTCGTCCCAGTTTGCGCCTACCCCCACGTCCACCACCAGCGGTACTTTCAGTTGCGCGGCACCGGCCATCAGGCTGACGGCGTTTTGCCTGAGCTGTTCCAGGGCAGCGTCCTCGACTTCGAACACCAGCTCGTCATGTACCTGCATGATCATGCGTGCCGGCAATTTACTTTCGCGCAACCAGCGTTGTACGTCGATCATGGCGCGTTTGATGATGTCTGCCGCAGTGCCCTGCATCGGTGCGTTGATCGCGGTGCGTTCGGCGTATTGCCGCAACTGCGCGTTGCGTGCGCGGATGTCGGGAAGATACAGGCGCCGGCCGAACACGGTTTCGACGTAACCCTGTTCGCGCGCCAGCGCACGGGTGCGGTCCATGAAAATCTTCACGCCGGGATAGCGTGCGAAATAGAGCTCGACGTATTCCTGCGCCGCGCTGCGTTCGATGCCCAGTTGTTTGGCGAGGCCGAACGCGGACATGCCATAGATCAATCCGAAGTTGATGGCCTTGGCAGAGCGGCGTTGATCGGTGCTGACCTGATCGGGTGTGATGCCGAACACTTCCGCGGCAGTAGCGCGATGGATGTCCATGCCTTGTGCGAATGCCTTCAACAGTCCCGCGTCGCCGGACAGATGTGCCATGATGCGCAACTCGATCTGCGAATAATCGGCGGCGACGATCTTGCAGCCGGGCGGCGCGATGAACGCCTGACGGATACGCCGGCCTTCCGCACTGCGCACCGGAATATTCTGCAGGTTCGGATCCGTTGACGACAGGCGCCCGGTGGCGGCGACGGCCTGATGATAAGACGTGTGTACCCGTCCGCTGCGCGGGTTCACCTGCAACGGCAGTTTGTCGGTGTAAGTGGATTTGAGTTTGCCGAGTCCGCGGTATTCGAGGATCACTTTCGGCAGTTCGTGATCTGTCGCCAGTTCTTCCAGTACATCTTCCGCCGTGGAGGGCTGGCCGCCCGGCGTCTTGCGCACCACCGGCAGGTTCATGTCGGTAAACAGGATCTGCTGCAGTTGTTTCGGCGAATCAAGGTTGAACGACTTGCCCGCCAGTGTCTGCGCCTGCTCTTCCAGTTTGCGCAAGCTGTCTTCGATCTCGCGGCTCTGGATGTGCAGCATCTCGATATCCAGCAGCACCCCGGTATGTTCCATCTCCAGCAATACCGGTATCAGCGGCATCTCGATGTTTTCGTACAAGGCTTTCAGTTTCGGCTGGGCCGCAAGTCTTGGCCACAGGGTCTGATGCAGACGCAGCGTGACATCGGCATCTTCGGCAGCGTATCGGCTGGCATCGTCGATGCGGACTTCGTCGAAGCGGATCTGCTTCGCGCCCTTGCCCGCCACGTCTTCATAGTGGATGGTCTTGTAGCTTAGATATTTTTCCGCCAGCGAATCCATGTCGTGGCGGCTCGCGGTGCTGTCGAGGACATACGATTCCAGCATCGAATCATGCCGGATGCCGTCGAGCAGGATGCCGTAGTTGCGCAACACGTGCGCGTCATATTTGATGTGATGACCGAGTTTGGCGTGGCTGGGGCTCTCCAGCAGCGGCTTGAGCCTGGCCAGCGTCTGTTCGCGATCGAGTTGTGCCGGTGCGTCAGCATAACGGTGCGCCAGCGGCAGATACGCAGCCTCGCCTGATTTGATCGCGAACGACGCACCCACGATCTCGGCCTGCATGTAATCCAGACTGGTGGTCTCGGTGTCGAACGCGAACAGTTCCGCCTGTTCCAGTCGCGTCAGCCATTGCTGTAGCGCGGCTTCGGTCAGGATGGTGTCGTAGTGCACCGGCTGCTCCACAACCTTTGCGACAGCCGGTTTCGCCGCCGGCGCAGAGCTCGCAGGCTTGTCCTGTTTCTCTTTCAGCCAGCCGAATCCCAGGCGCGGGTACAAGGCCGCGAGCGCTGCCGCATCCGGGGGCCGCATCTGCAGCGCGTCTGCTGCCAGCGGCAGCTCGAGTTCACATTCGATAGTGGCGAGCTGCCGCGACAACATGGCCTGTTCGCGATGTTCCGCAAGTTTCGCCGGCAATTGTCTGGCGCCACGGATCTTCAGTTGCGGGATCTCATCGAGACGCTGGTACAGCGCCTCCAGCGTGCCGAAATGTGCCAGCAGCGGTGCCGCCGTCTTGGGGCCGATACCGTGCACGCCGGGGATGTTGTCGGAGGTATCGCCCACCAGCGCCAGGTAATCGATCATCTGTTCCGGCCACACGTCGAACTTTTCCTTCACGCCTGCGCGATCGAGCGTCGAGCCGGTCATGGTGTTGACCAGGGTGATGTGCTCATCCACCAGTTGCGCGATATCCTTGTCGCCGGTCGAGATCAATACGGCTTGTCCCTTCGCCGCGGCGCGCTTCGCCAGCGTGCCGATCACGTCGTCCGCTTCCACGCCGCTGACCTGCAACACCGGAAATCCCATCGCCTTGACCAGTTCCAGCAGCGGCTCGGTCTGCGCTGCCAGATCGTCCGGCATCGGCGGGCGGTTGGCCTTGTATTCCTCGAAGATCTCGTCGCGGAAGGTCTTGCCGCGGGCATCGAATACCACGGCGACCTGATCCGGTTGATAGTCGCTGAGCAAGCGTTTGAGCATGTTCGCGACACCGTACACCGCGCCGGTGGGTTCACCCTGTGGGCTGGTCAACGGCGGCATCGCGAAGAACGCGCGATACAGGTACGACGAACCATCCACCAGGACCAACGGTTTCTGCTGCAATTTGATCGTGTTACTCATGCAGGCAATTCATCCAGCGACATCAAGTCAGCGAGCGTCTCGCGTCGGCGTACCAGCGCAGTATGCGTGCCATCCACCAATACTTCCGCAGGGCGTGGCCGGCTATTGTAATTGGAGCCCATGCTGGCAGCGTAGGCGCCACAGTCCATGATAGCCAGCAGGTCACCGGCTTGCACCGCGAGCCGGCGTGCGCGCGCCAATACATCCGCGCTCTCGCACACCGGGCCGACCACGTCGTAGATTGCCGCATCCGTTCCGGGCGCGACTTCGCGCACTTCGTGCCAGGCGTCGTACAAGCTCGGTCGCAGCAGTTCGGTCATGCCGGCATCGGTCACCAGCAACTTGGCATGTGGGGTGGTTTTCAGGTATTCGACGCGCGTCAACAATATGCCGGCGGCACCTACCAGTGCGCGACCTGGCTCGATCAACAGCTGCAATCTGCGTTCGCCGAGCGCGTCACGAGCAGTAGCGACGAATTTGGCCATGCTCGGGATGATCTCGTCGCGATAGCGGATGCCGATCCCGCCGCCGAAATCGACATGTTCCAGTCGTGCGCCGAGCGCGGCATATCGGTCTGCGAGCGTTACCACACAGCGCCAGGCTTCCGCGTACGGTGCCAGATCGGTGATCTGCGAACCGATATGACAGGCAAGGCCGATGAAGCGGACGCCGGGCAATTCAAGCGCGCGGCGGACGACCTGTTCCGCAATCACGGCATGAATACCGAATTTGGAGGTGGCGTGCCCGGTGTGGATGTGCGGATGCGTCTGGGCCTGGATCTCGGGATTGATGCGCAAGGCCACCGGTGCGCGAGTCTGCATGGCCATCGCCAGCGTGTTGATCCGTTCCAGTTCTGCAGCGGATTCGACGTTGAAACAACGTATCCCGACCTGCAACGCACGTTGGATCTCGTCGGCACTCTTGCCGACTCCGGAGAACACGATGCGTTGCGGATCACCGCCGGCGCGCAGCACGCGTTCCAGTTCACCGCGCGAGACGATGTCGAAGCCAGCACCGAGCCTGGCCAGAGTCTGCAACACCGCAAGATTGCCGTTGGCTTTGACGGCGTAACAGATCAGGTGCGGCGTATCGCTCAGAGCGCGCGCGAAACCCGCATACGCCTGTTCGATGGCAGTACGCGAATACACATAAAGCGGTGTTCCAAAACGCGCCGCGAGTCCGGACAGGTCAACCGCTTCGGCATGCAGTACGCCGTCCCGATACCGGAACGACGAGTTTTGTGCGCGGTCGTCGCGCGACATGCTTAACGGGTCTTCCGCGGCGGCGGGGTCTGGGTAGGAGGTGTTACCGGCTTCACGACCGGCGGACGGGTGCTTGCGGCCGGCATCCGGAAACTGCCCGCTGCCGGCGCGGCCAGGGTCGTGGGTTCCGGAAGATACAACGGGCCGGTTTGACCACAGCCCGCAAGCGCGCAGGCAAGGATGGCATACAGCATGAGGGCACGGGATTTGAACATCTGCGCAGTATAAAGGTGTTACATTTAATTCATATAGAGCGGAGGAGGTCGCCGCCTCATGAACCACCTCGAACTGGCTGCCTGGATCGTCTGTATCGTGCTGGTGCTGTTTGGCATCATCGGTCTGGCGCTGTTATTGGGCGGTTTCAAGCGGCTTCTGAAATTGCGTCTGGTCAATGGCAGTGGCCGTATCCTCTTCGGCCTGGTGCTGTTGTTTGCTGCCGCTTTCGTTGCCGCCATACTGCTGGATTTACGCACCTATCTGGCGCTGACTGCAGAACAACCCGTCGCCAGCATCGAGTTCAGCAAGCTCGGTCCACAGCATTTCCAGGCCCGACTCCAGGACACGGCCGGCAATGTCACAACCACCGATCTGCACGGCGATCAGTGGGAGCTGGACGCCCGGGTCATCGTCTGGAAGGGGTATGCCACGGTCCTCGGTCTGCACAGCCTGTACCGGCTCGACCGGCTGAGCGGACGTTATGCCAACGTCGGTCAGGAGCTTCACGATGTCCACAGTGCGGTGGCGCTGAGCACCTCGTCGGGGCTGGACGCCTGGGCTTTGCTGCACCGGCACCCGGGCTGGATGCCGTGGATGGCGGCCAGCTATGGCAGCGGAGTATTCCTGCCCATGGCCGACGGCGCCAGGTACCAGGTCAGTCTGGGCCGCACCGGTTTGATGGCCAGGCCCGTGAACGTGGCCGCCGCGCAAGCCGTTGAGAATTGGTAGGTTTTTCCCATATCGAGTCGGCGTCAAGGGGACAGAAATAGCGGGGTTGCCAGCTTGTTTACGAGCTATGATTATGTTAAAAAGAGCGCGGTATTTACCAGCCCCATAGGGCATGATTGAAATCCCAGCCGGCTCCTTCACAAGCCGGTCCACACCAAGGGTGCAGGGAGGCGCGAGCATGACGCTGAAAAAATTCATGGAGTCCTTGACCGGGAAATCGGTCGAAACCACGTCGGAATTCTCCGGTTACGTGCATGACATCGATACCGCCCAGTGCCTGTTCTGTCCCTACGGCGCAGATCTCAAATCGGGTGATCGGGTCGAGATCCACGATGAGAAGACCGTATTCGGCCGGGTGCAACGTCGTCGTCTGGTGGAGATCACCGAGGTGAAAGTGTTCCGCACCAATGGTCGCCGGATCACGCTGGGCTCGGATATGGCTACGCCGGAAGAAGTGCAACGGATCGCAAACGACAGCGATGTCGCGGTAGATCAGTTATTGACCCATCGCATGGGCAAGGCGACGTATGACACGGGCAAGCCGCCGGTGGTGGTGTATTTTCAGCCGATTGAAGCCGATTGATCAATAAAGTATCTGGTTTCAGGGAACCCAGAATAAAAACGGCCTCCGAAGAGGCCGTTTATATCGGTAGCCTTTTAAGGCTTTGTTGCCGATAGTTCCCACCATCGGAAAACCTGATACGACTAAAACCTTATCTCTAAGACATGGAGGATGTCAAATGCGCTATCGCTTGGGTCTCGATGTGGGGACGGCTTCCTGTGGCTTGATAGCCCTCTCGCTGGATGACAAGGGCAGCCCGGATAGGCCGATTTATAACTCCCTGGATATCTGGTCTGAGCCATTGCAGCCAGCGAAGTCCGGTGGCGTTGGTCAACCCAAGAAAGCGGCTCGCCGTGCCGCGCGCATGATGCGCCGGGGCATCTGTCGGCGTGCGCGCAAGCTGCGCCATATCGCACACCTCGCCCCATTATTAGGCTTGCAGTCGCGCGATATAGCACCCGACAAGGGCCAGAAAATCCATCCTCTGCGCGCGCAGGCTGTGGAAGAGCGCATCGAGCTGGACGATCTGTTGCGCGTATTATTGCGTCTTGCAAAAAATCGCGGGCCTTCTGGTGATTGGGTGTATGCCGAACCGGAAGGGCCGAAGAAAGGCAAGAGAAAACCCCGCAAGACCGAAGCGACACCGGACGGCGCCGAAGCCTCACAAACCGGTGAGGCCGATAAAAAGACTACGGAGGAAAAGAAAA
>DASSKW010000050.1:0-7135 GCA_035690065.1 Gammaproteobacteria bacterium
CAGCAATCGCATCTATCACGAAGGTATCCCTGGACATGCCGGTTTGAATATGATGTTTCATTGGGCGCCACGTGACTTCGGTGAGGAGTTGATGCAGGAATTCATCCGCTGTGTCGGCATCTATCCGATCGGCAGCCTGGTCGAGCTGAATACCGGCGCATTGGGCATCGTGATGTCGACCAATACCGTGAGTCGGCTCAAGCCAGTAGTGATGTTGTTGCGAGACCGTGATGGTCATGCCTATGAACGTCGGCCGCTGCTTAATCTGGCGGCGCCGGCGGCTCAGGATAATCAGTTCAACTGGCAGATACAGCGCGTGATAGATTGCAAGGAATACGGTATCGACCTCGGGCATATTGCCGAGCAGGAAGCGTTGGTCTGACCGGTATGCTCAGGATCACTTCTCGTATCGTGCTCGATGAAAACGAGATTGAATTTCGTTTTGTCAGAGCCTCGGGCCCTGGCGGGCAGAATGTCAACAAAGTTGCGACTGCGGCGGAGTTGCGTTTCGATGTTTCTGGAAACAAGTCGTTACCGGATACAGTCAGGCAACGTCTATTCGCATTGGCCGGTAATCGCATCAGTCGCGAAGGGATACTGGTTATCAGTGCTCAGCGTTTCCGCACCCAGGAACGGAACCGTGCCGATGCCTTGGAGCGCCTGACAGGATTGTTGCAACGCGCAGCCATGCCACCAAAGAAACGGATTGCAACCAAACCGACCAAAGCCTCCAAACGGCGCAGGCTGGAAGGCAAACGACAGTTGGCGACCAAGAAGCGTCTGCGACGCGATAACCGCGATGAGTAAGTGATAAAAATGCCGGCTTGAAGCCGGCATTTTTATTGCACATCTGGATCGAGTGCTGATCCGCGTCAGGAGCTCTTCGCGACCACGCTATTACGGTAGCCGTAGAAGCCGTACACAAACAGCCCGACAATCAACCAGATTACAAAAACGATCCAGGTGATAGAAGGCAGGAACAGCATGAGTGCAATGCAACTCAGTACCCCGAGGGCCGGAAATAATGGCGTAAACGGGGTGCGGAAAGGGCGGAGTAGATCCGGGCGTTTGTAGCGTAGCCAGATAACGCCGGCACAGACCACCGTGAAGGCGGCCAGCGTGCCGATGTTCACCAGGCTTGCAAGTTTATCAATGGGTGTAAAACCCGCGACTATTGCCATGATGATACCGCTCAGGATGATGACGCGGATAGGCGTGCCGGTCTTCTTGTTTACGGATGAAAACATTGGCGGTAGCAGGCCGTCGCGTGACATGGCGAGGAAGATGCGCGTCAGGCCGAAAAACAGCACCAGACAGACCGTAGTCAATCCAGCGATGGCGCCCACCGCAACCAGACCGGCCATGCTCTTTATGCCGAGCTGGATCAGTGCATCGGAGATCGGCGAAGCCGTGTTCAATGACTGATAGGATACGATGCCGGTGAGCAGACCGGATACCACGATATACAGCAAGGTGCAGATCACAAGCGAACCGATGATGCCGATTGGCACGTTGCGTTGCGGATTACGGGTCTCCTCGGCTGCAGTAGAGACTGAATCGAAGCCGATGTAGGCGAAGAATACTGTGGCCGCACCGGTCATGATGCCGGTCCAACCGTATGCAGGGCCGTTAGCCGGATTATTGAGCGCATGGGCTACGCGTTCCGGGATGAACGGATGCCACAATTCGGGTTTGATGAAGAAGATGGCAACGCCGATGAAGATCAATAACACGATCAGCTTGATGGCTACCATGATGCCGTTGAAACGTGCCGATAATTTAGTACCGATACACAACAGGACCGTGACGACAGCAACCACCAGGATCGCGAGCAGATTCACGGTACCGCCTGCCCCCGGTGCGGCTGTGATTGCGACTGGCAGATGGATACCGACGGCGGTGAGGGCGTTGTTCATGTAGCCTGCCCAGCCCACCGCAACTGTTGATACTCCAAAGCCATATTCCAGGATCAGGTCCCAGCCGATTATCCAGCCAACAATCTCGCCCAAGGTTGCATAACCGTACCCATAAGCACTGCCACAGCCACCGATGGTGGAAGCGAGTTCCGCGTAGGCGAGGGCACTGAATGCACAGGCGATGCCAGCCGCCACGAATGACAGGACGATGGCAGGTCCGGCGTGTAATGCGGCAGCCTGGCCGGTAAGTACGAAAATGCCGGCGCCGATGATGCAGCCGATGCCCATCAGAGTCAGGTCGATGGGGCCGAGTACCTTGCGCAGGCCACTTTTTTCGCCATCATCCAGCACGGGTTTGGTGCGGAACAGGTTCATGGTTTGCTTGCCTCTATTGGGTTAAGGGCGCTTCGAGCTATTCGCCCGGGTCCGGGGAACGGATATTTCTACCTGGAACTACCGCCGGGCTCGAAGGCTTCTGGAGCCCGCCCAGCCAAGGGGTGAGCCGATATTAGACGACCCGGTTCATCAGGACAACCGCAGAGAGCTAATGCTTTCTGTCATGCTCCGGAGTAGAGGAATCGCGAACTGCCGATAGTGAGGGTACTGTCGTCAACGTACCCGCTGCATTCAGGATGGTGGTGCCATCAGGGCCGTGAAGTTGGACCGAGTCCATGTGTAAACCACTCAGCAGCGCATAGCCTTGCCAGCGATCTGTGCCACTGCCGCTGTATTCGAAGACGTAGCGGCGGGCGAATTCAAGATTGCCATGGGTACCGCGCTGTATGCGCAGGCGGGATAAAGAGACGGTCTCGTCCAGGAACTGGACACCGACCTCGTTGCAGAGGCGGGAACAGGTGAATATGACTCGATCACGGGCGCGCAGGCTGTCGTTCCAGAACCATATTGTAGCGAGCAACGCCAGTAACAGCAGTATTCCGGTCAAGGTTCCAAGATCGATGTACATGCTATGTCTGGTTCAGACAGACACGGTTACGTCCGGCGTGCTTCGCGGCATAAAGCGCCTTGTCTGCGGATTTGAGCACACTCCATGGATCGATGTTACCTTGCGGACTACCGGCCATGCCGATGCTGACCGTGATGGCAAGTGGGCCGCTATCCTGCTGCATTCCTGCATCCCCCTCCTGTTCTTCGGTGCGGCGTTCCTGGCGGCGCATCTCGAAACGGCAACTTTCGATATCCGCCCGTAATGATTCCAGGGCGTTATTCACTTCGTCCGGATATTTACCCGGATACAGGATACAGAATTCCTCACCCCCATACCGGAAGGGTTTGCCGCTGCCGGAATGCTTCTGCAAACGCGAAGCAACGAGGCGTAATACCTGATCTCCGACATCGTGGCCATAGGTATCGTTGAAACGCTTGAAATGATCTACATCGACCATGGCGATGACATGATTGCCGGATAACTGTCGCATCTGTTCTTCGAGCGCACGTCGCCCTGGCAAACCGGTGAGTTCATCAAGGTAGGCCATGTTCCAGGATTCCTGGATGATGGCATGACCGAAGCCCACTGCAGCCGCAGCGGAGAATATCGCCATGCTGGCCGCATCCTGCCGGTGCAGCATGATCCCGGTGGCGATAAGCGCGAAAAAGAATGCCGCCAATTCGGCACTGTGACGCAGGATCAGACGGTCGTTTATCAGAATCAGACCGATCGCCAGTACCAGGAGGCCGGGTTGAGTGACGGGAGTGTGATCGAACAGACTGGAATGAATGAAATGGACATGCAATGCAGTCACGATCGGTGAGGCATGGAAAGCGACTAGCGCAGCAACACAGATGATTTCCACCATCAGCAACCCGAAGCGCATTCCACCATAACGGCTGAATATCCCGCGTTCTGCGCTGAAAGAGAATACCAGCAGGTTTAATGGTGCCAGCAAGCATAGGCTGCCATTCAGGGTCTCGCGTGTGATCGCATCCTTGCTTTGGATCATCAATATCAGGCCACCGAATAATCCTAGTAGGGTAAGCACGGCGAAGAACATACGGCTGTGATTGAATTGCAGGCTCAGCGCCAGTACCAGTACCAGGATAAAACCACTCACGAGCTCGGTGGCGAGCAGACCGGGCGCGGTAAATTTTGCGGCATAGGGCGTGAACAGTGCTGCGATCGTGAACAGCACGAGTTCTGGTAGCAGCGTATAGAGAACGCCGATGACAAGTCTCATAGGATTATCTTGATATCAGTCTGGGGGCGAGGGATGAGCCGCGCTCCAACACGGCGCATCATTTCTTGAGCACCTTTAATTCCGAATGCACCTCATGCACACCCGCCACATACCAGCAGTCGTAGATTGCCATGTGTTGCTGTTCCAGGCTGTGTACAGTGCCGGTCAAAGTGATCGTGCGGGCATTGGCGTGGGCATGGACATTCTCGGCATGCAGCAACGGATCTTTTTCCAGCACCATCAAGATAGCATCCATGAGTTCGTCGTCGTTGTCTTTCTCGGCGGGCTGTACCCGCATATGGTTATGTACGTCGCAGGAGCCCGGAACCCACCAGGCGATGACTTCGGCCAGGCGCCGATGTGAAAGGCTGCCGACCACTCCATCAAGCCGCACGATGCAGTCGTCCACCGATACCCCGATCCAGCCGACTGTGGAATTATCCGGTGGCGGTATCGGATGAACGTGCATGTCACGGAATGCCTGTTCCTGAGACAATGCATCCACTACGGCATCCAGCAAGGCCTTGCCGGTTCGCACCTCACCGGGACGCAGGCGGAGCTGGTCCTCGATATCATTTAAACCCGAGAGTTGCATGGCGATACGGCGCGCCTTGCGTTTGACGATGATATTGGCGACTTCCCCCTCCAGCCGCAAGTTGGGCTTTTGACTGACCCGGATGGGGGACTCATGCAGGTTTATGTCAGGGTCTTTTTCGAAAGCCGCGAGCAGGGCAGCCACCAGATCTTTGTGTTGTTGCATGATCTATGCCTCGTGGACAGTCTGGCAGAGGAGCAAAGTAGTTTGCTAGGGTGACCCGGCTGCCGGATGTTTTCAAGTGCCCAGGCGGCATGTGATTATGACCGCCTGCCAACCCGGAAAGACACGTGAACGCAGATATCTTGCCTCCCTATAGTTTGCGCACCGCCGTCCGCCATCTCAAACGTGCGGATCCGACTCTTGCGACAATGATCACTGCAGTCGGGCCCTGCCATCTGCGGTTACGGCCGCAAATACATCCTTTTGAAGCGCTGTTGCGCGCAATCGTCTATCAGCAGCTTTCTGGCAAGGCGGCCTCGACCATATACGGACGGTTTGCAGCACTGTTTCCGTCGGTACACGGCATCATCCCGGAGCGCCTGCTTGAGTTCCCAGACGAATCACTCCGGGCGGTTGGGTTATCGCGCAACAAGGTGCTTGCTGTCAGGGACTTGGCCCAGAAAACCCTTGAGGGTGTAGTGCCTGGTCCGGGCGGACTGGATGAATTGTCAGATGATGAGATTGTGGCCCGGTTGACCGCAGTGCGGGGTATTGGCCGCTGGACCGTCGAGATGCTGCTGATTTTCACCCTCGGCCGTCCGGATATACTGCCACTGGATGATCTGGGTGTACGCAAAGGCTTCCGCTCGGTCTATGGCATGAAGAAGTTGCCTGCGGGTTCAACCATGATACGTGCCGGTAAAGCCTGGGCGCCGTATCGTTCTGTTGCAAGTTGGTATCTGTGGCGTGTGGCAGATGCTGACAGTTGAATTCGTGTAATCTGCCAATCAAGCCTGAATCGGAGTGATCATGTCGAGTCATTATCCTCATCTGTTTGCACCGCTCGATCTTGGTTTCCTGACACTGCCGAATCGGGTCCTGATGGGATCGATGCACACAGGGCTGGAGGATAGGGCGCGAAACTATGAGAAGCTCGCCGCCTATTTTGCAGAACGTGCACGCGGCGGCGTCGGCCTGATGGTGACTGGTGGGATCGCGCCCAATTTGCGCGGTTCGTTGGCACCATTTGCTTCCAAGTTGTCCTGGCGCTGGGAAGTCTCCAGGCACCGGAAAGTGACCAGTGCGGTACATGCTGAAGGCGGCCGTATCTGTATGCAGATACTGCATGCCGGGCGTTACGCTTATCATCCTTTCTCGGTGGCGCCTTCGGCGGTCAAATCACCGATCACACCATTCAAGCCCAGCGCCCTTGGCCCGCGTGGTATCGAACGGCAGATACGGGATTTTGTGCGCTGTGCAGCCCTCGCTCGTGAAGCTGGTTATGACGGAGTCGAGGTGATGGGTTCGGAAGGGTACCTAATCAACGAATTTACGGTACCACGTACCAACCGGCGCAACGACAGTTGGGGCGGGACAGCCGGAAACCGGATACGGTTGCCGATAGAGATCGTGCAACGGATACGGGAGGCGCTGGGATACGATTTCATTCTCATCTATCGGCTCTCGATGCTGGATCTGGTGGAAAACGGGAGCGAGTGGCCGGAGGTTGTGGCACTGGCAAAAGCGGTCGAGACTGCCGGTGCGACTATCATCAACACCGGTATCGGTTGGCATGAAGCGCGAGTGCCTACCATCGCCACCTCGGTCCCGCGTGCAGCTTTCACCTGGGTGACACGACGTCTGAAGGGCGAAGTGTCATTGCCGCTGATTACCACCAACCGTATCAATATGCCTTCGGTGGCGGAGGCCATCCTCGCGCAAGGCGATGCCGACATGGTGTCCATGGCGAGACCCTTGCTGGCAGATCCAGCCTGGGTGCGCAAGGCACGTGAAGATCGCGAAGATGAGATCAATACCTGCATTGCCTGCAATCAGGCCTGCCTGGACTATGTATTTGCAGGCAAGAAAGCCTCTTGCCTGGTAAACCCGCAAGCTTGCGCAGAAACCGAGCTGGTAATTACACCCGCTTCGGTGCCGAAAAGAATTGCCGTAGTAGGAGGAGGACTGGCAGGTCTGTCAGCAGCCGTCACTGCGGCGCGGCGCGGACATCAGGTAACGCTCTACGAAGCGGCCGGGGAGATCGGTGGCCAGTTCAACATGGCAAAACGTATTCCCGGCAAGGAAGAATTCAATGAGACGCTGCGTTATTTCCGCCGACAACTCGAATTACACAGGGTTGATGTGCGGCTTGGGGTGGAAGTGGATATGGCAGAACTCGTCGCTGGAAAATTTGCAGCGACTGTCGTGGCTTGTGGCGTTGTCCCGCGGGTGGCGGGGATACCCGGCGAAGACGGTCCGAATGTCCTGTC
>DASSKW010000051.1:0-39312 GCA_035690065.1 Gammaproteobacteria bacterium
GGGCTTCGGGCCGAATCGGACTTGAGAAATGAGAAGATCGGCTTTAAAATTCGCGAACACACTCTCCAGCGTGTCCCTTACCTGTTGGTAGCCGGGGACCGGGAGATGGAAACAGGTTCCGTTGCGGTTCGTACCCGTGAAGGCCAGGACCTGGGCAGCCTCAGTATCGAGGCCTTTGCCCGGCATCTGGCTGACGAGGTCAAGCGGCGCGGAGTATCAGCCTGAACACCGCGGGCAGGACGCCGTGATGCGGGTTCAGGTTTATTTTTGGAGGATCTGCTAATCAGTTCGGAAAAACGTGCCCGGCGGAACGGGGAGATTACGGCGCCAAAAGTCCGCGTCATCGGACCGGACGATCAGCAAATCGGCATCCTGTACACACGTGAAGCCATCCAGCAAGCCGAAGAGGCCGGTCTGGATCTCGTGGAAG
The DNA here is from genome assembly GCA_035690065.1 of Gammaproteobacteria bacterium. Lineage (GTDB taxonomy): Bacteria > Pseudomonadota > Gammaproteobacteria > Natronospirales > REEB76 > DASSKW01. Next base: position 431 of record DASSKW010000051.1, read on the forward strand.
TGTCACCCACGGCGGAACCGCCGGTGTGCCGGATCATGGATTTCGGCAAGTATCTCTTCGAGCAGAACAAGAAGCAGCAATCCGCACGCAAGAAACAGAAACAGATCCAGGTAAAGGAAGTCAAATTTCGCCCGACCACGGATGAAGGCGATTACCAGATCAAGCTTCGCAATCTGACCCGCTTCTTGTCAGAAGGCGACAAGGCCAAGGTAACGATACGTTTCCGCGGCCGGGAGATGCTCCATCAGGAACTCGGAGCCGAACTTATCGATCGTATCAAGAACGATCTGGGTGAGTTGGCGATCGTGGAGCAGTATCCGAAGCTCGAAGGCAGGCAACTGATCATGGTGGTCTCGCCGAAGAAGAAGTAAACCGTCCGCCTACGGGATGGGGTATGCAACTAAAAGCGGAATCACATTCCGCCGTCTGGCAATCAGATAAACGCCGCAGGAGCGGGGCCAGACTCATGAAAAACGCAACACTGGAGTTAGAGTAATGCCCAAGATCAAGACCAACCGCGCCGCCGCGAAACGCTTTCGCGTTACCGGCAGCGGTAAATACAAGCGTGGCAATTCGCACAAGCGCCACATCCTCACCAAGAAAAGTTCCAAGCGCAAGCGCCAGCTCCGCGGCGGCGATATGGTGGTCGCACAAGACCACGGCCGCGTGAAGCAGATGTTGCCTTGGTCATAACGGGAGGATACAGAAATGGCACGCGTTAAACGTTCCGTGGCGGGTCGCGCCCGTCACAAGAAGATCATTGCCAAGGCCAAGGGTTATTACAACGGCCGCCGCAAGAATTTCAGGACCGCCAATCAGGCGGTGATGAAGGCCGGGCAATACGCATTCCGCGATCGTCGCGCCAAGAAGCGCGAGTTCCGCGCTTTGTGGGTGGCTCGTATCAATGCGGCAGCACGCCTGAACGGCATGTCGTACAGCCGTTTCATGAACGGGTTGAAGAAGGCGCAGATCGAACTCGACCGCAAGGTCCTGGCGGATATCGCCGTGTTCGATCAGGCCGGATTCTCCTCGCTCGTCGAGAAAGCCAAAGCCAGCCTGGCGGCATAATCGCCGCGGCGATCGTACCGCGATCCTGAAGGCAATCGAGTGAGGGGAAAGGCCGCAAGACCTTTCCCCTTTCTTGTTTCCGGGCCGGTGGTGACAGCCGACGCCGGGCAGGAAGACAGGTAGAATCAAACCCGCAACGTGCAACCGGGGACCGACGTGCAGGATCTGGAAAAACTCGAACAACAGTCCAAGTCCGAGATCGAGGCCAGCGACACGCTCGCGGCACTGGATGAAGTGCGCGTCCGCTACCTCGGCAAGAAGGGTGTCATCACCGAGCGCCTGAAAGCGCTGGGCGAATTGCCTGCCGCGCAACGCAAGGAAGCTGGCCAGCAGGTCAACCTGCTCAAGCAGACGATTACTGCAGCGCTGGACTCGCGCAAGCAGGTATTGCAACAGCGGCAACTCGACGAGCAACTCGCGAGCCAGACGGTGGACGTCACGCTCCCGGGACGCGGTGATACGCCCGGCGGGTTGCATCCGGTGACCCGTTTGCTGGATCGCATCGAACAACTGTTCGTAAACGTCGGGTTTCGCGTCGCTACCGGGCCGGAAATAGAAGACGAGTTTCATAATTTCGATGCCCTGAATTTCCAGGCCAATCATCCGGCGCGCGCCGAGATGGATACGTTTTACCTGCGTGATCGCAAGTTATTGCTGCGCACGCACACTTCGCCGGTCCAGATACGCGCCATGCAGGCGCAGGGCGCACCGATCCGCATCATCGCACCGGGTCGTGTCTATCGCTGCGACTCCGATCTGACCCATACGCCGATGTTCCATCAGGTCGAAGGTCTGCTGGTGGATGAGAATGTCAGCATGGCGCATCTGCGCGGTATTCTTACCACCTTCTTCAGCAACTTCTTCGAGAAAGAACTGGCGATCCGGTTCCGGCCCTCGTTCTTCCCGTTCGTGGAGCCCGGCGCCGAAGTGGATGTGCAGTGCGTGTTCTGCAATGGCGAAGGTTGCCGTGTCTGCAAGCACACCACCTGGCTGGAAGTGGCGGGTTGCGGCATGGTGCATCCCAATGTATTGCATGCAGTCGGCATCGATCCGGAGCGTTACAGCGGTTACGCGTTCGGCATGGGCGTCGAACGTCTCGGCATGCTGCGCTACGGGATCAATGACATCCGCATGAATTACGAAAACGATCTGCGCTTCCTGCAGCAGTTCCAATGAGAGCAGGAATCAACGCATGAAAGTCAGTCTGGACTGGTTGCACGAATTTCTGGACTTCAAGCTCGATGCGACGCAGCTTGCTGAACGCCTGACGCTGATCGGGGTCGAAGTGAGCGCAGTCGATGCGGCGCATCCCGGGTTCCGGAATGTGGTGGTAGCGGAGGTAGTGGAAGTCTCGCCACACCCCGATGCGGACAAATTGCGGGTATGCAAAGTGCAAACCGGTTCGGGTGGTGCACTGCAAATCGTCTGTGGCGCACCGAACGTGCGGGCAGGCATGAAAGCCGCTTTGATGAAGGTAGGCGGGCGTTTGCCAGACGGCGACAGCATCAAGCGTGCGAAACTGCGCGGTGTCGAATCGGAAGGCATGCTTTGTTCTGCCCGCGAGCTCGGCCTCAGTACCGATGCGGCAGGTCTGCTGGAACTGCCGGCGGATGCGCCGATCGGGACCGAGCTGGGCGTTTATCTGGGTCTCGATGACGCGGTGCTTGAAGTCGAACTTACACCGAATCGCGGCGATTGCCTGAGCCTGCTGGGCATCGCGCGCGACGCCAGTGCGATGCTCGACACTGATCTGCATCAACCTGCTCCGGTTGAGATCAAAGCGAAGCACCAGGACAAGTTGCCGATCAAGGTCGATGTGCCGGAGGCTTGCCCGCGGTTTCTGGGTCGCATGATCCGCGGCATCGATCCACAAGCGGCGACACCGTTATGGATACAGGAACGCTTGCGACGTGCCGGTATCCGTCCGATCAGCCCACTGGTGGATATTACGCAATACGTGATGCTGGAGCTGGGCCAACCCATGCATGCGTATGATCTTGCACGTCTCAAGGGCGGCATCGTGGTGCGCTGGGCGAAACAGGGTGAACGTTTGGTATTGCTGGATGGCCGTGAGATCGAGCTTGATCCCGATATGCTGGTGATCGCCGACCACGCTAAAGCGTTGGGGCTGGCCGGCCTGATGGGTGGCGAGAGTTCGTCGGTGCAGTCAGATACCCTGGATGTATTTCTGGAATGCGCCTGGTTTGCGCCGGACGCGATCAATGGACGCGGGCGCCGTATCCCGCTGCAGACGGATGCTGGCTATCGTTTCGAGCGGGGTGTGGATCCGTCCGGGCAAAGGCGGGCCATGGAGCGGGCGACCCAGCTGATCCTCGATATCTGCGGCGGTGAACCGGGGCCGATTGAAGAAGCAGCCTCGCTCACTCATCTGCCGAAACGGCCTGAATTGATGCTGCGGCGTACCCGTCTGGAGCGTCTGCTGGGCATGACTATCCCGGATGCCGATGTCAGCCGGATTCTGTCGCGTCTGCAGATGCAGCCGAAGGCGGCCGGCGAGGGTTGGCGGGTAACTGTGCCCAGTCATCGGTTCGATATCGGGATCGAAGAGGATCTGGTCGAAGAGGTCGGCCGTATCTACGGCTACGAGCGGATTCCGGTCCAGCATTACGCGATGCCACAAGTGATGGGCGGCAGTAGCGAGGAACAGCTCCATCCCATGCGCTTGCGTCGGACCTTGGTGGAGCGGGGCTACCAAGAGGCGATCACCTACAGTTTCGTTGCGCCTGCCTTGCAGCAGGCGTTGTCAGATGGCGTGGAGGGATTGGCACTGTCGAATCCGATCAGCGCCGAGATGGCAGAGATGCGGCTGAGCCTCTGGCCCGGACTCGTGACGGCTTTGCAACACAATATCAACCGTCAGCAATCGCGGCTTCGTTTATTCGAGATTGGTATGAGGTTTATTCCTCAACAGGATGATATTAAACAGGAAAATGTCATCTCCGGCTTGAATTATGGAGCGCGTTACCCGGAGCAATGGGGACTCCCGGCGAAGCCATGCGATCTCGCAGACATGAAGGCAGATGTTGAGGCATTGCTGGGGATGGGCGGGTATCTTGGTCAGGCACACTACCTGCCGGCCGAACATCCCGCACTGCACCCGGGGCAAAGTGCCCGGATCCAGTTGGCGGGCCAGCCAATTGGCTGGTTGGGTGCGATTCACCCGGCAGTGGCCAAGCGACTGGATTTACCGCCATCGATCTATCTGTTTGAGGTGGAGATTGAGCCGCTTTTGACGGCTAAAATCCCTCAATTCGTGCCTATCTCGCGTTATCCGGCCCTTCGCCGGGACATCGCAGTGGTCGTTCCAGAAAGTCTGGCAGCGGAGGTCGTGATGCAGGTCGCACGGGGGGCCGCGCCCGAGCTGGTCCAGCAGGCCATAATGTTTGACATATACCGTGGCCCAGGGATAGATTCTGGGCGAAAAAGTGTCGCTTTAGGCTTGATTTTACAAGACTCTTCGCGCACGCTAACAGACGAGGCCGCGGATGCGGTAATGGCCCAGATAACCGAACGGCTACAACGGGAATTGGGCGCAACAATAAGAGATTAAGCATGGCGCTGACCAAGGCTGAAATGGCCGAATCCTTGTTCGACGAGTTGGGGCTGAACAAGCGTGAAGCAAAAGAGCTGGTGGACCTCTTTTTCGAAGAGGTTCGCCTGGCACTGGCCAAGGGGCGCCAAGTCAAATTATCCGGTTTCGGCAATTTCGACCTGCGGGACAAGAATCAGCGGCCGGGGCGGAATCCGAAGACCGGCGAAGAGATACCGATCACCGCACGCCGTGTGGTGACGTTCCGACCGGGGCAAAAACTCAAGGCTAGGGTGGAAGCATATGCTGGAAGCCGGGAACAATAGCGAGCTTCCGGCAATCCCCGGAAAGCGCTACTTCACGATCGGTGAAGTCAGCGACCTGTGTGGCGTCAAACCGCACGTACTTCGGTACTGGGAGCAGGAGTTTCCACAGCTCAAACCCGTGAAGCGGCGTGGCAATCGCCGCTACTACCAGCGGCATGATGTGCTGGTCATCCGTCAGATCCGCAGCTTGCTTTACGAACAGGGCTTCACCATCGGCGGCGCCCGGCAACAGCTTTCCAGCGACACTGCCAAGCAGGATGTCTCCCAGAGCCAGCAGATCGTGCGTCAGCTCCGCGTGGAATTGGAAGAACTGCTGCAAATGTTGAAGCACTGAAGTTCCTGAGCCTGGTTCCACCTGGCGCCTTCATCCAGTATCATGCCGGCACGTCGGGGCGTAGCGCAGCCTGGTAGCGCACCTGCATGGGGTGCAGGGGGTCGGAGGTTCAAATCCTCTCGCCCCGACCAATCATTTTTGTTTAACAAGGGCTGTCACGGAACCATCCCTGGTAGGCAGCCCAGCCCGGACATCCATGTCCGGTCGTTCAGCCGGAGCCACATGCCACCGGCATGTGGCTGAAAGCGCCGGCTTCACCCTCTCGCCCCGACCAAATAATTCCCGTTCCTTGAAACTGTCTGTGACGCTCTGGTTCGGGCGTCGTTGATCGGATTTGAACCTCCGACTACCGATTTAGATGGGGTCGTCGGTTCATTTTCCGGTTTGGCTGTCCTGCCAAACCGGAAAACCCAGGGCTTGCTCCCTGCAAGCCCGTCCATTGTTGCGCAATGGACCCTCTCGCCCCGACCAAATTCTCCAGTCCCATAAGTTTTCCATTTCACGCTCAGAATCGAGCGTTGCTGTGTGGATTTGAACCTCCTCGGAGGCTCACTTTCGGCCTGCGCAATTCTGCTCCGGCCAGAAGCCCAGGTCGGGCATCCGACCGCCATGGATGGCGGAAGTGCAGATTTTGCAGGAGCAAAAATCTGCCATGCCCTCCCGTGCGCCGCATGCGGGCGCACCCTCTCGCTGACAAAACCGATTTGGGTTCCATTTGTGAAGTCTTGATAAAGGCATGTTAGCTGCTGAGACGTCTACTCAAGAGATTCGAGCAAGCCGGGAGGCGACAGCTTGTCGCCGCTGGTTTGAAAAGTTGCGCTTGGTCTCAAAGAACCAAATATCTGTAGTAAAGTAAGGGCCTGGTTTAACAATTATAAGTTCGCGGGCTACCCCAATCAGCATCCATGGGACTGACGCAGGAAGCGTTAAAGGGCATCGGCATCATGCCGGTGATACTTGTCTGACGGTCAGAGGGTATGGCTGGTCCAGCTGGCGCGAGTGTGGATTTGCCCAGACCGGCATAATAAATGCGGCGCCAGCGGAGTATCTCTACTCGATGATCCACCATCGGCACAATTCGGATGTTCAGCAACTGAAAGCATGCCGTCCATGTGCAGGCTGGCGGCGGGCTTTGTGGGCGTTCGGATTCATTGCCTGCACGATTTCCTCGGCTGCGTCTGCTACTAGTGCAGCACCGCTGCCGTTGGGATCGAGTCTGCGTTTCCGTCATATCACTCTCGAAGATGGTTTGGCCCAGAGTTCGGTACAAGCCATCATCCAGGATCGTCAGGGCTATATGTGGTTCGGCACCGAAGATGGGCTGCAACGCTATGACGGGTACGACTTTCTGACATTCCATCATGATCCGGAACAAACCGATTCTCTTGCTGATGACGATGTGGTGGCGCTCGCCATCGGATCACACGATGAGCTATGGATTGGTACCGGAGAGCAGGGGCTTGATCTGCTGGAGCCGGGTAGTACGCACTTTGTTCATTATCAACATGATCCCGGTAATCCGACAACGCTTGCGAGCAACAGTGTCTATGCGCTACTGGTAGATGCACACGGGCATCTCTGGGTCGGTACTACGGATGGATTGGACCGTATGGATGGGGTGACGGGTAATTTCCATCATTACCATATCAACAGACCAAAACATGATGGCGACACGATATTCGCACTGCACCAGGATGCTAATGGAAAAATCTGGGTAGGGAGCCAGCAGGGCCTTTACTATTATGATCCAGCGAGTGATTCGCTGGTACTCCAGCGACCAACTGCAGGTGTCGCGTTGTCTGAGGCCAGGCATTTGCTGACGCAGGCATCGGTGAACGCGTTCGCAGAAAGTGCTAATGGACAGTTCTGGGTTGCTACGGAAGGCGGGCTGCTGGAATTGTCGCCTCGGGGCAAGGTTCTGGCTGTGTACAAGCATCGATCAGGCGATCCTGAATCGTTACCCAGCAGCCGCGTACGTGCCTTGTTCGAGGATGCGGCCGGTTATATCTGGATTGGAACATACGGCGGTGGCGTAACCAGACTGGACTCTGTCCGTGGCCGGTTTATCGATTTTGAGCATGATGCGACCGATCCGCAGAGCCTGGGAGGTAACCAGATACTGACGCTGTATCGTGATCAGAGTGGATTGATCTGGATCGGTACGGAGGCGGCGGGGATCAGCATCTATAACCCGCAAACGCGTGAGTTCGGCTATTACCGGCATCGTCAGGGGGACCCGAATAGCCTTGCCAGCAATCTGGTCTGGAGTATCTATAAAGATGCTCGCGGTTATGTCTGGGTCGCGACTGACCAGGGATTAAGCCGGATTGATCCCAGCCGTGAACATTATCGCCAGTACCAACTATTGGGGCGCCCCAAGGGTCAGCAGGATGATGCCGCAGTATATGAACTGTATGGAGATCGTGAAGGCAGATTATGGGCCGGAAACAGTTACGGGTTATACCAGTATCAACCCGCACTGGACCGATTCAAGCATTTCCATCTGGTAGCCAAGAAAGCTGACAGATTCGGCGATGCTGTCAATGTAATCTTTGAAGATACTGCGCATCGTTTCTGGATCGGTACAGCTAACGGTCTGGCAAAATTCGATACAACGAAAGACCAGGTAACAGAATGGTTTGTACATGATCCGAAGCGCCCGGATAGTCTGCCGGATAATGGCATCGTGACTATGTGTGAAACCGATAATGGCAAGCTATGGGTAGGGACTGAGAACGGGTTGGCTGAATTCGATGGTATCCACAATACTTTCTCGATCTTCGGAAAAGATACCAGAAATCCAAACTCATTGAGTTATAACAATATTCAATCCTGCGCCAGTGGCACCGGCGACGATCTCTGGGTCGGTACCGCCAGTGGTCTTGACCTTCTGAATACAAAGACCGGAGAGGTCACGCGCTATTCGACCAGGGATGGTCTTCCAAACGACACGATCTATGCCATTTTGCGCGACCAGGAGGGCACCCTATGGGTCAGCACGGACAATGGGTTGTCACGGTTCAACCCTGCTGACGGGACATTCCACAATTTCGGGATCACGGATGGGTTGCAAAGTCTCGAATTCAATGGTGGAGCAGCCTTTAAGGCATCAGATGGGGAATTCTTTTTCGGTGGAATCAATGGATTCAATGCATTCTATCCGCAGCGCATACACCGGAATCAGTATGTCCCGCATGTGGCCATCACGGCTTTCAGCCATGGTGGGCACACACAATCCTTGCTGAGCGCGCAAGGAGCCATAAAATCCGTATCAGTTAACTATGGGGAGAATGTACTTTCATTCTCGCTTGCCACATTTGATTATGCCGCGCCCTTACGTAACCAGTTCAGTTATCGGTTAGATGGTTTTGAAGAGAATTGGCATATGCTGAATGGGCAGCATCTTTTCACTTATACCAATCTTGATCCGGGCGAATATCAGCTGAGAGTCCGTGGTTCAAATAGCGATGGCGTATGGAGCGACAAGGAGGCAACTCTGACTATCAAGGTCCTGCCTCCGCCATGGCGGACATGGTGGGCATATACGCTCTACGCGGCAATCCTGTTCGTATTCATTGTGGTCGGCCTCAAGCTGTTTGCCCGCTCCGTCAAGCGGGAGCAATCGCTGGCGAATGAACATCAGAGACGTATGTGGGCCGAAGTACTGCATAATCTGATCCAGTCGGTAATGATTGTTCGAGACGAGTCTGCGATAGCGGAACAACTAATAGACGTACTGATCAATTTTGCCGAATACGATCGCGCACTGTTCTACATGGAGAACAACGACGGATTCAAACTCCTCGCGGCGCGGGGTTTTGAAGAGATCGATCAGCCTCGCATGGAGCGCTGGCCTGCCGAATACCCTGAGATCATATTGGCCTTGCGGCAGGGCAAGCAACCACAGTTATTGTCTTCATCCGAGGTGTCGACCCTGGATGGAGAGGGCGCTGCCCGCAGGGAGTATCTGGCAGTGCCATTACCGTCTGCTGCAGGTGGATTCCGTCTGTTGATTGCCGGCCGCGTAGCGCCTGCCATCGAACGGCAGGCGATGGATATCGCAGCAGCGATGGCCAAACAGATAAGTGTTGCCCTGGATAATGCGCAACTTATCCATGAACTTGAGAACCTCGCGACGACAGATAGTCTGACGCGCTTGCATAACCGGCGTCATTTCCTGGAGCGTGCGGAGGCCGAGTTTGAACGCAGTCGGCGTTATCAACGACCACTGTCGATATTTCTCCTGGACGCAGATCATTTCAAGAACATCAATGATAATTACGGGCACGAAATGGGTGACCAGGCCCTGCGGTTGCTGGCCAGTATCTGTCGTCAGAATTTACGTCAACTCGATGTGATTGGAAGATATGGAGGTGAAGAGTTTGTAGCGTTCCTGCCAGAGACTTCCATGGCCAAGGCGATGGAAGTTGCCGAGCGTTTGCGCGCAGGTGTTGAAGGGATAAAGTTGGGAGTGGCGGGGGGTGAAGTCCAGCTCACCGTCAGCATCGGTGTGGCTACGGCGACTGCTCAGACCGATAGTATTGCGGCATTGATCAACGAAGCCGACAGGGCGCTTTACGAAGCCAAGCGGGCAGGGCGCAACAAGGTGGTGTTGTCGCGGAGCGATCTTGGAATCGATACATGAGCGCGCCGCCAAGACATCACCGTTTGCTCGCAATAGTAATCCTGGTGCTGGTCATGCTGATATGGCCGGTTTATGCGCTGGTGCCCGCTGTCTATCCATTCGTGCTGGGCCTGCCGTTTGGATTTGCCTGGCTGGTATTCTGCATCTTGATCGCATTCGCAGCCTTATTGGCGACATTCCGCGCCGATATGCGTGCGGCAAGAGCGCAAGGGCGGAGTGATGAATATCCCGATTGAATTGATTCCCTGCGTCATCTATCTTGCCGTTGCGCTTGTTCTGGGTGTTCTGCCGGGATTCTTCGTAGCCCGCAGCGTTGCCGGATATGTCGGTGGCGACCGGAAACTGGATACGGTCCTGTTGTATTTTGTGCTGGGGGCCGCGGTATTTTCTTCATTTGCATTCCTGGGCGGGCCGGGTTGGGCGTATTCACGAGGCGCCGCAGCTTTCTATATCGTCGCTTATGGCACGCTCGGGATGGTGCCGTTCTATTTCCTCGGTCCGCGCGCACGGCGTATAGGCACGCGACTGGGATTCTTTACCCAGGCGGAACTGATCGGCTATCGGTTCGATAGCCGCACATTGCAGGTCTGTTTTGCGGTATTGAGTCTGGTGGTCTTCGTGCCTTATCTGACACTCCAGATAAAAGGTGTCGGCTATATCCTCAACATCGCCAGTCATGGTCTCATCGCAAACTGGCTGGGAGCGCTGATCGCTTACGGCGTCGTGACCATCTATGTCCTGTATAGCGGCATGATGGGAGTAGGTCTGACCAGCATCTTCATGGGACTGGCGATGATGATCATCGGCTGGCTGTTTGGTCTCTACCTGCCATTCAAGTTCTACGGCGGAATCGAGCCGATGTTTCACGCATTGATTACTGCGCATCCTGTATTGCTGACTCCACCCGGATTGAACAGTGCCGGGAAACCCTGGAACTGGTGGGGATACAGTTCCGCGATCATCGTGTCAGTACTTGGATTCTGTTGTTGGCCGCATTTTTTCATGCGCAGCATGGCGGCCAAGGATGATCGCAGCATCAAATTGATGGTGGTCATGTATCCGACCATACAGATATTCCTGGTCCCGGTCCTGATGATCGGATTCGCTGCGATCCTGAAATTTTCCGAAGTCAGGCCGGCAGACACGATCCTGCCGTTCATGTTGCGGCATGCAGGGCTCTCTCCCTGGCTCGCGGGCCTTGCTTGTGCAGGTACGCTGGCCGCATCCATGCACACAGGGGATGCCATCATGCATGCGGCAGGGACGGTTGGTGTCAGGGATGGGATTGGCGTGCTGTATCGTCGGCAGCTCAGTGACAAGCAGGAGCGCAGGTTGATCCAGCTGCTGGTTTTGATAGTGACAGCAATCGCGTATTACTTTGCAGTGGTTTCCCACATCTCACTGGTCGCCTTGCTGTTGGCTTCGTATGGTGCGGTAGCCCAGATATTCCCGATCCTGATTGCCACGTTTTATTGGCCACGTGCCACGCGGGCCGGGGTTTTGGCAGCGCTCATCGGGAGCGTTGCAGTCAGTACATTGTTTTTGGTATTTCCCGATTGGCGGCCTTTGCCCATGCATGCCGGTATCTACGGGCTGCTGGTCAATGTGGTTCTGCTGGTGACAGTCAGTCTGAAGACAGAACCGGTTTCAAGTGTGCGGCTGGCGCCTTATCTGCAACCGGGATGGGATTGAGAGGGCATCCGCCAAATCCTATTTCGGCGGTGCCAGTGCGAGCAGATAACGTTCGGCATCGTTGGTAGAGAGTGGTTTCGAGAAGTAATAACCCTGACCTTTGCGACAGCCAAGCGCACGAAGCAGTTCAAGCTGCCTGACATTCTCGATACCTTCTGCAACCACATCCATGCCTAGATCAGCGGCCAGCACCGTGATGGTGCGGACGATAGCGCGTTCCCGCCGATTGCGTTCTATGCCAGTAATGAAGGAACGATCGATCTTGAGTGTATCGAGCTTGAAGGTACGCAGCGCACTCAAGGATGAATAACCAGTACCGAAATCATCCATCTGCAGGTTGACGCCGATGGTCTTGAGACGTCCGATGGTTTCTGCGGCCAATTCCGGATTGTCCATGAACACGGTCTCGGTTATCTCCAGACACAGATTCCTGGGAGCGACACCCGTAAGATCGAGGACCCGCGCCACACGCTGTGGCAGGACCCAGTGTGCGAACTGCCGGTTCGCGATATTCACGCTCATGCTGAAATCATCAGATAGATGTTTGAAGCGCTTGCGCCAGTTGTTGAGCTGGGTGCATGCAGTCTCCATAACCCACCAACCGATTGGGATGATCAGACCGGTCTCTTCAGCGACGGAAAGGAAATCGGCCGGTGCCACCAGACCACGGGTCGGATTATCCCAGCGTACCAGGGCTTCGAAGCCTTTCAACTTGCCGCTGGCGAGTTCCATCACCGGCTGATAGAAAACACGGAATTCGCCGCGCTGCAATCCATGCCGCAGTTCTGTCTCCAGTTTGAGATTTTCCTTGACGCGCTCATGCATGGCGTCATCGAATACCACATAGCCGGATTTTCCGGCAGCTTTGGCTCGATACATGGCCGTGTCGGCGTCGCGGAGTACCTCATCGGGGTGCTGGTAGTGTGGGGCACCGATGACGATACCGATACTTGCAGTGGAAAATACATCGTGACCATCTACCGTGAAGGCACGAGCCAGTTCTTCATGGGCGCGATCGGCAACCGCAGTCGCTTCGTCCAGACCCTGAATGTTCTCGACCAGGATGGTGAATTCGTCTCCACCGTGGCGTGCGATCAGATCGGATGGGCGCAGGCAGGCTCGCAGACGCTTGGCGATCGCGACCAGCAGGCGGTCGCCGAAAGTATGTCCCAGGCTGTCATTGATGAGTTTGAAACGATCGAGATCCAGGAACAATACCGCGAAACGATCGCTGCCGCGTTTGCCGCTGCGCTCGATCGCGCGCGTAAGACGTTCGAGGAAGAAACTGCGGTTCGGAAGTGCGGTAAGTGGATCGTGATAAGCGCTGTAGACGAGTTCCTGCTCGGCTTTCTTGTGTTCGGTAACATCGCGCACGGTCCCTGTGATGGCGGGTTTTTCTCGCCAGGTGATACGCCCGATTCCCATGGAGACCACGACTCTGGTCTTGCCGTCACGATGCAGCAGGTGCACTTCCTGGGGCTCGATGGTACCTTCATCCGGAAGGTCAGCGGCGAGCTGCTCAGCAAGAGCGCGACTCTCGCCGGCAATCAACTCGAGTACAGGTTTGCCGACAATATCTTCAGGATCGTAACCCAGCAATTTTGCCAACGTCTGATTGGCATAAACCAGAGTACCGTTCTGGCTCATGAACACACCGTCCTGGTTCGTGTCCACCAGGGTGCGATATTTTTCTTCAGATTGGGCGAGGGCTTGCTCGGCAAGTTTGCGCGAGGTGATGTCCTGGATGAATCCTTCGTAGTAGCGGACGTTACCGGCTTCGTCACGTACGATACGCGCGTTATCGGAGATCCAGATCAGGGTGCCATCCTTGCGAAAGATCTGAAATTCCTGATCTGCGTAAATTCCATCCTTCTCCAGGTAGTTCAGCAGGGTTGCTCGATACTCCGGGTGTACATATGCCCGCGATGCGACGTTGAGTCCGCTGGCAATCATCGCATCCGGGGACTCGTAACCGAGGATACGTGCCAATGCGGGATTGGCACTCAGGATGCGGCCATCAGATGTCGATTGGTAGATACCTTCAACGGCATTTTCAAAGATGCTGCGATATTTGCGTTCGACATCGGCGATAGCGCCTCCGTGTGCAGACGTGACGCTGGTATCACGACACATCAGCATCACCATGTTGCGCCCATCCAGCAGGATGAGTCTTGCCCGTACCTGAACCGGCAGAGCAGATCCATCCTTGCAGCGCAACTGGGTGTCGAGGCTCAATACCTTGTCTTTCAGTATCCGGCGCCCGATGTTGCGCCAGTTTTCGGAGTCGCTGAGTGCGGAAGGTACCATCTCCATGAATTCATCGCGGCTATAACCGAGTAACGCACAGGCAGCATCGTTGACTTCGTGAAACGGACCGGTCGCGCGGCCTTCTGTATCGATTTTATAAACCAATGCGATATCCGCACCGATGTTGAACAGGGTCTGGTAACTCAGGTCGCGCTGATGCAGAGCGTCCAGCGCGTCGCGATAATCGGTGATGTCCTGGATGCTGGAGAGGATGCAGGAACGGCGCTCGATCTCGATGACCTCGGCTGACAGCAGGCCACGACGTTTTTCGCCATTGCGTCCCAACAGATGTATTTCCCGGTTCGAGACCCGGTTGGCGACTTGCAGTTCCTCGAGGATGTCGGCGCGTTCTTCAGGGAATTCCCAGATACCCAGTTCTACTGCCGTGCGCCCGATGATTTCCGCTGGACTGTAACCGAGCATGCGTTCTATGGCCTGGTTCACATCGGTGAATTTGCCGTTCTCCAATTCGGAGATGGCGATGATGCCGGGCGCCGCACGGAACGAAGTTGCGAATTTGGTGCCGGTGAGCCGCTGCACCTCGTCCAGTCGCCGGCGGCGTAGTTCCGCTGCACTACGGCTGGCCAGCAATCTGAGGGTCGCGAATAACTCCTCGCTGGCCTGAAATGGATGCCGTGACATGACACCGAGATGACCGATCGGATGGCCGTCGAGCCCCGGGATGGCGACCGCACAATAGGCGCGTACACCATGCTTGCGTAGCCAACGATCTTGGGGATACAGATTTGCTGTACTGTCTTCGTGCCAGAGCTGACCTTCGGAAAATACGCGTGCGGCGGGTGTCCCGGCGATGAAAAACTCGCCATTGCCGGCAGCTGCGTGGTTGACGTGCCATCCGGCTACCAGTACCAACCGGCCGTTGTCCTCCGGTTTGCGCGTAGTGATAAAGGCGTATTCGGTATCCAGCGTGGTCGCCAGGGTGCGTACCAGATGACGGAAGTAGTCCTGCCCGACGACTCCGGCGGTCTGTTCCATCAGGGTCCGGAAAAGCCCGTTCTGCAATGGCACAGCGGCGGACTCCGGCTTCATGCGCGGCGTCCGAATGAGGCGGGCTGGCTATAAGTGTTTGACATGTTCGCTGGGAGCCCCAAGTACAGCGCAGGGATACGGCTGCAGGACACAGATATTGCTGAGCTATCCACTTCAAGTCAATGAAAAAACGGAAATTTTATCTGCCTGTGACGAAGTTATAAACGACCGGCAAAATCGAACGGGTATTTGCCATCCGGTCCTGGCGGACCCAGATAGGTCAGGAGATGAGCAGCAGCAGAGCCGGAATCCCGGGCCGAAAGTACGCCATTCACGCGATACTGGCCGTCCGTCTGCAAGGTGACCTGAGCCTGCAGGGCCAGCGGGCCGTTGGTATCCCGGATCTCACCGGTGATGCCCTGACCGGTTTTCAGTTGCATCTGATAGCTGCCGAGGACGGCCGCCTGCGGCCAATTGAGGCTGGCGCTATCCAAGGTCACGCTACCCTCTGCCGTCTGCGGAAGGCCGTTAGTGACGATCAGGCTGGTCAGATCGAGTTGCAACAAGCCTGCCACGCTGTCCGGCGGTAGCGGTAACCAGTGATCGAGCCGCTGCAGGGGCAGGCGCCCGACCAGATCGCGAATCACCAGACGTCCGCCGCGACCAATCCGCACGCGTCCGCCCAGTCGGGTACCTTCCCCATCGAGACTCAGCCGGTATCCGAGGCTGCCCGACCAGGGCGCGCGCCAGTCGAACTGCCAGCTTACGGCACCGAGCGGGACGGAATCGAAGACCAGTTGCCGGGCTTGACCGGACCAGATACTGCCGCTGATATCGCCCAGTTGGACGCCAGGCAGACTGGGTTGCAGCCAGTGCAAGGCATAGCTGGCAGGAAATGTGGCACCTAGAAAAATCAGGTAGGCGAGGGCGCCAGGTACCAGCCACCGCAGTACCCGGCGCGTCATCCCGAAGACCCCTGCAGACTGAGATTGGCGTCCACCGAACCGGCACTGCTGCCACGCTGTACGCTCATATCGCTGATGCTGATGCCGTAACGTTTATGCAGATCGCCCAACCAGTGCACCATGGTGTCGAACGACGCTCCTTCCAGTTGCACCCGTATCGAACCGTCATTCTGCTGTTGCACTTGACGCAGCGCGTTACCCAGACCCGCGCTGCCGGCTTCGCGATTGATGGTCGCCAGCAACGAATCGGCAGACAAGGCCGTGGGTTGTTTGCCGCCCAATGCCTGGATGCGTGCAGTGGCAGGGCGCATCCATGCCAGCAAGCTGCGTTGCTGGGAGATATGGGATATCAACGCGGCTTTGCTGTGCGCGAATGGTGTCAGGACCGCACCGTAGATAATCACGATCAGCAGGAAGATACCGCCTGCGGTCAATACCCGGCGTTCACGTTGTTCCAGGGACAGGAACCAGCGGCGCAGTTCGTCGTATTGTTTCATGGCGTACCGCCTGTCAAAGTCAGACGACCGGTGGCTTTGCCGTTGCTGCTGTTGACCGAATCCAGATTGAGAGTGAATTTGCCGGTTTGCTGCAACGATGTCTTCAGATCGTCGAGCGCCTGGATCTGACCCGCCTGCACTTGCACCTGCAAACTGCCGCTGTGATAGCTGAAGCCACTCAACTGGACGGTAGTGTTCGCCTGCAGGGCAGCGCCCAGCGCCATCAACATCGGCAAGGGCCCGTTACTGTCATTACCCCCGCTCAACTGGTTCAACCGCTGCTGCACCTGCTGGCGTGGATCGACCACGCGGTGGACATCCGGCAGGGCCTTGTGGAATTGCTCCAGCACTTGTGCATCCAGTTGTGCGGCCTGGTGCCTGAGTTGGAGGTAGCTCACGCCTTGCTGCACGATGCCGACGACACAGAATGCGATCAGCATTCCGATCGCGAACCGCCAGCGTTGCCAATGTTCGCTCATGCCTTTATGACGGCCGAATTCACCTTGCAGCAGGTTCAGCGCAGGCCTGTCGCGCAGGGTGGCAGCGAAGACCGGCAGCAAGCCATCGTTCAAGGGCACGTGTTCGACCACAAGTTCCAACATTTCGAGCGTATGCGTGATGGCGGCGATATCAGATTCTTCTGCTGCATGGACGATTGCTTTGTCACAGCCCCCGCTGCCACGGAGATCCTTGAGGTGGCGTTCGATGAGCAGCGGCGCCAGGGACATTTCAGTGCTGAAGGCGGTGCCATCGGGAAGACTCACCAGCACTTCATCCGCATCCAGGGCGAGCGTCAGTGTTGCCTCGTGTGTCGGCAGAGCCAGCATGTCGGGGATGATCTCATCTGCGCTGATGCCCGCGGCCGCAAGTTGTGCCAGCCACTGAGTAAGGTAGGCGCGTCGGAGTACTGCGACCGTATAACCGTCTTCATCCCGGTCGCCGAGTGCAAAATGCAGAGTCTCGACATCTTCGGCCAGGTGATCTTCGAGTGCGAAGGGGACAGCCTGCAACACTTTCTGCAGGTTTCTGGTCGGGATGCCTGCATGCAGCAGACTTACCGTCGCACCAGGTACCAAGACACGCACGCGTCGGCCATGCGCCTGGGCAGCGGCATCTTCGAGCGCACCCTGCTGTACGCGACCGATTCGGTTGCCGAGTGCGTCAACCAGCAGCCAGCTGACCGGAAGGTCGCCGACGGACAAGCGCAGGAACAAGGTCTCAGCCATGATGTTCGATCGTCAAAGTGTGCCAAACGTACGCCGGATGGCGAACGTCCCCCCATTCGTATTTCTATACAGCAGACTGTACAGGGTGAGCTGCGTGCTGCCAATCTGTACCTTGGCCGTAAGTCTGAAATAATTGGACGTGATGCCCGCGTTCTGCGGTGCGCGTTGTCCGTTGGTCAACTGTGACCAGAGCGTGCCGATATCATTCTGATTCTCGATGGGATGTGTGGCCAGGGCCTGCGCCAATGCGGTCGCGGTCCCCAGATCGATATTCGGCGCCAGCGACATCAAGACGACGGGAGGTGCTGTGTTCACATTGATCGGAGTTGGAGTATTGGCACCAGTTGCAGCTGCGGCTCCCGCCTGTATCTGGGTGGTGTTCGTGAGTGGCAAGGCGCACACATAGGGTACGAGTTTCTGATACGCGTCCGGTGTCACGCCGGCCACCAGCAACAACTCACTGATGCTGGTCATGGGACGTTCCGCAGTGAGATAGGGTGGTTGCAACCTTGAATAGGTCTCATCCTTGGCCCCTCCCGGAAAATGAGGCTGGTCACCCGGGTTGACCCAATCGAGTACTGCGTAGGCGATACCAGGGTCGAGATCCAATGCCGTCAGCAAGCGCTGGAACTGCATGAACGCGACGCTCTGAGTCGTCGGGCTTGCCTGTGCACCCACCAGATTATTGAGATTGAACAAACCCTGCAGATCCTGCAGTTGCCCGGTGACAGAACCACCCTGTATCGGCAACGGTGGCAGATGCATGGCCCAATCCTGGGTCAGGTTCACACTGGTGGCACCGTTGCCGGTCTGCCCCGGGACGGCTTGCTGAGTCGATTGTGCCTGCTGCGCAGACTCCACGTCACGACGCAGTATCTGCTCCGACCAGTCTTCCGCGCCCAGTGCATATTGCATGGCCTGATCGCTCTGGATCAGCGCGGCAGTGCGGTGCTGGTCGAGGCTGATATCCCAGATCATCGCTGCTGCCAGGGTAGCAGCGAGTGCCAGCATCACCAACGCGATCAATAGCGCCACCCCGCGCTGTTTCTGCAGGCAGGGATTAACTTGCATCGTCATTGCGATGTACCTCGACCAGGCGAGTAAATTCTCCCGCACCTTTGAGTGTGAACTTGATCTCGACAGCACGCGGTACGCGCGTCAGGTACAGGTTGGGGTTGCTGTTCAGCGGCGGCCATTGTTCCAGCCACTCGCCGCTGGAATCCATGTAACGCAACGAGAATGCAGTCACCTCGGTGAGCAGAGTCTGTTTCAAGGGTTCGGTCTGGCTGGCGCGATCCAGTTCGGTCCATGACAGGCGCAGCAACTTGCCGTTATCCAGTTCGTATGCAACGCGCTGCTGAGTGCTGCGCACATTCGCGAGCGGATTGCTCCAGCCGCCACGGGTGAATTCCACCTGCGGCAGATTCTGCGGGTTGCCGATGAATGCCGGCAGCGGCGTGCCTTGCAGGCTATCGCGGATGGTGCGTGGCTCCAGTTGGCTGAAATCCCGCGCCATGATGGTGACGGCGAGTTGCAAGGTGTGGAGTTGCTGCATGACAGCCGTGTTTTTTTCACGCTGATGCACCACGCTGTCGAATCCGCCGTAAGCGAGCACGGCGATGATGGCGAAGATGGCGATGGCCACCAGCAGTTCGATGAGCGTGAACCCGCGTGAGCCGCGCGCGTACATGCTAACCACCCTTGGGAGGATGCGGTGGGAGCAGGGGCGAGCCACCGGCCCCTGACGCCGGAACGTTCGGCATCGGGCGACCGAGAAAACCAGTCAGGCTGGTGATGACCCGGTCTTTCTGTGTCGCGTCACTGACATCGATGTCGATACGCAGCAGATCAGGATCGGAAGTAGTCTTCACGTTCGCTTGCCAGTGCCATTTGCGACCACCCATCTCGGCGTCATCGTCCTGTTTACCGAGTGCCGGCCAGGTTGACGCGACCCGCAACGTCGTGAGTTCATTCATCGCCACCCAGTTGGCCAGGGTTTTGTCGCGTAGCTCGCTGGCGACGCGCGTGCTGGTGCCGGCGGTGCCGATTACCGCCAGCATGGCGATGGCGAGTACGGCCAGCGCGATCAGCACTTCGAGCAGAGTGAATCCCCGCTGTCGTTTCTGTTCACTGCGCATGCTTGCCGCCCGGTGATTCCAGTTCGATGCCGTGCATCAGGCTGCCGCGTATCACGTAATGGACTGAAGGGTCGACCGTATCGGAAACGGTAATCTCGAATGGTGTGATCTCGCCGCTTGAGAGCAAGGCGATCTGCGGTTTGGCCTGCGCAGTTTCGTCATCGATGCTGTCGGCTGAAGTGGCCGGTGCAGAGGTGCTGGCATCAGGCACCGCATCGGTTTTGGCAAGATTCACCGGCGCGCCTTCCAGATGCAAATCCAGTATCACGTCATCACCCAGATTCCGGGCACGAAACATTTCATCATTCTGCACTGGTTGCCATTGGGTCCCGTCGTACGTGAAGAACTGATAACCGTGGCTGCTGACCAGCAGGCCATATTGCTGTCCCTCCATGACGGCCTGTTGCTCTGCCAGATCGGTCAGCGCAGACAGTTGTTCGGCGGCATGCTTGGCGGGTGGCGCACGGCCCAGTGAACCGAGTGAGACGATGGCGACGCCGGCGACGATGGCGACGATCACCATTACCACCAGGATTTCGATTAACGTGAAGCCGCGGGCGCGAGTATTCACTGTGCTTGCCGCGCTGGCGATAGCGTCAGCTTCCACCTTTCGCGTTGCCGGTGCCATCCTGATCCCAGTTGCCGATATCGGCATTCACGCCAGTGCCGCCGGGTTGGGCG
This sequence comes from Gammaproteobacteria bacterium, assembly GCA_035690065.1. GTDB lineage: Bacteria > Pseudomonadota > Gammaproteobacteria > Natronospirales > REEB76 > DASSKW01. Next base: position 20,850 of record DASSKW010000051.1, read on the forward strand.
TCGGCGCCATACGACCAGATATCGATGACGCCATGTACGCCTGGATTCAGATATTGGTAGGGGTGGCCCCAGGGGTCTGTCGGCAGACGATCAAGATACTGTTTCCAGTGCGGTGGCTCGGGGTTACCGCCGGGTTTCTGCACCAATGCATCAAGACCCTGATCGGTAGTGGGATAGACATAGTTGTCGAGCCGATACATCTCGAGCGCGGACTGGATCGCGCTGATGTCCTGGCGGGCTTTGACTATGCGAGCCTGATCGGGTTTGTCCATGATCTTGGGTACGATGATGGAGGCGAGGATGCCGAGGATGACCACGACCACCATCACTTCGATGAGGGTAAAACCGGATTGTTTGCGATTGCTTGGCATGGCTGATTTGATCGTCTGGGTTGGGTTAAAGTGCACTGCAAATTGAAATTCCATCATACAACAACGGATTTGCCGATACGCTGATGAATCCGCTCACTTTCCCAGCACTGAAGTCGCGCCTGCTTCACCTCTGGCCGTTACTGATCGTGGTCGTACCCTGTGTATTGCTGGCTTGCGGCGGCGAACCGGTGCGCGAGGCATTGCGCTACGACCGTGGTGCGATCCTGGGCGGTGCATGGTGGCGCCTGTTCAGCGGCAATTTCGTGCATCTGGGCTGGAGCCATCTCGCCGAGGACATGGCTGGCTGCGTTCTGCTCTGGCTGTTGTTCGAGGATGTGCTGCCGGGCTGGCGTTTCCCGGCATTGATCGCGGTCGGCGCGCTGGGCGTTGGCTTCGGGCTGCTGGCGGGTGACCCGGATCTGCGCTGGTATGTGGGGATTTCAGGCGCGCTCAATACGGTGTGGATAGTCGGTGCCATGCTGCTGATGCGGCGCGGGGACGGTATCGGCTGGCTGCTGGGGGTGTTTCTGCTGGTGAAGCTCGTGTACGAGCAATATCTGGGGCCCTTGCCGTTCTCGGAAGCCACTACTGGAGGGGTTGTCGTGGTGGATGCGCATCTCTACGGCGCTTTTACCGGCGCATTGTTGGTGGCTGCAAGTCTGGTCTGGCGCAGGGCGCGGGTATAATGCGCGGTTTTCCACGGGACTGAAGAGGAAGCCATGGGTTTTGCTGCTGTGTTTCCAGGCCAGGGCTCTCAGAGTATCGGCATGTTAAACGGCCTTTCCGAAAATAATCATATTGTAAAACAAACATTTACAGAAGCTTCCGAGATATTGGATTACGATTTGTGGGCGCTGACCCAGCAAGGGCCTGAAGAGCGCCTTAATGCTACCGAATGCACCCAGCCGGCGCTGCTGACAGCGGGTGTCGCGGTGTGGCGGGTGTGGCAGGCTCAGGCGGGACCCCAACCGATTGCCATGGCAGGCCATAGCCTGGGCGAATATACGGCGCTGGTGTGTGCCGGCGCACTGGATTTCAAGACGGCGGTGAAGCTGGTCGAATTCCGTGGCCAGGCCATGCAACAGGCCGTACCGGCCGGTGAGGGCGCGATGGCAGCAATCATTGGCCTGGATGACGAGGCTGTCCGGGCAGCCTGTGCTGAAGCCGCGCAGGGTCAGGTGGTCGAGGCGGTCAATTTCAATGCTCCCGGCCAAGTCGTCATCGCCGGCAACAAGGCAGCTGTGGAACGCGCCGGCGAAGCCTGCAAGGCACGGGGCGCCAAACGTGCCTTGCCGCTACCGGTCAGTGTGCCTTCGCATTGCGCCCTGATGCTGCCGGCGGCGGCCAGACTGGCAGCACAGCTGGCGGGGGTAGCGCTCAAGCCACCTTCGATACCGGTTATCCACAATGTGGACATCATGCCGCATGCCGATGCGGATGCCATCCGTGCCGCACTCAAGGCCCAATTGCACAGTCCGGTACGCTGGGTGGAAACCATTCGGTCGCTGGCGGCCCAGGGCGCCAGCCACTTGGTGGAACTGGGACCTGGCAGGGTGCTGAGCGGACTCGCCAAGCGCATCGACAAGGATCTGGAAGCCTTTTCCGTCAACGATCAGTCCAGTCTGGAGGCCGCGCTGGAAGCGGTAAAAACAATATGAATACGCTTGCAAACGACGTTGCGCTGGTGACAGGCGCGACCCGCGGTATCGGCAAGGCCATCGCGCTGGCGTTGGGGCAGGCCGGAGCGACCGTGATCGGTACTGCTACCCGCACCGAGGGTGCCGAGAGCATCGAGGCTTATCTGAAACAAGCTGGCATCCAGGGCCACGGTCTGGTGCTGGATGTCAGCAATCCGGCTTCGGTCGAACAGGCTATGAAGGCGGTCACCGACCAATTCGGGGACGTGACGGTGCTGGTGAACAATGCCGGGGTGACCCGCGATACGCTGCTCATGCGCATGAAAGAGGAGGATTGGCAGGTGGTGCTGGATACCGACCTGACCTCGGTGTTCCGGCTCTCCAAGGCCTGCCTGCGTGGGATGATGAAGGCCCGCCACGGGCGCATAATCAACATCTCCTCGGTGGTCGGCGCGACCGGGAATCCCGGCCAGGCCAACTATTGTGCAGCCAAGGCCGGCATCCTGGGGTTCACGAAATCGCTGGCACGGGAGGTGGGTTCGCGCAATATCACGGTCAATGCCGTGGCACCCGGCTTCATCGACACCGACATGACCCGCGCACTCGGTGAGGATCAACGTGCTGCGCTGGTGGGCCAGATACCGCTGGCGCGACTGGGGCAGCCCGAGGATATCGCCCAGGCGGTGTTGTTCCTGGCGTCACCCGCTGCCGCCTACATGACGGGCGAAACGCTCCATATCAATGGCGGCATGTACATGGCTTAGGCAGCCGGCTTGAGGGTTTTGAGGGCGGCTGGCACGGCGCTGGGGTTTTCACTACAATACCGCCCCCGGTGCGGTCGGCCAGAACCGTCGGCACTGGTTTTGTCACTTTTGGGAGGTCCCATCAATCATGAGTAGCATCGAAGAACGCGTCAAGAAGATCGTCATTGAACAACTGGGCGTGAAGGAAGATCAGGTTTCACCGCAGGCTTCCTTCGTGGACGATCTGGGTGCTGACTCGCTGGATACCGTCGAACTGGTCATGGCACTTGAGGAAGAGTTCGAGTGCGAGATCCCGGACGAAGAGGCTGAGAAGATCACCACCGTCGGGCAGGCCATCGACTACATCAAGGAACATCTGCCCAACGCGTAAGGCATTGATTCCATGATGAAGTGCCGTTGCCATCGAGAGGTGGCAACGGCCTTGTCTTTTCTTGTACCCTGAACAATCAGACAAGCTTTGAGGGTTGCAGCAGTGTCGAAACGCCGCGTGGTCGTGACAGGTCTTGGCATCATCTCGCCGGTGGGTAACACCGTGGAAGAGGCTTGGGCCGCCATCACGGCCGGCAAGAGCGGCATCGGCGCTATCACACATTTCGACCCGGTAAACTATCCGACCCGCATCGCGGCGGAAGTGAAAGACTTCGATCCGGCCGCCTACGTCCCGCCCAAGGACGTCAAGAAGATGGACCCGTTCGTGCATTACGGCATCGCGGCCTCCATACAGGCGCTCAAGGATTCCGGTCTCGAAATCACCGAGGCCAACGCACCACGCATCGGTGCCGCAGTCGGTGCCGGCATCGGCGGCTTGACCAATATCGAGAAAGCGCACGCCTCGATCATGGAAAGCGGCGGTCCGCGCAAGGTGTCGCCGTTCTTCGTGCCATCCAGCATCATCAACATGATCTCGGGCAATCTCTCGATCATGTACGGCCTGAAAGGCCCGAACGTCGCGGTAGTCACCGCCTGCACCACTGCCAACCACAATATCGGTATCGCGATGCGCATGATCCAGTACGGCGATGCGGATGCGATGGTCGCCGGTGGTGCCGAGATGGCGACCACCCCATTGGGTGTGGGTGGGTTCTGCGCCGCGCGTGCCTTGTCCACGCGCAACGACGAACCGCAGAAAGCCAGCCGCCCCTGGGACAAGGATCGTGACGGTTTCGTGCTCGGCGAAGGTGCCGGCGTGTTGATGCTGGAAGAGTACGAACACGCGAAAAAGCGTGGCGCGAAGATCTATGCCGAACTGATCGGTTTCGGGATGAGTGGCGATGCCTATCACATGACGGCACCGCCGGAAGACGGCGAAGGGGCGCGTTTGTGCATGGTGAATGCACTGACGGATGCCGGTGTCAATGCTTCGCAAGTGCAATACATCAATGCACACGGCACTTCCACGCATGTCGGCGACAAGGGCGAGACCGTTGCCATCAAACGCGCGTTCGGCGAGCACGCGAAGAAACTCGCCGTGAGTTCCACCAAATCCATGACCGGACATCTTTTGGGCGCGGCCGGTGGCGTCGAAGCCATCTTCAGCCTGTTGGCCCTGCGTGATCAGGTGGCGCCGCCCACCATCAACCTGGATCACCCGGACGAGGGTTGTGATCTGAATTACGTACCGCATACCGCGCGCAAGATGAAACTCGACACGGTAGTCTCCAATTCGTTCGGTTTCGGCGGTACCAACGGCACGCTGGTGTTTCGCCGTCTCGATTGAACTTCGCGACATCCGCGCGGCGTAACGACATGTTCACCGCCAGCACATCCTCTTACGTTACCCGCAAGCTGTCGTTGCCGGTGGATCTGGCCTCGCTGCAGCACAGCAATCCCGGTCGTTACCCTTTTCTGCTGGAAAGCGTCGCACACGGGACGCCGCAGAGCCGGCATGACATCCTGTTTTCGTTTCCCGGCGAACGATTGATTTTGAATGCCGATGGCGGTTGTACGAACGGGCAGGGGGCACGATTCGATGCCGGTTTCCTGGAGATGCTTGATCGGCATTGGCAGCAGTCGCGCACCGACCAGCCTGGCGACATCGGTGCGCCGCCGTTCCGTGGGGGCTGGTTCCTGTATCTCGGTTATGAGCTGGCAGGCCAGATCGAACCATCTCTGAAGTTACCGGCCGGTGACGCCTTGCCGATAGCCTGTGCGACGCGCGTTCCGGCCGCGATAGTCGTGGATCATGCCGATGACACAGCCACACTGGTTGCTGAGGTCGGACAGTCGGAATTGCTGGACGCGATGCAAGCGGATATGCATGAATTGCAGGCTGTGCGTACCGGATCCATTCCATTACTTGCTTCGCCGCTGGAAGAAGAAGAACCGGCGCGTTATCTCCAGGCGGTCGATCGTGCGCGGCGCTATATTCTGGATGGCGACATCTTTCAGGCCAATCTGTCGCGTCGTTGGCATGCCGGACTGGATAGGCAAGTCACGCCAGCTGATCTCTATCGGCGTTTGCGACAAGCCAACCCGGCGCCATTTGCGGGCCTGGCGTATTACGGCGACAGCGCTGTCATCAGCTCATCACCTGAACGCCTGGTATCCGTCAGAAACAGACGCATAGACGCAAGGCCCATCGCTGGTACCCGGCCCCGTCATGCTGATGCGAAGCGTGACGCGGCCCTGATCCGGGAATTGATCGAACACCCGAAAGAACGTGCCGAGCACGTGATGCTGCTGGATCTGGAGCGCAACGATCTGGGTCGGATCGCCCGAACCGGTAGTGTGCAGGTGGACGAGGTCATGGTCGTCGAATCCTACACGCACGTGCATCACATCGTCTCCAATGTCTGCGCACGATTGCGTGACGAAGTTTCGCCGGGCGAGGTAATTCGGGCGGTATTTCCGGGTGGCACGATCACCGGTTGCCCGAAAGTACGCTGCATGGAGATCATCGCGGAGCTGGAACGGATGCCGCGCGAAGCTTATACCGGCTCCATGGGGTACCTGAACCACGATGGTGATATGGATATGAATATCCTGATCCGGACTCTGGTTCAGAAGGGTGATCAGCTCGAATTCCGGGCCGGAGCCGGGATCGTCGCCGACTCGATTCCGGAATTCGAATTGGACGAGACCCGCGCCAAGGCCCGCGGGTTGGCGCGCGCGCTGGGAGCACAGGTATGAGTGCGCGTTGCTGGATCAATGGTAAACCCGGTACCCGAGTTGCGGCGACGGATCGAGGTTTGCAATACGGGGATGGCGTGTTCGAGACCATGGCGGTGCGACACGGCCGGATAACGTTACTGGAAATGCATCTGCAACGGCTCATGGAAGGTTGTGAACGTCTGGGTATTCCACCACCGTCAGTTGCATCGATTCAGGATGAGCTGGATGCCGCAGTAACCGATCAGGCGCAGGCCATCCTGAAACTTATCGTCACCCGTGGCAGCGGCGGCCGGGGCTATCGACCGGCTCAGACCATTACTCCAACGCGGATACTGACTCTGCACGATTGGCCTGCCCACCCGGAGAGCTGGTGGCAAGACGGCATTCACGCCCGAATATGCAACACTATCCTGGGCAGTAATCCACAGCTTGCCGGGCTTAAACACCTGAATCGTTTGGAACAGGTGCTGGCACGCGCAGAATGGTCCGGTGTGGATACGGCGCAGGAAGGCTTGATGAAGGATGCTGACGGTACGGTGATCGAAGGTACAATGACCAACGTATTTGCGCTTCTTGCCGACGGGGTATTGATGACACCAGATGTACGTAATTGTGGCGTGGCCGGTGTCATGCGCCGCTACCTTATTGGGAAGGCGAAACAGGCGGGGGTACCGATGCGTGTCAGCAAGTTGACAATCCCGGAACTGGATGAAGCCAGGGAAGTATTCGTGTGCAACTCGGTCATCGGTGTGTGGCCGGTAACCAGGATCGGCGAGCGGGATTACCCAGTGGGTGAGATGACGCGCAGAATCCAGCAATGGACTGATGAACTATGATACGGATAGTCCGGATTTTCAGAATCATGGTGTTGCTGGCAGTAGCGAGCGCGATACTCGGCGCAGTGCTGTTCTATCGCATCTGTTACCAGCAGCCGTTACTGAGCGGGCGGCAGGCAGTGGTCGTAGAGATCACGCAGGGCAAGCCGCTGCGAGTCGTCGCATTCGAGCTCGGTCAGCAAGGTGTATTACCGCATCCTTTGAGTCTGGTTCTGCTCGCACGTCTGCGTGGACAATCCGGCGCCATGCGCGCGGGCGAGTACCGGATACAGCCGGGCACGACAGTAGCTGGATTGCTGGATCAGTTTGTGAGTGGCCATGTGGTTCTGCATTCGCTGACTCTGGTGGATGGGTGGAATTTCAAACAGGTCCTTGATGCCGTCGAGCAGGACCCCTATCTGACTCATACTCTGCAGGGTATGACACCAGCCGGAGTAATGGCACGATTGGGGCATCCGCAACAACATCCGGAAGGGATGTTCTATCCGGATACCTACAGTTTCTCGCGTGGGACCACTGACGTATCATTCCTGCGACGCGCTTATCAGAGCATGCAACAGCAACTGGATGCGGCGTGGATGACGCGGGCAGCGGACCTGCCGTATAAATCTCCATACGATGCACTGATCATGGCGTCAGTCATCGAGAAAGAGACTGCCCAACCGACTGAGCGTGCACAGATCGCGGGCGTATTCGTCCGGCGATTACAGAAGGGTATGAAACTGCAGTCCGATCCGACCGTGATTTATGGTCTCGGTGATGCGTATAACGGTGATATCACCTTCAAAGATTTGCGCAAGGATACGCCTTACAATAGTTATACACGTTACGGGTTGCCACCGACCCCGATCTGCATGCCGGCACTCGCATCTATCCAGGCAGCCTTGCATCCGGCACCGGGCAACGCGCTCTATTTCGTCGCCAAAGGCAATGGCACTCACCAGTTCTCGGCGACCCTGGCCGAACAAAATGCGGCAGTACAGAAATACCAGTTATCCAACCACGGTCACAACCAGCATAAAAAATGAGCAAGGCGCGTTTCATCAGCGTGGAAGGTATCGAAGGGGTCGGGAAATCCACGCATCTGGGATTTATCCGTGACCAGCTTGTGGCGTGCGGCATCGATGTCTTGATGACGCGAGAGCCGGGCGGCACGCCTGCCGCAGAGCGGATTCGTTCATTACTGCTTGATTCGGGTACCGAGCGGTTTTCCCAGGATGCAGAGCTGCTGCTGATGTTCGCAGCGCGCAGCCTGCATGTCGAAAACGTGATCAGGCCGGCCTTGAAAGCGGGTCGCTGGGTAATCTGCGATCGCTTTGTGGATGCAAGCTACGCATATCAGGGTGGCGGCCGCGGCATGCCAACGCAGCGTATCGCGACGCTGGAACGCTGGATACTGAAGGGACTTAAACCAGATCTGACATTGTTGCTGGATGCTCCGGTGGCAGTAGGGTTGGCACGCATGAACAAACGTGGACACCGCGACCGTTTCGAACGTGAGCAGGCTGCATTCTTCGAGCGTGTACGGCGAGTCTATCTGGCGCGTGCGAAACGTGAGCCGCGGCGTCTGCAGGTAGTGGCGGCCGGCGGTGAACTTGCACAAGTACAGGAACAGATAAAACATCTCCTTGATGCACGTTTGAGGCGTTGGTTGTGAGCCAGATCCCGGTGGCCGATATCGGAATCGTGCCATTTCCGTGGCAGGAAGCTGCCTGGCAGCAATTACATGTGCGCATGCTGGATGCGCGACTGCCGCACGCGTTGCTTATATGTGGCGTGCCCGGCACCGGCAAGGCCCTGTTTGCCAGGCGTTTCGCGCAACTGGCGTTATGCCACACGCCGGATGCGGGACAGCCTTGCGGCACCTGCAGTGCCTGCACACAATTCCGTGCTGGTAGTCACCCGGATTACCGCTATGTGGCTATTCCTGAGGACAAGACTGTCATCACCATTGCCCAGATGCGTGAACTGATCACTGCCCTGAACCTGACCAGTCAGCATGGTGGGCGCAAAATCGCCTTGATCGAGCCCGCGGACGCCATGAATACCGCCGCGGCCAATGCCTTGCTCAAGACCCTGGAAGAGCCTGGCGCCGGGACCTTGTTGATGTTGGTAAGCGCGAGGCCGGCACGGTTGCTGGCGACCATTCGCAGCCGGTGTCAGATACTGAGGATGTTGCCACCGGCACAGGATCAGGCGCTCGCATGGTTATCCCGGCACGCGCCTCGAAAGGATTGGCCAGTGTTGCTGGGGCTGGCAGGTGGCGGCCCTCTGGGAGCACTGCAACTTGCCAGTTCCGCCCAGGTTGAAGCCAGACTGGATGTGTTCAATGCCTTGGAAGAAATACGTACCGGCCGCCGTAATCCGATAGCGTGCGCCAAGGATTGGAGTGCCAAGGATCTGGATATGCTGCTGACTCTGCGACTGCTTCAGTCCTGGGTTATGGATCTGATCGCGCTGGGGTCAGGAGCCGAAGCTGCAGTGATCAATCAGGATGCGATGGTACTGTTGCAAACCACCGCGCAGGGCATACACTTGCGGGGCCTGCATGCTATGTTGGGACGCTTGAATGAAGCCGTGGCACTGGCCAGCACCAGCGTGAACCGGCAGTTGCTGTTGGAAAGTTTGCTTTCGGATTGGGCAGAAGGGCTGAAGTCACTGGAAGCGGCACCGCTTGCCGCACGGGGAGGATAGATACGCATGAGTGCGCCGCGTCAGCAGGGTATTCTCAATCTCGCCATCAAGGACAAGAGCGCGCTCTATAGCGCTTATATGCCGTTCATCAAGAACGGCGGCTTGTTCATTCCCACCAACAAACCTTACCAGCTTGGCGACGAGGTATTCATCCTGTTGCAATTGATGGAATCCCCGGAGCGTCTGCCGGTTGCCGCCAAGGTCGTCTGGGTCACCCCACGTGGCGGGCAAAGCCGCCGCGCAGCGGGTATCGGTGTGCAGTTCAGCGACCAGGATGGCGGTAACGCACAGCGCAAGATAGAAAGCTATCTGGGTGGCGCACTGCAGGCAGATCGTCCTACCCATACCATGTAATGAATGAATGATGGTTTCTCAGATCAGGCCAACCGGGGCTGATGTTCAATCGCTGGCGGAACGAGCGCGCAAGCAGGGCCAGATGGGCGCGTGGGCTGCAGCGGATGAGTTGTATGCGCAGGTATTGAAACGTGAACCTGAACACGCGGAAGCGCTGGGGTTCATGGGGATGCGAGCTCTGAACGACGGGGAATTCGCCAGGAGTATCGATCTTCTACAGCATGCCCTGCAGGTTGATCCTGATGATGCCGGAGCCTACAAGAATCTGGGGTTGGCTCAACGCGCCGTCGGCGCTTACGATGCAGCGCTCGCAGCATTCGATGCGGCATTATCCCGCAAACCCGAGTTTCCCGTCGCTCTGTTGAACAAGGGTACAGTGCTGGAACAGCTCGGCAAAAACGATGAAGCCATAACCTGTTATCTGACGGCGCTCGGTCAGGCGGAGAAGATCGGTCTATTGCGAGCAGACGATCTACCATCGGGCTTGCGGAGCCTGTTGCAACATGCGATTACGGTGAGCCAGCAGGCACGAATCGACTGGATTTCAGACATATTGGCGCCATTGCGCATGCAGTACGGTGCAGCAGCGCTGACACGCGTTGACCAGTGTCTGGCGCAGCATTTCGGTAAAGTACCCGCTGGCTCAAGCCATCCTCTTCAACGACCTACTTTTATGACTTTCCCCGGTATCCCGGCACGGGCCTGGTTTGAACGCAGCGAATTTCCGTGGCTGGCAACTCTGGAAGCGAGATCCGGAGAAATCCGCGCTGAATTGCTCGAAGTCTTACGCAGTGATGAGGGGTTTCGTCCTTTCGTGGATATCGACAAGGCACACCCCGGGGCTGCCTATTGGGAAGGCGTGAATCAATCACCGAGCTGGAATGCATTTTTCTTTTATCGTGACGGTGAGCGCTTTGAGGACAATTGTCAGCGTTGCCCGATAACGGCTGCAGCGCTGGATTCGATTCCAATAAACCGGGTTGCGGATCACTCGCCGGAAGCATTTTTTTCGGTATTGAAACCAGGTGCACATATTCCACCGCATACTGGAGTCGCGAATATCAGACTGGTATCGCATCTTCCATTGATCATCCCGTCTGACTGCGGTATTCGGGTCGGTACGGAAACCCGCGGTTGGAAAGAGGGGCAGTGCATCGTGTTCGACGATACCTTCGAGCATGAGGCCTGGAACCGCAGCGACAAGACACGTGTGGTACTGATTTTCGATATCTGGAACCCGTATCTGTCGCTTCCTGAACGGGAGGTCATGCGTGCCGTGATCGAGGGATTAAGCGGGTTCAGACATCATCATGGGCAGACAAGTGAAAGTTACACTTCATGATTGACAATAAGAACCGGTGTTGAAAAACAAGCCGCTGAAAGCGGCTTGTTTTTAATGCAGAACAGCTTGCCGACTCAAGAAGCGATGGCCGACAGACCACCTTTCAGTACATAGGCATCGAATCCGCGTTCACTCAGGATATAAGCGCCGGCCGAACTGCGGCGGCCAGTATCGCAGTACACCACGTACTTGCGTTTCGGATCCAGGGTATCGAGTTTCAGGCGAATGAAGTAGAGCGGGATGTTGATGGCGCCGTCCTGATGTTGGTTCTCGAATTCGCTGGGTAAGCGCACATCGAGCCATTGCCCGCCGCCGGTGATGAGCTTCCTGGCTTCATCATAGTTGACCCATTTTTGCAGCGGTTCGTTCAGCAGAGTCTTGAAGTCCTCTTTTGCGAGTCGTACCAGAGAGCCATCCGTCTGCATGGTGATGGTGGCATTGCGCTTGGCATCGGAGATCAACGCTTCTTCGCCGAAGCTGTCACCGACACCCAATTCCGCCAGTTTGATACCGGCCTTGTTGGTGGGCGTCTCGCGCGTCACCACGCAACGGCCGGCGGCGACGATGTAGAAGAAATCGCCTTCATCGCCCTGCTTGATGATCACGTCACCGGGCTTGCGGGTGATGTGTTCCATACGCATGAACATGGCCTGGATGTTGGCAGGCGGGATGCGATGGAAGGCCTTGGTCTGCAGGATGGTGGTCATCCAGTCATCTGCCGGGGTCTCTTCCTGGGCCTGCAGTTCGCCGACCTCGAACGCGCCGGTCTGATCCCAGGTGAGCATGATGTCCAGCAGGTCACTGTCCACCGCAAAGAATTCGATATCCGTCTTGGCACGTACCGAGAGATGGCGTGGCATCTGGGGGGCCAGCGGGTGACGGGCTTCGTCGCTGCCCGCGGCGATGGTCTTGATGATCTTGTCCCCTGAACGCAGCTCGATCTCGCCCTTGACCAGATAGACGGTACGCTTGTCGCTGTCGCCCTGTTTGAACACATAGCGGCCGGCGCCCAGATCCTGAAGCTGGGTTTTGCTGGCGATATCCGCCTGATTTTCCGGTTTGAGGCCGCTCAGCGGGGAGAAATTCTTGACGAGCTCGCGGTCGAGTGGTCTGGTCGCCATGCCTTAGGAACCTTGGGGTCTTGTTGTTATGAAAGGGTACTCCAACCCCTCGCACGCAAGAGGTTTGAATATTTTGCAGTCTAGCATAAGCATCCTGTTCATCACTCTATCCACAACCTCGTTTCGGGTAGATCAGGGCTCAAATCGAAGGCTTGAATCTGATTTAAGTATTTATTGTAACCGGTTGATGGAAATGCTTATTTTACTTCATGCTTCGTAATAGAAACGGGACGACGATTAGCTCCCACCCGCACGTAAGTCATCTTTGCAGTCGCCACCTTTACGCAGGTCTCGGTGTTGCCATCATTGCGCTGAGAAAATACGGTGACATCTATGGTGATAGATGTATTACCGCGGCGTGCCACGTCGGTGTAGAAGCTGACGACATCGCCCACATAGACCGGGCCCACGAATACGAAATCGTTAACCGCGACGGTGACAACCCGGCCGCCGGCTTCACGAAAGGCGAGGATCGCGCCTCCGATGTCGGCATGGGACATGATCCAGCCGCCGAAGATATCGCCCAGGCCATTCGTATCCTTGGGCATGGCGAGGGTACGGACCGTCGCTTCACGGTCCTTGGGCATCTGGTCGAAGGTCATGCCTTGGGTTCCTTGAGGGTTGGCAGATCCCAGCCGGCATCGGGTTTGAAGCGCTCACCGTGCGTGGTCGCCAATTTTTCAAGTCGCTGCTTGAGCCCGGCGACCCCGGTCGCACGGATGAAATTGATGGGGCCGCCTCGGAAGGGGGCGAAACCGGTGCCGAAGATGACGCCCGCATCCAGAAGATCCGCATCGGCGACGATGCCTTCGCGGAGCACTGCAACGGCCTCATTGATCATGGGCAGGATCAGGCGGTCCTGAAGGTCGCCAGGCATGTTGCGGGCACGCTTGTTGTCTTTGACCGGCTTGCCGTCCTGATAGCGATAGAAGCCTTCGCCGGTCTTGCGACCCAGCTTGCCGGCCGCTACCAGCCTGGTCAGGCTCTCAGGGATCTTCTTGTTGAATTCCTTGGCAAACACTTTGGAGACCGACAGGCTCACATCCAGGCCTACGGTATCGGTGAGTTCCGCAGGACCCATCGGCATGCCGAAATTCAGTGCGGCCTGATCAATAGCTTCCAGCGCGATACCTTCATCTGCTGCCAACATCGCCTCCATCAGATAAGGCATCAGGATACGGTTCACCAGAAAGCCGGGGGCGCTTTTGACCGGCACCGCCAACTTGTCGATATGGCGTGTAAAAGCCAATGCCTTGTTGATCATGGCCGGGTCGGTATCCGCGGCATGGATGACTTCCACCAACGGCATCTTGGCGACCGGATTGAAGAAGTGCAGGCCGACGAGGCGCTTGGGATCCTTGAGTACGGGGCTCAGAGTTTCCAGACGGATACTGGAAGTATTGGTGGCGAGCACCGCATCGGCGGGCATCCTTGCTTCCAGGACTTTATACAAGGTCTGTTTCGCATCCACGTCTTCAAAGATGGCTTCGATGACGACATCGGCGGCTTTGGCACCATCGCCAGCTACGTCCATCTTGAGACGTGCCACCGCGTTCTGTATCTCCGCACCTTTGAGTTTCTTTTCGAACAATTTCCGGGCACGTTTGAGTGCAGGTTGGATATATTTTTCTTCACGATCCTGCAAGGTGACATCGAAACCGCGCAACGCCGACCAGGCTGCGATATCGCCGCCCATGGTACCGGCACCGACTACGTGTACATGACGCAGGTTGAGGTCGGATTTCTTGCCCAGCGACTTCAAGCGATCCTGCAACAGGAAGACCCGCACCAGATTGCGGGCGGTGTCGTGCAGCATCAACTGTGCGATCGAATGCGCTTCCTGGATGTACATCTGATCGCTACCGGCGTACCGCTTCCAGAGATCGATGATGGCGTAGGGTGCCGGGTAATGATCGCGACGCACCCTGGCAGCCACTTGTTTGGTGAGCATCCTGGCGACCAGCGGGCGCAGCGGCGCCAACGCCAGCAGCTTCTGCATGAACGGTGGAGTCTTGCGCGGAGGCGCATTCAATATCAGATCACGGGCTGCAGCACGTGCTGAATCTTCGTTTGCCAGGCGATCAATCAGGCCGATCTTGAGCGCTTCGCGGCTGTGTACGTTGCGACCATTGAGCATGAAGCTCATGGCCGGTATCACACCCACCAGACGCGTGGAACGTACGGTGCCGCCAAAACCCGGGTGGATGCCGAGCTTCACTTCGGGGAGCCCGAGGCTTAGACGGGCATCGTCTATCCCTACGCGATAGCGGCAGGCCAGCGACAGTTCCATGCCACCGCCAAGGCAGAAGCCATTGATCAGGGCGACGGTCGGGCAGGGGAGTTGTTCGAGTTGGTCGAGCACCAACTGACCCTGGCGGATCAGTTTGAACGCGTCGTCCGGTGTCTTGAGCGTCGTGAATTCCTTGATGTCTGCCCCGGCGATGAACCCGGATTTCTTGGCCGAATAGACCACGACGCCCTTGGGCGGCTGCTTGGCCAGTTCCTTGAGCCGTTCACCCAGTTCGACCATGATGTTTCCGGACAGTACGTTGGTGCTGGCGCCGGATTTGTCGAAACACAGCCAGGCGATACCATCTGCATCACGTTCAATCCGCCAGTTGGCCTGGGAAGTAGTTTCGGGCATCGCATCTCTCCGAGGGCAAGTGTTCCGGGTCAAAGAAACGGGAAAAGAGACCAATCATAGGTAGCGCGACAGGCTTCCGCAACTCGCACTATCAGCTGCCCATTTTAGCATCTCGGTCGGGCTCAAACCCGGGAAACCGCGTGCCAGCGGGCATCTTCAGCAGGCGGGTACGGATCTCGTGGTCGACGATGGTCATGGTTTGATAGCGGGCATCGTCCACATTACTCTGATTACCGTTCAGGGTCCGTTGGATGAAATTACGTGCGCCCTTCTGTTTCAGGCGGGAAGCTTTCTTGTAGACATCGAACCAGTCGCCCTCGATGCGATCATCGAAGCGCTGTGCAGCATATTCGCGCAACAGGGCCATACGCAAATCATTTGCAGCGATGTAAGCACGCGCCTGCAGGTCAGTCTGCATCATCTCGCTACTTTGTGCGCGTAACCGGGTCTTCACTTCATCCGGAAGCTGCAATATCTCCATGTTCAGCAGACGCCGGTCAACGCTGTTCATGAGTTCCTTGCGCAATACGATCATGGGTTCGGCTTCGCTATGCAGACTGGCTTCAAGATCGAGCAAGCTTTGATGCACCGATTCCCGGTTCTCAGGATCTACTTGTGCAAGCAGTGCTTCACGCGCGGAACGCTCCTCTGCGATCAGCGGTTCGAGCGTGTTCCAGGATTTCCACAATGATTCCATCGCGATTGCCCGACCATGGATGCGGCGCTGCAGATGCCGATGTCGCAATGCGGCCACGAGAACTGTGGCAAATATCAGAATGATGATCGCGACAATCGCTGCCATCCTAAGAGTTCCCCGTTATCTCGAAATCACACACCAGCGGCAGATGATCCGACAAGGTGACATGCGGCAATTCAAAGTGTGTCATGGTGATGCCGGGTCCATACAGGATGAAATCCAGTTGTCGGGCCGGATGGCGGCTTGGCCATGAAGGCGAGTTGCGGATATTGGCATTCTGCAATCCAGCCGCAGTTGCGAACTGTTCGATCTCGTAGTTTCCCCTCAAGGTATTGAAATCGCCGGCTACGATAACCGGTTTATGTGCGTTGCGTATCAGCGAGAGCAGATGATGCATCTGTTGATGGCGGTGCTGGTAATTCAATGAAAGGTGGACCAGAAACAGACATACGTCGTCCAGCTCAAGTTCCATAATGAGCCGTTTTATGCCCAGCTCGAAATAATGAAAGCGCTGTACCGAATTTGGCAATGAAGTCAGAAAGGCATTGCCTTGCTTGCGGACGATCGGCAAACGGCGATTGATCGAGCTGGTGCCATATTTGCTCTGGTAACGGGGTGAATGGCCGATCGCCTTGGCGATGGCTTCAGCCTGATTGACAGTGTCCGAACGCATGGACCCCATGTCGACTTCGACCAGGCCGACTACATCTGGCGACATCGCGTGGATGAATTCGGTGATCCGCGCCAGATTACGTGAGGTATTGCGTAGATAGCCGATACCGGGCAGGGGAAAATGAAACCTGGGTCCGGTTCCGGTGGCATAGCGGATGTTGTATAGCAGCAGCCTCATGGATATGGTTGGCGGGGAGCCTCGTATGGAAGTATCGCGTACACTATAGCAGGTCGTAGTGCGGCACCTTGTCGGACATGGCGGGACGGGCCGCAGCTGTATGTTCAGAGATTCACCCAGTTCATGCGTGGCGCAATCCACAGGTTCAGGGGTCTGTCTGCCTGCTGGATCGTGGTGACACCGAGGGCCAGGGCCAGCACATCCCGATGACAGCATACGCACCATCCAATCCCTCATCTCTGTCTCGTACGGATGATCCGCTACACCCCCATGTGTATATCGAAGGCGATGAGCTGTTCGATGCCATGCTTGCGGCCATCAGTGCCGCACGGCACAGCGTAAAGCTGGAAAGTTATATCTTTGCGGATGATGAGATAGGCCGACGTTTTGCTGTCGTACTGAGGGAGCGCGCTCGTGCGGGCGTCCAGGTTCTCATGCAGTTGGATGCGGCGGGCTCATTGTTCTGGTCTTCGCGCAGCCTGGAGCGCTCGCTGAAACAGTGTGGCGTCGAAGTACGCTGGTTCCACCACTGGGATTGGCGTCAGCCATGGCGCTATAACCAGCGCAACCACCGCAAGATATTGGTGGTCGATGGTCGAGTCGGGTTCCTGGGCGGCTTCAATATCCATCGCGAGAACTCTCGTGGTGTATTCGGGGAGCAGCGCTGGCGGGATACGCACATCAGGGTGACCGGTGAACTGGCGCGCGGGTTGCAGACCTTGTTCGATGCCTTCTGGCGCAGACGCAGCCGGCACTATCCCTTCATCCTGACACGCAACGGCGATGCACTGCTCAGTAATTATTCCCGGCGTGGCCGACAGTTCCTGCGCCGTCTGTATGGCATGAAATTCGCCACTGCCAGACGCAGGATATGGTTGAGCACGCCGTATTTCGTGCCGGATTACCGTACTCAGCACGGCCTCATGCATGCAGCCGAACGCGGTGTGGATGTTCGAGTGCTTGTACCACGCAAGAACGACGTACGGATAGCACAGTGGGCAGCACATGCCGCATATGAACCCTTGCTGCATACCGGGGTCAAGATATATGAATATCTGCCGCGCATGCTGCACGCCAAGACTGTGGTGATCGATGGAGAGTGGAGCACCATCGGCAGCGCCAATATCGATTATCGCAGTTTCTTCGTTAACTACGAGATCAGCCTGGTCAGTGTGCAAGTGGAACTTGCCACCGAACTTCAAGCCCAGTTCGAGACCGATTTGCTGCAGTCCGATCAGATCTTGGCACCACGCTGGGCACGCCGCGCCTTGCTTCAGCGTCTGCTGGAATTGATCGGCTGGGCGGCACGGCGCTGGTTGTGAGCACAGCCCAGGGAGTATCGACACGATGAGTAATCCAATTGAACTGTATTACTGGCCAACCCCGAATGGACACAAGATCACGATCTTCATGGAAGAGGCGGGGCTGCCGTATCAGGTCCATCCGGTGGATATCGGCAACGGTGATCAGTTCAAGCCGGATTTTCTCAAGCTCAGTCCCAACAACAAGATGCCTGCCATCGTCGACCCGGATGGGCCAGATGGCAAACCACTGGCGATATTCGAATCCGGCGCCATCCTGATGTACCTTGCCGAGAAGACCGGCAAGTATCTGCCTGCTTCCATCCGTGAACGTTACCAGGTGATCGAATGGTTGATGTTCCAGATGGCCGGCCTCGGACCGATGCTGGGCCAGGCGCACCATTTTCGCGGCTATGCACCGGAAAAGCTCCCTTATGCGATCGAACGCTATACAAAGGAAGCCAGCCGTCTTTACGGGGTCCTCGACCGGCGGCTTGCCGGGCAAGATTATGTCGCGGGTGAATACTCCATCGCCGATATGGCGATCTATCCGTGGATAATCTCGCATGAACGACAGGGCCAGAATCTGGCGGATTTTCCGTATCTGAAGCGCTGGTTCGAGCGGGTCGGCGCACGTGCGGCGGTGCAGAGGGGTATCGCGGTGCTTGAAGAGCGCCGTGGCGCCGCCATGTCCGACAAGGCTAGACAAAACCTGTTTGGCGAGGCCCAATACCAGAAGCG
>DASSKW010000052.1:0-8695 GCA_035690065.1 Gammaproteobacteria bacterium
CTGGTCGGACTGGTGCGTGAACTGCCAGCGCTCACCATCTTCAACATCGACGCGATCATGCAGCAAGTTCGGCATCTGATGGATCAGGCTTCGCTCGCAGTGGAATACGTGTTCCTGTTCACACTCGGCGCGGGCATCGTCGTATTGCTGGCAGCAGTACAGGCAACCCGCGACGAACGCCGTTTTGAAGCGGCTGTACTGCGCGCACTGGGTGCATCGCGGCGACTGCTCCGCACAGCCACCGCTGCCGAATACGCCGCACTCGGATTCGCGGCGGGTCTGCTCGGCGCGCTCGCCGCCAGCGGGGTCGCCTGGCTACTGGCGGACCGGATCTTCAACCTGCCTTATCACGGCGACTGGCGCATCTGGGTGTTCGGTATCGCTGCCGGCACTTTGATCGTCTCGGTCAGCGGTGTGCTGGCGACACGCAAGGTATTGAATACGCCGCCGGTGGAGACGCTGCGCGAGACCTGACCTTATCCGGAGTTACGGTCCCGACCAACTCAGTCATGGGTTTGATGGCGAACTTGACGCAGTCAAACGATCCACCAGTGTCGGCCAGCATTCAAAGCGACATCAGTTTGGCAATATCTGTCGCCGCAAAACGTTCGTTGGGTTTGCCCATGGTCGCAGCACAGATATCGCGACCGCGCGCAAGTTTCCGGTATTTGGAAGGAAACTGCTCAAGATCCATTATCCGGCTGCTATCCGTATAGCTGGGTACGCCTTTGTCGTCTACTGCAAAATCCAGTTCACCGCCGTAATTGAAGCAATCAGCCTGGACATCAAAATATCCGTTGGACGCCATGACGTCCAGCGACACGTTCGGATTGGGGCTATAGCTATAAATGAAATAGCGGCCAGGTGGCAAAGATGCCATGAGATAGCCGATGGCGCCGTGATCCGGATGTTCGACCCGGGCTTTGATTAATTCACCGGTTTTCTCACTCTTGAATACGATCTGTGTATCAAAATAAATATTCGTCGAAGCCACATAAAGTCCATATTCTGCAGGGGCCTCAATGAATGCTCCTTGTGGCGACGCGCAAGCACTCAGTAACAGCGCTGGCACTATGAACAACATCTTCTTCATCAGGTATCTCCCAAGGTCGAAGCCTTTCATATTTAAATCCGGGATCTCTGCCAGCGACCGATGCCTCGATACCCGCCGGCCAACTACTGTTAGTATAGTACTTCTGCTGCTGGATCATGTAACCACCCGGTTTCAGGCAGGTTGGGAGCTGAAAGCCGGCTTTCGTCACAAATACAGTTAGATTAGTCGATTGCGTATCTCACCCTGCCTGAACGCTTCAATATTGGCCGCTATCTCGATGATCACCCGCTGCCGCGCATCGCGCGTGGCCCATGCGATGTGTGGCGTCACGATGAGATTGGGGATACCCGGTTCCAGTAACGGATTACCGTGCACAGGCGGTTCTTCCGACAGCACGTCGATGCCTGCGCCGCCGAGTTTGCCGGCCCTGAGCGCATCCGCCAACGCCTGTTCCTCGACGATACCACCGCGTGCGCAATTGACGATCACTGCATCGGGTCTCATCAGTGCGAGTTGTTCACGCCCGATCAGTCCGCGCGTCTCCGGTAACAACGGGACGTGGATGCTGAGTACATCGACCTGCGGCAACAATACCGCTAGCGGCACACGCCCGGGCCGGGCATCTGCGGCATCGCGCGCCGCGATCAGCACACGCATACCGAAGGCTTCCCCGAGCTTCGTCACCGCTTTGCCGGTATCACCGTATCCCAATATCCCAAGGGTCTTGCCGGCCAGCTCTCGGATCGGATGATCCAGCAGCGTGAACTGTGGCGCACGACGCCACGCGCCCTGCGCGAGTAGCGCCGTATATTCGGGCAGGTGCTGGGTTACGGACAGCAATAACGCAAACACGTGCTGGGCCACAGACAAGGTGGAATATGCCGGTACGTTGCAGACTGCGATGCCGTGCGTGCGTGCGGCAGCCAGATCCACATTGTTGACGCCAGTGGCGGCGATGCAGACCAGCCTGACACCTGCGGACGCAGCCGTCGCCAGTGCTGCCGCATCCAGCTTCACCTTGTTGGTCAGGATGACTTCGGCGCCGGCCAGACGCGTGCGCAAATCGGCACTCGCTGTACTACCGAAGATGCTCAGTTCCGTCAGTACCTCGCGCAAGGGCGCCAGCTCCACGTCATCGTGGAAACTGACGGTATCGAGATCAAGAAAGACGCCATCCATTATTCAGCCCACCCATTCACCATGGCCAGGGTGGATAATATACGTCATGCCACACTCTGATTCTCTCGAACGCCTGCTACGCGAGATTCGCGCCTGCCGTGCGTGCGAGGGCAAGATTCCAGAGCCGCGCCCGATCCTGAGCGCACACCAGAGCGCACGCGTGCTGATCGTGGGACAAGCCCCCGGGCGCAAGGTGCACGAGACCGGCATCCCCTGGAACGATGCATCCGGCGAACGTCTGCGTGAATGGCTGGGCGTGGGACCTGAAACGTTTCATGATGCACGCCGATTCGCAATCGTACCGATGGGATTCTGCTATCCCGGCAAAGGCCCTTCCGGCGATCTGCCGCCACGCCGGGAATGCGCGCAACTCTGGCTCGAGCGTCTGCTGGGAGAATTACCGAATATCGAACTGACCTTGTTGATCGGCCAGTACGCACAGGCCCATTACCTCGGCACTGCGCGCAAGGCGACGCTCACCGAGACAGTACGCAGCTGGCGTGAATACTGGCCGCGATATCTGCCATTGCCACACCCTTCTCCACGCAACATCGGCTGGTTCAGGCATAACGCCTGGTTTGCGGCACAGGTCATCCCCGCCTTGCAGCGCCATCCGGCGCTGCAAGCCATCAAAAAGGTGTCTCACTGATGTACACGCCAGATGCATTCAGAGTGGCTGAGCTGCCGCGCCTGCACGAGCTCATGCGACGCTACCCCTTCGCGCTATTGCTGACGGAGCACGACGGCAGTATCGAGGCCACGCACCTGCCTTTCATGGTGGATACAGAACAGGGCCCGCATGGCACGCTGCTAGCGCACATGGCCCGTGCCAATCCGCACTGGAGACTCTTCGATGGTACGCGTCACGCCAGCGTGATCTTCACCGGTGCCCATGCCTACATATCGCCATCATGGTATGAGAGTTCGATCACCGTACCGACCTGGAATTACGCCGTGGTGCATGCGCATGGCCGGCCGATGATCATGGAAGACCAGACGCGCGTCCGCGCCATGCTGGAACGGCTGGTGACAGAACATGAAGCCTATGTGGACCCACCCTGGAGCATGGCGCAAGCGGGTGGATACGTAGACCAGCAATTGGACTATATCGTGGGATTCGAGATCGGGATCGAACATCTCGAAGGCAAGTTCAAGCTCAACCAGAACCGCTCGCGTACCGATCAGGAAGGTGTGATAGGGGCGCTAAGTGGTTCCGATGATCCATTGAAACGCGAAGTCGCCGAACTGATGCAGGCGCAGCTCAAGAAATAGGGATCACCGACAGGAGAGCTGTCCCCGGGAACGAACAGTTGCATCAAAACAGCGTGCGTTCGCTACTTTCCAGTTCCAGTAACTTGCGTTTGATCGGCAGGCCGCCGCCGAAGCCGGTCAGCGACCCATTCGCACCGATCACACGATGGCAGGGGATGATCACCGGAATCGGATTTTGACCGTTCGCCGCACCGACTGCACGGGAAGCGGTGGGTTTGCGGATGCGCCGCGCCAGTTCGCCGTAGGACCAGGTCTCGCCGTACGGGATACTCTGTAACGCGCGCCAGACTTTCATCTGGAAATCGGTACCTTCCGGCGCCAGCGGCAGATCGAACTTCTGCAGCTTGCCGCTGAAATACGCCTGCAACTGACGCACTGCTTCCCGGAACGGCCGTGCGTCTGCTTGCCAGTCTCGTTCAGGCCGGATAGGTCGTGGGCCGCCCTGAAAATACACAGCCTGCAAGGCTTGCTCATCTCCAGCCAGTAACAGATCGCCGATCGGGCTTTGCATGACGTGGTAATACATGAATCTCTCCTGTTCCAAACTTTATCGTTTCAATCACCGTGCACTATGCGGCGCGCCACAGATGCATGACTACATACGCGCGCCACGGTCGCCAGGCTTCCGAACGTTTGCGCAAGACTGCCGTGGTCAATGCTGCACCGTTGCCTGCCATGCGCCGCAGGATCAGATCTTCGGCTGGAAACGCGTCAGGGTCTCCCAGTCCGCGCAGGGCGATGTATTCCACTGTCCAGGGTCCAATTCCGGGTATCGCAAGCAGCCTGTCGCGCAATTCGTCCGCCGTGTTTCCGGCATCAAAGCGGATCGCTCCGTCACAAACTGCTTTCGCAAGCGCCTTGATGGTCGCCGCACGTGACCGGGTCAAGCCGATTGTGGTCAGATCTGCGGTCGCCAGCTGTGCGGGTTCGGGAAACAGGTGCGTCAGACCTTCAGTCGCCGATATCGGGCTGCCGTACGCCACCACCAGACGTGCGGCGAACGTGCGCGCTGCCGCCACGCTGATCTGCTGACCCAGCACTGCACGCACCGCGATCTCGAACGGATCCCATGCCCCAGGAATCCGCAATCCGGGGCGGGCGCGCAGCAGTGGTGCGAGCAATACATCGCCGCGCAAGGCTGCTCGCACTTCCGCCGGGTCTGCGCTGAGATCGAACATCTGCCGCACCCGCGATACGACGCTGAACAATACCGAAGGCTCAAGTCCATGCACGCTCAATTCAAGTCCATCGCCAGTCCTGGCCTGACGGATCTCAAACCAGCCACTGACCTCGTTGACACGGATGCTGCGTGCATAGGTCCTGGCAGTGACTCGTTCCACGCCGGGCATCGCACGCGCTGCCAGAAACGCGTGCAACGATCTCCAGTCATACGGCGGACGATAGGCAAGTCGCAGGTCCAACCCATCGCTACTCGAACCCGCTGTGTCGCGACGTTCACGGCGTAGTTCACGCGGTGCACGCCCGTAGGTATTCTGGAACGCCGCATTGAAGCGCCGCAGACTGCCGAACCCGCTCGCCAGCGCGATGCTGGTCATCGGTAATGCGGTATCGTCAATCAGCCGTTTGGCGAAATGCAGGCGCCGGGTCTGTGCCACCACGATCGGCGATGCACCCACGTGTTGTACGAACAGCCGATGCAGGTGCCGCGTGCCCACTCCCAGCCGTGTCGCCAGCTCTTCCACGCTGCTGCTATCCAGCGCGCCTTCGTGGATGAGTTGCAGCGCGCGTCGCACCGTCACCGAGGTCCCGACCCAGGCCGGGGTTCCCGGCGCCGCTTCCGGCCGGCAACGCAGGCACGGTCGCAGCCCGGCTTCCGCGGCGGCGGCAGCGGTCGGGAAATAGCGGATGTTGGATAGCCTGGGCGACGGCGCGGGACAGATGGGGCGGCAATAGATGCCTGTAGTCAGCACCCCGATGAAAAAGCGCCCATCGAAGCGTGGGTCGCGGGCCAGCCGCGCACGATCACAGACAGCGGGAGTGAGTTGGAATGGCAGGGCGTCCATGGCCGCCACTATACGCCCGCGACGGTCAGAAACTGGCCGTTTTCGGACCTGTGTGCAGGAACCAATCCAGAGTGATTAAAGATGGGCCGGCGGAGCCGGCCCATGATCGCATCAGATCCTGCTGGAACTGCAATCCTTGTACGATTGCTTCACATTCCAGTTGATGAACTTGCCTTTGTTATCTGGCACTGCGACAAATTCAAACGGCTGGGTCTTCATCTGAGTAGCATGACAGGTGTCGCCCGGGATTTTTACATTAATCTCGACATTGTATGCATCCGGTGTTTCATCCACCTTCACTACGCGCATGGTGAAGCCGCTGTGCGCCTTCTCGCCAAGGAACGCAGCAACGACCATGTCTTTGGTGAAATCCACCTGCGGTAATGCCGGAACTGTAGAAAATGACGCATACGCCTTGTTCCACCAAGTCTGGAAATCCTTTACATTATGTAAATCATGGACTTCCTGGGTATCTACACCGCTATGATCGCCAGTCGCCAACTCTCTGACATTGGAACTGCCCCCCAGGCTTGCACAACCGGCACAAATGACGGTCATGGCAATACCGATAGCGAGGTTTTTCATGATTTGCCTATCCACAACAAGCCTCCGAATATTTATCAAGGGATGGATTGTACGACAGATGCACTTCAATGCGAGGCCCCCAGCAGATATACGACGCTGACATCGACGCCGATATCCACCAGACCCGGCTCATAGCTTGCGGGAGCCTGCATTGAGTTGCGCGCGGCACTCAACACCATGGGACGTGGCCCAGTAACGGCATCGCTGTTTTCACTGATACTGAACACGGCGCCGAGCGCGGTCCCGGCACTCGCGGCCAGAGTCTGCGCGCGCGTATGGGCATCCTGCATGGCCGCCGCCAACGCACGTGCACGCAACGCCGGCATGTCGCTGCGGGAAGGGATGACTGAATCCAGGCTGCTGACACCCGCCTTCACCAGCCCGTCGATCAGCGCCGGATATCGGCCCAGATCGCGCAAGGTGAAATCGAACGTGCGCGTGACACGCTGCCCCAGGTATTCACGCTTGTTATCCTGCCAGTTGTATTCGGGCGCGATATAGATGGCTTGTGCCTGGATATCGCGTGATGCGATACCCAGCTGTTTCGCCAGCGCGATCACCGCATCCGAACGTTGCTCGACATCGGCGCGTGCGGTCGACAGCTTCGGATCGCTGCGTGTCACAGTGAACGCGATGTCCAACATATCCGGCGCTACCCTGACATCGCCGTGACCGGACACCTGCACGTAGGGAACCGAGGGCAGGCCATCCGCGATCGCCAGCGGCGCTGCGAATACCAGCACGATACCGGGAAACAACGCCGGATATTTCATTGGCTATCCCTCGATCACTGGGCAAGGATATACGCGAACATCAATGGCGCCACGATGGTGGCATCGGACTCGATGATGTATTTCGGCGTGTCCGCGCCCAGCTTGCCCCAGGTGATCTTCTCGTTCGGTACCGCACCGGAATAGGAACCGTAACTGGTGGTGGAATCGCTGATCTGGCAAAAATATGCCCACAACGGCGTGTCCTGCTCCATGTCCTGTTCCAGCATCGGCACCACGCAGATCGGAAAATCGCCGGCGATACCGCCACCGATCTGGAAGAAACCCACGCCTTTGCCGGATGAATTGTTCCGATACCAGTCGGCGAGATACATCATGTATTCGATGCCGGTGCGCACCGTGTGCACGTTCTTGACGTCGCCTTTCATGCAGTGTGCGGCGAAGATATTGCCGAGCGTGGAATCCTCCCAGCCCGGCGCGATGATCGGCAGGTTCTTCTCGCAGGCCGCCACCATCCAGGAATCCTGCGGATCGATCTGGTGATACTGCTTGAGTGCGCCGGACCGGATCAGCTTGTACATGAATTCATGCGGGAAGAACTGTTCGCCTTTGCGGTCCGCGGCAGTCCATTCCTCAAGCACTGCTTTCTCGATGCGGCGGATGGCTTCGCCTTCCGGGATACAGGTATCCGTGACCCGATTCAGATGCCGGTCCAGCAGTTTCTGTTCCTCGGCCGGCGACAACTCACGATATTTCGGTACCCGCACGTAGTGGTCGTGCGCCACCAGATTGAAGATGTCCTCTTCCAGGTTGGCACCGGTGCAGGTGATGATCTGCACCTTGTCGCGGCGGATCATCTCTGCCAGCGACAGGCCGAGTTCTGCGGTGCTCATGGCGCCGGCCAGGGTCACCATCATCTTACCGCCGGCGCCCAGATGCGTCTTGTATGCTTCCGCGGCATCGATCAATGCCGCGGCATTGAAGTGGCGGTAATGATGCTTGATGAAATCGGCAATCGGCTTGGTGTTGATCACGCCTGAACGCTCCTGGCGGGTGATGGAGATCGCAAACACAGATTGTAGCGGCTCACGGCAGGAAAGCGATGCCCCCGCTCAAGGCATTTTCGACTGGCTTTCATCCGGCCCGGCAAGCAGTGCTTCGAGATCCAGCATCTGGATGGCATCCAGCGAGGCTTCGACCGCCCCCTCATGGCACAGGCCGGCCATGGCCGCCTGCTGATACCCTTCGCGCGCCGCTGCCAGACAAGCGTCCCTGACAGCACGTAATTGCCGCAAACGGTCTTCGTGGGTTGTCTTGCCTGTTGTCATTAGTCTGTCGCCTGATCAGTGACCAGATACACACGTATCTCCGCAGGCTTGTCCGGTGTCGCCGGCACCGCCAGATAATAGCGGCCGGAATCCGCATCCAGTACTCCACTGTGCGCGCCGTGCCGTGTGAGGATGCGCCCGATTGCGTGCAACACGCCATCCGCATCTTCCTTGTAGAGAGCAAGCTGCCCGGTCCCGCCCGGAACATACAGCTCCCGGTTCTGCGGGTCGAAACTGAAGCTAACCGTATCACCCGGTCCCGCGATGGTCTGCAGCAGTTTGCCGGACTGCGTATCCAGCACGCCTATCTCATCGCCACTGCGTCCACCGATAAACAGCCGTTTGCCGTCACCGTCCAATGCCAGGGGATAACTTGCGCCACTCCCCTCACCCAAAGACCAGTCTGCAATACGTTTGCCGGTAGCCAGATCGAATACCCGGATCGCATTCGCCGACGAGAACCCTGCATACAACCGCTGCCGTAATGGATCGACCACCAATGCCTGTGGCTGATCCGGCGTC
>DASSKW010000053.1:0-17846 GCA_035690065.1 Gammaproteobacteria bacterium
TCAGATTTTCTTGTCAATTACAGGTGACCGTATCCGCTCAACCGACAGGTAGTGTCACCAGCATGTCAGCTGTGTTCGAACCGGACTGGCAAGGAAACACCCCTTGTTGACCGGGGGCAATAGCCCTCAAATGCCGATGACATAAGCACGCCTACCCCGTTGATGACCTGCCTCCCGGAATCGCGCTATGCTTTACCCTTTGGCTCATCCTGAAAGTAGGAGCACCCTCATGAAGAAGCACTCGATATTGGCGTTCGTTGCCCTCGTTTCCATGCTGTCCCTGGCTACTGCATTCGCCGCCGGCGATGCTGCCAAACAGGTCGCGACTGCTGAAGCACACGCCAAGATGGCCTCGGCTACCAAAGATATCAATATGGTGCATGCGCACTTGCAACACGTGGTTAATTGTCTGGTAGGGCCGAAAGGGAAACTGTTCGACGCCAAGGCTGAGGATCCCTGCAAGGGTATGGGAGACGGCGCACTCAACGATCTCACTGGCTCGCCGCGAGCGCATGCGAAACTCGAGATGGCGGTAGAAACCGCCGAACGCGGTATCCACGAGACCGCTTACACGAAGGCACATGCAGCCGCGATCAAGACCGTAGCACTGATCAAGGACGCCAACGTGCTCGAATAGCGATCCGTTGCATGCGAACGCCGCCTCGATCCCTCGCCTGCAACATGGCGAGGGATGAAGTGTATGCTGCAGCACGTTGTAATTCACCCGGGTGACTCTTCATGGCAATCCAGTATCCTGCGCAGATCTGGCATAACGGCAAACTGAAGCCCTGGGCGGATGCGACCACGCACGTGATGGCGCACGCGCTGCACTACGGTTCCTCGGTATTCGAAGGCATCCGCAGTTATCCAACACCGAACGGTGTGGTGATCTTCCGGCTCGCGGATCACATCAAGCGGCTGTTCAACTCGGCGAAGATCTATGACATCCCGATGCCCTTCGATACGGCCACACTCGCCGCAGCCTGCCGGGAAGTGGTTCGTGTCAACAAACTCAATAAGGCCTACATCCGGCCGGTCGCTTTTCGTGGTGCCGGTCAGGGTCTTAGCCTGAGTGCGGATGCGCCAACCGAGGTCGCCGTGGGGGCCTGGGAACTGGGCAGCTATCTCGGCAAGGATGTACTGGATGCGGGCATCGATGCCTGCGTCTCTACATGGCAACGACCCGCGCCCAACACCATTCCTGCCGGGGCCAAGGCGGGTGGAAATTATCTTTCCGGTCAACTCATCGCACGTGAAGCACGCCGCCTGGGTTTCGGTGAGGGTATCGCGCTCGCCAGCACCGGGCTGCTCAGCGAAGGTGCCGGTGAAAACCTGTTCCTGGTATTCGATGGTGTGCTGCATACGCCGCCGGTGAGCGCCGCCATCCTCGATGGCATCACGCGTGCTTCATTGATACAGCTCGCCGGAGATGCGGGACTCGAGATCATGGTGCGCGATCTGCCGCGCGAATACCTCTACCTCGCGGACGAGATCTTCATGTGCGGCACCGCTGCAGAGATCACCCCGGTGCGTTCCGTGGATGGCAAGCCGGTCGGCACCGGCAAGCCCGGCCCGGTCACGCACCGGATGCAGGAATTGTTCTTCGGATTGTTCGACGGCCGGACGCCCGACCGTTATGGCTGGTTGGAACCAGTGGCCTGATAACACCGGCACGCGGCGATCTTCACTACAGGAGAAACGTCATCATGATGTACGACAGCATCCTCGATACCATCGGCAACACGCCCATCGTCAAGTTGCACCGCATCCCGCCACGGAATGTCGACATCTATGTAAAAGTGGAAGCATTCAACCCGGCTTCCTCGGTCAAGGACCGGCTGGCGATCGCTATCATCCTCGATGCCGAGCAGCGTGGCACGCTCAAACCCGGCCAGACCGTGATCGAAGCCACGTCCGGCAACACCGGCATCGCGCTTGCCATGGTATGTGCGGCACGCGGTTATCCCTTCGTCGCGGTGATGAGCGAATCGTTCTCCGTGGAACGCCGCAAGTTGATACGTGCGTTCGGCGCCAAGGTAATCCTTACTCCGGCGGCAGAACGCGGTACCGGCATGGTGCGCAAAGCCGAGGAGCTGGCAAAAAAACACGGCTGGTTCCTGGCGCGACAGTTCGATAATCCCGCCAATCCCGCCTGGCACCGCAACACCACGGGACCGGAAATCCTGCAGGACTTCGCCGGCAAACGCCTGGATTATTTCGTCACCGGATGGGGTACCGGCGGGACTCTGACCGGTACCGGCGAGATGCTGAAACTCGCCCGCTCGGGCATCAAGGTCATCGTCACCGAACCAGCCGTCGCATCGCTGCTCAATGGTCAACCATGGCAGCCGCACAAGATCCAGGGCTGGACCCCGGACTTCGTGCCCGCGGTACTCAACCGGAAAATCGCCGACCAGATCGTGCCGGTGGATGACGTATTGGCGCGGGATACCGCGCAACGTCTCGCGCGCGAGGAAGGCATTCTGGTCGGTGTCTCTGCTGGCGGCACACTGGCCGCAGCGCTCAAGATCGCGGAACAAGCGCCAAAGGGAACTGTATTGCTGGCGATGCTGCCGGATACTGCCGAGCGTTACCTGTCCACGTTCCTGTTCGAGAACATCAACGAAGGTTCGGACGACGAGTGGCTGAGGGCGCAATAGCCCCGGGGCCTGCCGCTGCGCTGGCTGACATTCTCGATATCGCGAATATTGCCTGGCGACGCAGTGAAGGGTCAGCCGCGTTTGCGTGCCAGGGTCAGGCCGTCGCCGATGGGAACCATCGAAAGCTCGATGCGTTGGTCCGCATGCAAGGCTTCATTGAATTTTCTGATCGCGACGGTATCCTCGCTCTTGTCCTTTTTATCGGTCACGCTGCCACTCCACAGCACGTTGTCCACCGCGATGCAGCCACCCGGGCGCAACAGTTTCAGGATACGTTCGTAGTAATTTGAATAATTCGATTTGTCCGCATCGATGAATGCGAAATCATAACGCCCTGCTTCACCGTGATTGAGCAGTTTGTCGAGCGTCTCGACAGCGGGAGCCAACCGCAGATCGATCTTCTTCTCGACTCCCGCTTCCTGCCAGTAGCGGCGCGCGATCGCGGTGTATTCCTCGCTCACGTCGCAGGCGACGATGCGGCCTTCGTCCGGCAACGCCAGCGCCACCGCGAGACTGCTGTAACCGGTGAACACCCCGACTTCGATACAGCGTTTGGCGCCGGACAGCCGGACCAGCATCTGCATGAACTGGCCCTGCTCGGGCGAGATCTGCATCCCGTGCCGGGGATGTTTCGCAGTCTCCTCGCGAAGACGTTTCAGCAACGCCGGCTCCCGCAGCGAGACTTTCAAAAGATAGTCATAGAGCGAGTCGGTCATGGAGATCGTGCGATTCGACATGGCTGCCACCAGCGGTTATTTCATTGATCGGCCCGATTCTACTCCGCTTCGCTTGCGGCGGCGTATGGAACGGTTAAACTGGTTGACAACAAAACAAGGATCGGATCATGGACCCGCGTACGGAACTGGTGCAGTACTACCGCTGGCTGCGGCACTACGGCCTCAACGACTCACATAGCGGCAACGCTTCGGTGCGTGACGGCGATACCGTGTGGGTGACGCCGACTGGATGTTGCGCCGACACGTTGACGCCGGATGCATTGATACGTTGCCATGTCGATGGCACACGCGGAGATGGCGCTTCACTCGATGCCCCTTTGCACCTCGCTGTGTATCGGCAAAATCCGGCAGCGCGCACTGTATTGCACAGTCATGGTCCGCATACGGTAGCGCTCACACTGAATGGCGAAGATTTCGTACCAGTGGATTTCGAGGGCGGGTTCTATTTCCCGCGCGTACCGGTCATCAACATCCCGTATGACCAGTACGTAGTTCTGTCACCCCCGCAGGTGGCGGCGACTCTGGCGCAGTTTCCGATCACGGTAGTGCGCGGCCACGGCGTCTATGCCTGGGGGGAGACATTCGACCGCGCTTACAAATGGACCTGCTCACTGGAGATGTCCGCGAAGACCGCGTTCATCGCGCGGCAGGCAGGAACCTTGCCCTGATAAACGTTCCGGGGTTTCGCACGATCCTCAAATCTCGATCATCTCGAAATCTTCCTTGCCGGCCCCGCAGTCAGGACAACGCCAGTTCAGCGGGATATCGTCCCATTTGGTGCCTGGCGCGACCCCGCTCTCGGGGTGGCCCCTGGCTTCCTCGTAAACAAAACCGCAGATGACGCACATGTAGGCCTTCATCAAGACTCCGCTGACTGGATGGATCAATATGGATTTTCGCAGGCGGGTATTTTCGCATGTCCGCATCGTCATGGGGACGCCACCCCAAGTAAAATGTATCTATGTCTGAACATATCCAGCCACCGACTGTCCTGATCATCGCCGGCAACGATCCGTCCGGCGGTGCCGGCCTGAGCGCCGACATCCAGGCGGTGACCGCACTGGGTGCACATCCGGCGCCGGTGGTTTCGGCGCTGACCGTCCAGGACACGATGGATGTCCGGCAGGTCGAGGTGATATCGCCGCAACTGGTTATCGCACAAGCCAAAGCGGTCTTGGAGGATCAGCCGGTGGCGGCCATCAAACTCGGATTGTTGGGCAGTGTCGCTGTCGGCGAGGCGGTCACGCAGTTGTTGCACCAATGGTCCGGGATCCCGTTGGTCGTGGACCCGGTGCTGGTAGCGAGCGGCGGCGGCGCACTTGCAGAAGCCGACCTGATTCGTATCTATCTTGAACAACTGTTACCGCTCGCCGGGCTGGCGACGCCGAACGCAGCGGAAAGCCGACGGTTGGTGCCTTCCGCCACCGACGCAGCAGGACGTGCCGCTGCTCTGCTCGATGCCGGTTGCCGTCATGTGCTGCTCAAGGGTGCCGATGAAGTCACTCCGGATGTACGCAACACCTTGTTCAGTGCCGACGGCAACCACGAAGAATTCATCTGGCCGCGCCTGCCCGGGAGTTATCACGGTTCCGGTTGCACACTGGCTTCCGCGATCGCCGCTCTGCTGGCACACGGGAAATCCATGCATGATGCAGTTGCGGAAGCGCAGCGATTCACCTGGGATGCGCTGCAGCAAGGTTGGCGCCCCGGCAAAGGGCAGACGATACCGGGACGCTGGACGCACAGATGAATACGCATGCCTTGCACGGACTCTATGCGCTTACCGATGCGGCACTGTTGCCGGGTGAAAAGTTATTGGCCGGCGTTACAGCCGCGATCCGCGGTGGTGCAAGACTGGTCCAATATCGTGATAAATCGACAGACCATGCACGCCGCGAGCGTGAAGCTCGCACCCTGCTCGCCTTATGTCGTGAATACGATGTCCCGCTCATCATCAACGACGACATCGCGCTGGCCCAGACCATCGGCGCGGACGGCGTACATCTGGGCCGTGACGATGCGGCCGTGGAACAGGCACGCGTACAGCTCGGGCCGCACGCATTGATCGGCGTATCCTGCTACGATTCCCTGCAGCGTGCCATCGATGCGGCTCATGCTGGCGCGGACTATGTGGCGTTCGGCAGTTTCTTCGCCTCACCCAGCAAACCTGACGCCATGCGTGCTCCATTGGGACTGCTACGAGCAGCACACCGGCAATTGAACATCCCGGTGTGTGCCATCGGCGGGATCACATCAGAGAACGGTGCACAACTCGTGGCGGCGGGCGCCGACATGCTGGCGGTCATCAGTGGTGTGTTTGCGGCGGACGATATCGAACAGGCAGCACGGCAATACGTACACTTATTCAGTAAACCTGGAGATACACGTGGCGGATAATCTTTTTGCAGAGGCCCAGCGTTATATCCCCGGTGGAGTGAATTCCCCCGTGCGCGCATTCAAGAGTGTGGGCGGTGAGCCCTTGTTCATCGAGCGTGCCGAGGGCGCTTATATATATGATACGGATGGACGCCGTTACATAGATTACGTCGGCTCATGGGGACCGATGGTTGCGGGACATGCACATCCGCACGTGATCGACGCCGTGCAAGGTGCGATCCGCAACGGTCTTTCATTCGGTGCGCCGACTGAGGCCGAGACCCGGCTCGCGCAACGCATCTGCGAACTGATGCCCAGCATAGAACTGGTGCGGATGGTGAATTCGGGCACCGAAGCCACCATGAGTGCGATCAGGCTTGCGCGTGGTTACACCGGCCGTGACCGGATCGTGAAGTTCGAAGGGTGTTATCACGGTCATTCCGATTCGCTGCTGGTGAAAGCCGGTTCCGGTGCGCTGACCCTGGGCGTGCCGACTTCTCCCGGCGTGCCAGCGGCGTTGGCTCAATACACACTGACCCTGCCCTACAACGATGCCGCCGCCGCGGAGACGCTGTTCAACGAGATCGGCGACAGCATCGCCTGCGTCATCGTCGAACCGGTGGCCGGCAACATGAACTGCGTGCCGCCTGCGCCGGGTTTTCTGCAAAGCTTGCGTGAACTGTGCACGCGGCATGGCAGCATGCTGATCTTCGATGAAGTGATGACGGGTTTCCGGGTCGCACGCGGCGGTGCCCAGGCGCTCTACGACATCCGACCCGACCTCACTACCCTCGGCAAGATCATCGGCGGCGGCATGCCGGTAGGTGCCTTCGGCGGCCGGCGCGAGATCATGCAAAAACTCGCTCCGCTCGGCCCGGTGTACCAGGCCGGGACGCTGTCCGGCAATCCGGTGGCGATGGCCGCCGGACTCGCCATGCTGGATATCATCGGAGCGACGGATTTCCATGCCCGCCTGGATGCCAGTACTGCACGTTTCACCAGCGGTTTACGCGACGCGGCACAGGCGGCCGGAATCGGCTTCCGCACCAACCATGTTTGCGGCATGTTCGGGCTGTTCTTTACCGACGCACCGGCTGTGGGCAATTACGCCCAAGTCATGGCCTGCAATGTGACGCAATTCACAAAATTCTTCCATGGCATGCTGGATGAAGGTATCTATCTCGCGCCATCGGCATTCGAGGCCGGATTCATGTCCTCCGTCCATAGCGCCGCTGACATCGATGCCAGTATCGATGCGGCACGACGTGTGTTCCAGCGGCTCGCGTGACACCCGCAGGGATTTCCGGCACTATTAGGCCGCTTCAACAAGCGGGGCAGCCGGGAGACACATGCCAATGGCTATCACCAAGGTATTCAAATTCCTGAGCGACGACGAATATCAGGCGTTATTGCAGGCATCGGAACGCAAGATCTACAAACCCGACGAGGCTCTCATCCAGGCCGGTCAGGAACAGACCAACATGTTCATCATCGTCAAGGGTGAGGTCAAAGTGCAGCGTGACCACGGCGAAGGCTTCAGTATCGAGATCGCCCGCCACGGACCCGGCGAAGTGTTGGGCGACATGTCGTTCATCGAAGGTCAGGCTGCCAGCGCGAGCGTGGTAGCCGCTGAGGAAGAGGTCCTCGCGTTCGTGATCAGCCACGATCATCTGCATCGCATGGCGCAATCCAACCCGGTGTTCTACGGCCACTTCTATCAATCGCTTGCCGACATCCTGTCCCGGCGCTTGCGCGAGACCAGCAACCTGGTCGAACCGGCGCAGGATGGTGATGCTGTGTGGGGCAATCCCTGAAGGGTACCTCTAAAAATCAGAGATTTTGGTTTCTGGGCAGGCAGAAATGATCGAGGAACCGGAGTGTACACGGCAGTACATGAGGCTTCCGGGATCATTTCTAACACCCCCAGAAATCATAAAGATCGATCTTTAGAGGTACCCTTAAGCGCCTCACTGCTCGGCGAGCGACTCCACCAGCGTCTGCAGTATTTCCAGGCGTTGGACCGGATTGCTGAGTTCCAGAAAATACTGACGTTGCGCCAACGGTAACGGCAACAGCTCAGCCAACCGGTAACTCACCCAACTTGCATCGTCGTAACGTGGCTCGATGCCGCGATAGTACTCCGGTACCTGTGTCATGATCTGGCGTAACAATTCCGCGAGTGGATAAGCTGTCTCAGGCAGGAAAGTCGTCGGCTCCGCATCCAGTAGTTCGACCTCAGCGAGATTCAGACCGTCCTGCTGGGTGCGTAGCTCGTGAACTCTGAAGCGCTGCCTACCATGCGCCAGGATATGCAGCATGCCGTCCTCGCCACCACTCCAGTCTGCGATACGCGCCAGCGTACCGACATCGTGGGTGTGCGCGCGACCGGTCTCCTTGCTCTGTTCTATCAGACACACGCCAAAACCCTGATCCTGTTTCAGGCAACGACTCACCATATCGAGATAGCGCGGTTCGAAGATACGCAACGGTAACGGGCCATCGGGAAACAGCACCGTATTCAGCGGAAACAGCGCCAGTTCAGCGGCAGGTTCAGCCACGACACTGCCTCATTCTGCGGGCTCGCCCCAGACCGGCACCAACCCATGCGTCACACCCAGATGATCGAGTATGCGCGCGACTACAAAATCGGTGATGTCGTCGAGTTTTACCGGGCGATGATAGAAACCCGGATTGGCGGGCAGCACCACCACGCCGAGTCGAGCCAGTTTCAGCATGTTTTCGAGATGAATCGCCGAGAACGGCGTCTCACGCGGCACGATCACCAGTTTGCGTTGTTCCTTGATCGCCACATCGGCAGCACGTTCGATGAGGCTGCGGCTCGCACCGGTGGCGACTGCCGACAAGGTCGCCATGCTGCAGGGACAGATGACCATCGCTGCGATCGGTGCCGAGCCACTCGCTACCGGTGCAGTCCATTGCTCGGGTGCGAACACCTGCAACTGATCCGGCCTGGCGCCAAAATGCCGGATCAGAAATTGCTCCTGCTCCAGGGCACGTCCGGGCAGCTTCAGATCCGTCTCCATGCCGATGACCAACTGCGCCGGTTTCGACAGCATCAGATAGACACGCCGCTCCGCCTTGAGCAGCAGTTCCAGTAACCGCAAACCGTATTGAGCGCCGGAGGCGCCGGTGAAGGCCAGCGCGATCGGATCGTCATTCATCGTCTGATATCCCCCCGGCAAAATTCAATTCCACACCGATACCGGCGGGGTCGGTAAAGAACAACTGCGTCTGACCGAGTGCGGGCACCGTATCCATCTCATATTCGACACCGAGCTTCCCGAGGCGTGCCGTGGTCGCAGTCAGGTCCTCGCATCTGAAAGCGATGTGACTGAACCAGCCGGTCGCTCTGGGTTCGATGACATCCGCGACCTGACTCTCGAATCCGGTCAGATGCAACAACGGCTGATCCCCGGCATACAGCCAGTAACCTGAAGAACGGAATGGCGGCCTGGGTCCCACGTGCAGATTCAGCACCTCCACATAAAACCGGCACAAGGATTCCAGGAAAGCCTTTGGCACCCGGACGTTGTAATGATCGAGTCCTGTTATTTTCATATCGGTTTGATTGACCTTGACCTAGCAGCGGGGTGCCGCATCGCGTTCAAGACGCGCGATGAGTTTTTCATGGAAGTCACCAAACCCACCATTCGACATGATGAGCACATGATCATCCCGGTGCAGCTCGCTGCTGACACTGTCCACCAGCTGTTCGATTTCACGGCTAACGCTGGCGCGCGACCCGAGTCCACGTAACGCTCCGGCGACATCCCAATCGATATTCGGTGCCTGATACACGAAGATACGATCTGCATCCTGCAGAGCAGCAGACAGCGTATCACGGTGTACGCCAACCTTCATGGTGAAAGAGCGCGGCTCCAGTACCGCGATGATCCGCGCCTGACCGACCCGCTTGCGCAAACCCGCGAGCGTCGTCGCGATCGCTGTCGGATGATGTGCGAAATCATCGTACACCGTCACGCCGTCTACCTGTGCGCGTATTTCGAGACGGCGTTTCACGCCCTGGAAGCGGCTGAGCGCAGCTGCTGCAGTTTCCGGCGATACGCTCACATGCTGTGCCGCGGCGATGGCGGCAAGTGCATTCCGTACATTGTGCAAGCCCAGCAGGCCCCAGTTCACCGTCCCCGCGGGCCTGCCCTGATGCAACACATCGAATGCGCTGCCATCCGCAGCCATGCGGGCCACTGACCAGTCACCCTCCTCAAGCGCGAAACTCTGGCGCGGTGTCCAGCAGCCTTTGTCCAGTACCCGCACCAGATTCTGATCGGAGCCGTTCACTACCAGCAGACCGTTGCCCGGCACGGTACGCACCAGATAATGGAATTGTGTCTCGATACTCGCCAGATCGGGAAAGATATCTGCGTGATCGTATTCGAGATTATTCAGGATCGCAGTCCGTGGCCGGTAATGCAGGAACTTGGAACCCTTGTCGAAGAACGCACTGTCGTATTCATCGGCTTCTATGACAAACGGCGCCCGCTTGCGGCTTCCGGCCGTCAAACCATCGCCGCCAAGCCGTGCAGAGATACCGAAATCGAGTGGCACGCCGCCGATCAGGAATCCGGGTTGCAGGCCGGCGGTTTCGAGTATCCAGGCCAGCATGCTGCTGGTGGTGGTCTTGCCATGAGTACCGGCAACTGCGAGCACATGCCGCTGTGCCAGAATATTCTCTGCCAGCCATTGCGGGCCAGACACATACGATAACCCGCGTTCGAGCATCGCTTCGACAGCGGGGTTACCGCGCGATAGTGCGTTACCGACCACCACCATGTCAGGTGCCGGTTCGAGATGTTCCGCGAGATACCCCTGCTGCAGATGGATACCCAATGCTTCCAGTTGGGTGCTCATGGGTGGATAGACATTGGTATCTGAACCACTCACTTCATGACCGGCTGCTTCCGCCAGCGCGGCGATCCCACCCATGAAAGTTCCGCAGATACCGAGTATGTGTATACGCATGTCAGCTCCCCTGGAACAGCAAGGTGATCACCAGGAAATTAAGCAACTGATAGGGCCCCGCCAGCAGGATCGGCGCATAACGCGCATTGTCCAGAGCGTGCCGCAGGATATGTGCCGTGACAACTATGTTCCACAGGAACAGTATCAGCAACATCCAGCTTGTCAGTTGCTGCAGCAAAGGCTGGTTATCGAAGTGCAATATCGAGAGCAGCGGCAGACTTGCACACATCAACAGGGAATCGGCACCAAGCATCGCGACGAACGTCTGATTGAAACGTGGACGCCGATTCCAGCATTGCAGTACCAGATAACAGAATGCCGCCAGCATCGCCGTATCCAGCAGCGTCTCACCCAGCAGAGCACGCCACGCGTAAAGGCCGCCCAGAAATCCGCTGTATAGATCGAGCAACACATAGACGAGCAACATGATGCCCAGCAGGATACCGGAACGCGGAAACACCTGTGGCCCGCGTTTCAGCAGGCATATATCCCAGCAAATGCGTACAATCGCGTTCAAAGATACCTCTGGGTGCCCGGGATCGACGCTGACTCGCGGGCATCATACCTTGCACTGGCTAACCCGCAAACCGGTAACCCGACATGAATGCTATGGATGACAAGCTCTGGATCGATACTCCGGCGGCACTGGAGGCCCTCTGCACACGCATCCGGGATAGCGAATGGATCGCACTCGATACCGAATTCATGCGCGAGCGTACTTACTATCCACAGCTCTGTCTGGTGCAGCTCGCTACTCCGGAACTGATCGCGTGCGTGGACCCGCTCGCCCTGCCCGGACTTGAGCCCCTGTTAAGCGTGCTCGCCGATACCCGCATCACCAAGGTCCTGCATGCCGCGCGCCAGGATCTCGAGATCTTCTTCAACCTCACGCAACACGTACCCGCACCGATATTCGATACCCAGCTCGCCGCCAGCTTTGCCGGTTTCCCGGACCAGGTCGGTTACGGCGCACTGGTCGAAAGCCTGCTCGGCGTGCATCTGGAAAAGGGTCATACCCGAGCTGACTGGTCACGCCGACCGCTGCCGGATGGTGCCGTGGATTATGCTGCCGATGACGTGCGTTACCTGCGCGATGTATATCTGAAATTGCGCGAGGAGCTTACGCAGCGCGGCCGCCTGGACTGGCTGGAACGCGAACGTGCGACGCTGGAAAATCCGGCGACGTATCGGGTCGAACCCGAGCATGCCTGGAAACGTCTGCGCGGTCTGCAACGCTTCAAATCGCGTCAGCTCGGGATCGCGAAAAATCTTGCCGCCTGGCGCGAACAGCACGCCATCGCCGAGAACCTGCCACGCCAGTGGATCCTCAAGGATGAGCTGCTGGCGGACATGGCACGCCAGCAACCGACGACCCCCGAAGCCCTGCAGCAATTGCGCGGCATGAATGAAAGCACCGTACGCAAACACGGCACGGAATTGCTTGCCTTGCTCCGTGATCAGCACGCCAGCGCCACACCCCCGGCAGCGCCTGCCCGCCTTGATCCCGGTGCCGAAGCGCTGGTCGATGCACTGATCGGCGTGATCCGGATCAGAAGCACGGAAGCCGGCATCAGCCCGGCACAGCTCGCTACGCGCACCGATCTGGAGCGACTGGTCAGAGGCGAGCGCGAGCTTGGAATACTTTCCGGATGGCGACTGGAAACGGTCGGCCGGGATCTGCTGCGCCTGCTCGAGGGCAAATTGAGTCTCATCGTCGTTGACGGACATCTTTGCCTGGTCGAAACCGGGCCCGCTGACTAAGGAACATCTCTAAAGATCGATCTTCATGATCTCTGAGAATACCCAGGAATTATTTCCGGCGTACTTTCTTCTTGCCGGCTGCGGCAGCGGCGCTCTTCACAGGCTTGTTACCGACTTTGGTTTTAACTTTGGCTTTGGCCGGTTTCGATTTCACGACCCTGGTTTTGCTGACGGCTTTCTTCGGTTTGCCCTTTACGGCCCTGGTCTTTTTCGCGGCCATCTTTTTCACCGGTGCTTTGACAGCCGGTTTTTTAACCGCTGGCTGTTTACTGACCGTCTGCTTCGTCGGTTGCTTCGTAACCGGTTTGGCTACTGCCTTGCTCGCGGCCGTCGGTCGAGCTGCCGGCTTGGCCACCGCTTTGGCTTTGCCCGCTTTGACCGGCACAGGCGACGGTAACACCGGTTTACGGATCCCTTTTGCGATGGGTTCCAGAATCGGCAACAACCGCTTGAAGATCGCACTCACTTCACCCACCGCATCCACGGTTTCGAGGCGGCCCTGCTGACGGTAGAAACCGATCAGCGGCTTGGTCTGGCTTTCGTATACACGCAACCGGTTGCCGATGGTCTCTTCGTTGTCGTCGGCACGGTGATGCAGCGTCGCACCACAGCGATCGCACTGTTCATCGAAGCGCGGGGGATTGGTGTAGATGTTGTAAGCCGCTCCGCAATTCTCGCAGGTACGGCGGCCGGTGAGGCGCTGCATCAGCACGTCGAAATCCACGTCCATGAGTACTGCGCAATCCAGCGGCTGGTTGAGGCTCATCAACATGGCATCCAGGGCCTGAGCCTGGGCGATATTGCGCGGGAAGCCGTCGAGGATGAAGCCCTTGCGGGCGTCGTTGGAGCGCAGGCGCTCGCGGATGATGCCGAGCACGATGTCGTCGGTGACCAGTTGCCCGGCGTCCATGGCGGCCTTGGCCTGTAGTCCGAGCGGGGTGCCCTTGGACAATGCCGCCCGCAGCAGGTCTCCGGTGGAGATATGCGGGATGTGGTATTTCTCTACCAGAAGCTTGGCCTGGGTTCCCTTGCCGGAACCGGGCGCTCCGAGTAACACGATCCTCATGGCGCGTCTCGCTTGAAATAGGCTGAAATTTGGTTGCTGGATAGGCTTGGCGAGCCCGGCCCCGTGGGCTGCGGCGCTCCACAAGGCAGGCCGTAAAGTACCCGTTGATTCCGGACACGTCAACGCACAGCCCCGCTAAATAGCCGGGACCGGTGCCCAAGTCGCTTAATTACAGGTACGCGGATCCGGCAGCGGTTTCTTGCCCAGGGCGCTCGGACGTATCGGCAGGGGAACCGGCAGACCGCCACCCGCTGGAACCAGGCTGTATTGGCCCTGGCTGAGCAGTATCTGACCACTCTGGTTGGTGACCACGATGCCGCCGGATTCCACCCCTGTATAGAGGCCATCGCCTGGTGTGGGCTGGATATCGCCGCAATCGCCCGCGCAATAACGGACTTCGTAATCGGTGCCGCGGATACCGATGGTCGCGACCGGCGTCTGTACCGAATAATCCTGCCGCCGGACATGGCCGATCAAGCCACTGACTGCCCGGAATCCGCCCTTGAGCAACCGGAAGAAAGCGCTCTCATGTTCGGTCTGGGTATTGCTGGTTGCAGCCGGTGCATTCGCAGCGGCGCTGTTGTATTGATAGCGTTCGATCACGAAACGGCTCTCGGGACGCAGCAACACGCGGCCGCCGTCACTGAATTCCACGTTCATGTAACTGGAGTTCGACGTGATCAGGGTCTCGCCTGCATACACCTTGCCGCCATGGAACAGATCCCGGATCTGTCCGGCGGAAGTAGCCGCAGTGGCGTGACCCGTGACCAGGGTCACGGTACCGACTGGCGTAGGTGTATCCGCCAACAACCCGGCACTGCCGAACATGAACACGATACCGAGCGTGATCAGCGAAAAGAACTTTAATCTGGACATATTCATCATGCTCTCCCCTTAACCACGACAAACGCCGGAAGTATCGTCATCCTGCTCGACACTTCCGCCACCGCCACCGCTTTCGTTATCACCTGTATTCGTGGTTTTCTTTTTCTTCTGGTCACTGTTGCCGTCACTGGTACCACTCGTGTTCTGTATCTCGCTTGCGGTCGGCACCTGGAAGTTCACCAGTTCAAACAGATTACCGACCAATCCGGTGGTCAGGATGTTCTCCAATCCGGTGACATTACCTGCTGTCTCTACCAGGAAATTGCTACCACCACCAAGCGTGATCTTGCCCTGGCTGCCTATCGTCATATCGCCCGTTGTCCCGGTCCCGCCTATCAGGAATGTCGTCCCCGGGAACAGATTCAACAGTGTGCCGCTCAGATTGAGCTGTGACGAAGTGCTCGTGCCCGGTTCGACACCGATACTGCCGGGCAGCGACACCGGCGCAAACTGCACCACTGTGCTGGCCGGCACACTGATCGGTCCGGTCAGGTTGTAGCTTGAAGCTTCCATATACAGGTAATCACCCGTCAGGGTGAACTTGCCAAGCCCGAGCTTGCCGCCAGCAACAAATGTCGCATTGGGAGGCGTACCTGGCGATACCAGTCCCTGGGTCGCCAGTAACGCGATACCGGTCGAATCACCCACGACTCCCGGCACGCTGCCCGTACCTACCTTGAGCACCGCATCGTTGAGGGTGATATTGCCGCCGGCGAGCAACGCGAGTGCCGATGCGCTTAAATTGAGTGTCGGGGCGTTGCTTGAGGAATCACCAGTACTGTGGGGATCATGATTAATAAAGCGCAGCAAATTGGCCGGCAACGGGTCATCGATATTACCGCCAGCGGTGACCAGCACGTATCCGCTCACTGCCGCGTTCGTGAGCAGATGTGCATCACGCGTGGCTTCGACATTGATATTCCCGTTGACGGTAGCTGCGCCGAATACCGATGTCGATCCGGCACTGCTGATGGTACTGATCGCAACACCCGCATCACCTGCGGTGAAGGTCAATGGCGTCGTGGAGATGCGCGTATCGAGCAGTGTCACATTGCCGCTCGATGCGATTACACCCAGATTACCGACCGTCACCGTACCGGCACTGATATGGATCGCGACAAACAGCGGGCCTTCTGCCAACAGATTACCGGTAGTGACTTTACCAGTACCCGCCTTGCCTGACAGTTCGATTCCGGTCCAGTCGATGACGCCGGAACGCTTGAGTGTGAATGCATTCCCCTCCGACGGCGTATACACGTCAGTGACCGAGATATTTTCACCGGTACCGTCCACGGAAATGTTGCCGGTCTTGATAGTGCCGCTCTTGATCTGAACACTGGCAGTCGGACCAGTCAGGCTGATCGCGCCGCCGATAGTAGCGGTACCCGTGTAATTATTATCGCCGTTGTAATGCGAGCTCGAACTCTGGCCCGAAGCCTGTGAGCCGCGGATATCGACAAGCATCCGGCCACCGGAACCGTTGGCGGTATGTTTGATGGAATAATTAAAAGCACCGGAATTGGAAGAATGCATGCCGCTACCGTTGGCAGTAGCACGCGTAGCGGTACCGGTGATTCCACCCGTGATATTGACCGTCTTCCCGGCAATGGTGACGTCGCCTTGACCCACGGCGGATACGGTAATGCTACCGCCGACCGTGATCGAAGTTGCTGGAGTTTCACAGCTGCAGTAGCTCGAACTCGACACGCCCTGCAACCGCACTCCCCCGATAC
The DNA here is from genome assembly GCA_035690065.1 of Gammaproteobacteria bacterium. Taxonomy (GTDB): domain Bacteria; phylum Pseudomonadota; class Gammaproteobacteria; order Natronospirales; family REEB76; genus DASSKW01. The sequence continues at coordinate 16,220 of DASSKW010000053.1, forward strand.
CGCCGTTCAACGTACCCTGTTTGAAGCCGAACAAGTCGTCGCGATCACTCATGCCGCCAAAACTCTGATCATTTGAGCTCAGCACCAATTGGTTGGGCCCACCGCCACTCGATGAAAAGACTCCAGACGGAAGCTTCCCGGTACGGGAATATTTACCCGCTGCCTGCGTCACAGTGAGCGATTGCGTCGTGATGGTATTGCCCTCGATACCCACCACCGCCTTGCCGATACCGGTGACGGTGATATTGCCCTGGACTTTCACGTCCTTCGCGATGTTGCCGGAACCGGCCAGCAAAAGTACGGCCGCCGTACCCGCGCTCTCGGTGGATGAATAGTTGACCGTGTGGCTATAGGAATCGATACCGGTCGCCTTATGCTGGAATTTCTCGCCGCTTGCCGTGAGCGATATACCACGGGTCGTGATTCCACCGTCACCCTCGACGATCAGCTGTGCCGAAGGACCTTTGATCGTCACGGCGCCGCCCAGACTTGCACCGCTGTCATCATGGATAAGCAGCTCGGCCCTGCCCAGTTTTGTGCCGCTCTCCGAGTAAACGATATTCTGTGGTGAGCTATAAGACAGTGTGCCGCTCTGCTTCATCTTGCCGGCAGTAGCGGTCAGGTTGACGGCGCCGCCCAGCGTGACCTTGGACGCACTGATGTCCACTCCGGCATACCCCACCCCGGTCGCGTTGATCGCACCGGCCACCTTTACCGTGGTATTACCTGTGTTGAGGTTCTTGATAGCCAGCACTGCCTGACCGGTGCTACCCGATGCGGTATAGATGTTGCCGTACGAGCCTGAATAATGGAAATGACCACCAGCACCCTTGAGGGTAATCCCGCCGTTGACGGTGATCGCATTGTTTCCGGTCCCGGTGGTCGCAAGCGTTACATTCGCCGCATCGCGGAAGAACGGATTTTCAGTGCTTGGATCCCCGCCGGCGAACGGTGTCAGTACGCCTTGTGCGGAGATCGCGCCGGTTGTGATGGTGGTGTTCTTGCCCGAGGCTGAAACCGAAACCAATCCACGTGCCACAGCATTCATGGCATTCAGCGCCCCGGTGTGGATGACAGCATTCTGATTACTCGCCGCATTCGCGGCGATTATCACCTCGGTACCGCTTACGTTGCCGACGGTTATATTCGCGCTGCCGCTCCCATAGTTATCACCCGTGATCGTTACATTCGATCCTGCCACGACATTGCCGACATGAATATTTATTGACCCCGAGCCATAGGCGGTCATCTGTAGATGAGAACCTTTGATGTTGCCGCCAATATTAATGGTGTTGGCGACGTTATTGTTCTGTGTTACCGCGACAATGCCGGCAGCACTGATACCGCCGGTAACGTCGATGCTGTTCCCACCGATGTTGGTCAGCTCAACGCCGCCCCCATTGTTGGCCTTGATGGAACCATTAACTATCAGCTTGCCGGTACCGCTAGCAGAACCATTATTCATATACACAGCGATATAACTGGGACCGAGGGCAGTCAGCGAACCGACACTGATATTGGATGCATTGGATCCGCTTTCATTGAGCGTGATGGTTATCCCAGCGCCGGTGACTTTCGCCAGGTGGATTGCGCCACAGCAACTGCCGATGTTGCTGGCCGTGACTGA
>DASSKW010000054.1:0-9198 GCA_035690065.1 Gammaproteobacteria bacterium
GGTACGGCCGCAACCGACCTGGATATCGTCCACGATCAGCAGCACGCCGTGCCGGCGCAGCATCGCTGACAGGCGCTTCAGCCAGTCGAAGTGTGCGACATTCACGCCGCCTTCGGCTTGCACGGTCTCGAGGATCACCGCCGCGGGTTTGTCCATGCCACTGCCGTCATCGGTCAGCATCGTCTCCAGAAAGGCGAGCGTGTCCACGTCCTCGCCCATGTAACCGTCGAACGGCATCGGCATGGCATCGTGCAAGGCAACACCCGCGCCACGGCGTTTGAAACCGTTGCCGGTCACCGCCAGCGAGCCCAGCGTCATGCCGTGGAAACCGTTGGTGAAACTGATGATGCGTTCGCGGCCGGTGACCTTGCGCGCCAGCTTGAGCGCAGCTTCCACCGCGTTGGTGCCGGTCGGGCCGGTGAACTGCACTTTGTAGTCGAGCGCGCGCGGCGCCAGGATCACGCGCTGGAAGCGCTCCAGGAAATCGCGTTTGGCGGCGCTGAACATGTCCAGACTGTGGGTGATACCGTCGCGTGCGAGATACGCGAGCAGCGCGTTCTTGAGCGGCGCCGGGTTGTGCCCGTAGTTGAGCGCGCCGGCACCGGCGAAGAAATCCAGATATGCCGCCTTGCCGTCCTCGTCGTACAACCAGGCGCCCTGCGCGCGGTCGAACATGACGGGAAAATTACGGCAGTAGCCGCGTACTTCGGATTCATAACGTTCGATCGGGTTCATGATGTCTGTCCCTCGTCTCTTTATAGTGAATGCAGCGGGCCGATCTTCAGCAGCGGCTCGGCGGCGTGGGTTTTCGGGAAACAATCTGCCGGCAGGAACTCCTGTTCTGTCAGCGGCACGCCATGACGGCGTGCGAAACCGGCAAACAGTGCGCGCGAGGCGCGGTTGTCGGCCGCGACGCTGGCGGTGAGGTAACGCACCTCGCTGCAGGCCGGCAGTTTGAGCACTGCATCGAGCATGTCTCTGGCAAGCCCCCGACCGCGGGCAGCCGGGGCCACGCCGACTTGCCATACGAACACGCTATCCGGCTCCTGCGGCGGGCGATACGCGAGCACACAGCCGACGAGTTCGCCGTCGTGTTCCACCACCACGCAGGTGTCGCGGAAATGCGTACACAACAACAGATACGCGTAGGCAGAGTTCTGTTCCAGACCGCCGGTTGCGCCGATCAGTTGCCAGATCGATGCGCCATCTTCGCGGGTCGGCATCCGGATCAGTGGCGCTGTGCGCGCCGGCATGGCAGCTGCGCGGTTCATGCTGCCGCCATCTTTGGTTGGCGCTCGACGAAGCGCCGGTGCAGCGCACGTACCGCTTCGGGGATCACTTTTTCATCCACGATGCAGGTGCGCGTGTCCGCCGTGCTGAACATGCTCTGCAAGGCATTGGTCTTGCTGTCCAGCGTCGAACGCAGATGCGTCGCAGATTCGTCGGAACGGCCGACGCCGCTGCCGACGATGGAGACCGAACCGACGTCGTGCGCCAGTTTCAGTCTGCCGTCGAAACGTTTCGACAGTTGCCTGCAGACATGTTCATGCTCCGGCATGTTCAAGGTCGAGATCAGGATGTCCAGCCCACCTTTGGCGGTGGTGTCGAAGTACACGTTCTCTGCGCCACACATCTCCACCGCGGCGCGAGCGAGTTGCGGATCCGCTTGCGCGAGCTCCAGCTTGATGAGTTTGGTGAGACTGGCGACGCCGATCACCTGCGATTGCTTGCGGCGCTCGCCGGACACCAGCGTGCCCTTGTTCTCGTGCGACGAGGAACGCGCGTGGATGGTGACGCCGTGCTTCTTCGCATACGCGACCGCACGCAGATCCAGCACTTTGGCGCCGTGGCGCGCCAGCGCTTCCATCTCGTCGTAATGCAGCGACGGCAGACGCAACGCGCCATCCACCATGCGCGGGTCGGCGCTGTAGATGCCGTCCACGTCGGAACAGATGTCGCAGCTGTCGGCCTCCAGCGCCGCGGCCAGCGCCACCGCGGTGGTGTCGGAACCGCCGCGTCCCAGGGTCGTGATCTCGCCGCTGGGATCGATGCCCTGGAATCCGGCAACCACCACGATGCGCCCGACTGCCAGCTCCTGGCGCACGCGGACCGGGTCCACCTCCATGATGCGAGCGTTCAGATGTCGGTCGCTGGTGTGGATACCGGCTTGCGCGCCGGTGAGCGCGACCGCGGGCACGCCCTGGGCGCGGATCGCCATCGCCAGCAGCGAACTCGAGATGCGTTCGCCGGAAGACAGCAGCAGATCCAGCTCGCGGCCCGGCGGGTTGTCGTTGAGTCCCTGTGCCAGATCGAGCAGATGATTGGTGGTGTCGCCCATGGCCGAGACCACGGTGACGACGCCGTGCCCGGCGCGATGCAAGGCCAGCAGTCGCTCGGCGACATGGCGCAGTTTGTCGTCCGTGGCAACCGATGAACCGCCATATTTTTGAACAATCGTCTTCATGATGTGTTTACCCAGCTTTTGGTCCGGTGTTTAAGGTCAGCGAATGATTCAAATGAAAAGCCCGGCTTGCGCCGGAACGGATGCGTTGCCTGTCTGCTTTGTTGGACGATCAGGGTGGAGACCGCGAACAGCCCCGGCTCCACGCTTCGGCGTCGCGAGTCTGGGCGGCGGGGGCGTGGTGTGGAGCAGTGAACACGGTCACGTAACCTTGGGGGTCAGGGTCGAGGAGAAGGGGCGTCGTCGCTGAGGAAGGCAGCGACTTCTTCGGATTCGGCGGTGGCCGGACCGCTGGTCAGCAGCGGCGCCGCGTCCACGGCTTCGGCTTCCATCATGTTCACCACCGAATCCAGTACATAAAGAATCTCCTGCTGGCGGGTGGCGGGCAGCATGGCGAGGCGCTGCTGGAACCGTTCCTGCAGAGGCAGCGGTGCCTGGCTGATGGCCTCGCGGCCGGCATCGGTCAGGCTCACATTTATCTGGCGCTTGTCGGTGGCGGGGCGTTCGCGACGGATATAGCCACGTTGTTCCAGCCGGTCGAGGATCCCGGTGACGGTGCCGGCGCTGAGCGTGGCGCCCTGGGCCAGATGACCCGAGGTCATCACGCCATGGGTACGTAGCAGGCGCAGGCACACCAGCTGCGGCCCCGTCAGATGGTGACGGCTCGCGAGTTGGCGGCTGTAGAGATCTACCGCGCGCATGATGCGTCTCAGGGAAGTCAGGATTGCCTCGTCGAATTGACCAGCGGCCATGACCGTTGCCATAGTCACCTCTTGCTTTGGGTTCAAATAGTTTGAATACAAAGTAACATAAATGATGTCGCGATACAACCCGACCCCCCGCCTGCTGCCCAGGTCCGCGAGCATTTCCCGTCGCCTCTGTACAATGGGCGCCCCTGCAACTGCGGATGGCAACGATGCTGGCAATCGGGATCCGGATTCTGGTCGCTTACCTGCTCGGCTCGCTGATGGGCGGCCTGATCGTCGGCAAACTGCGCGGCGGTGTGGACATCCGCACCCAGGGCAGCGGCAACGCCGGTGGCACCAATGCGCTGCGCACCCAGGGCAAGCTGTTTGCGCTCTGGGTCATGCTGATCGACATCGGCAAGGGCGTTCTGGCGGTGTTGGTAGTGCCGTGGTTCCCGATCCCGTTCCTGCATGCGGCCACTCAGGGCGGCATGAGCCTGGGCTGGATCAGCGCGCTGTGCGGCATCGCCGTGATCGTCGGTCATGTCTATCCGGTGTTCTTCGGCTTTCGTGGCGGCAAAGGCATGGCCACTTACGTCGGCGTGCTCGCCGTGCTGTCGCCGTTCGCGCTGCTCGCCGCCGTCATCGTCTGGGCGCTGAGCCTGATGCTGAGCGGCTATGTCGGGCTCGCGTCTATCCTCGCCGTCTGGGTCGCGCCGGTGTACGTGCTGTGCACCTCTGGATTCCACGCCAGCGTGTTCTGGTTCGCGCTGCCGATGGCGCTGTTCATCCTCTATACGCATCGCGGCAACGTCGTGCGCATGCGTGCCGGCACCGAGAGCCGCTTCAAACGCGCCATGCTGTTGCGCCGCAAAGCGTGAACCGGCATGGCGGTTAATCACGACAGTACCGGCGCCATCCTGCGCACACTCGCGGATGGGCATTTCCATTCCGGCGAACAACTCGCGCAACTCCTGGGCGTGAGCCGCAGCGCGGTGTGGAAACACGTGCAGCAACTCGCCGAATTCCAGCTCGAAGTGTTCCGTGTCCCCGGCAAAGGCTACCGGCTCGCCGCGCCGCTCGAACTGCTGGATGCAGAAAAGATCCGCGCTGCGCTGTCGGCGCAACACCGTCTGCGTCTGCAGACACTCGAAATATTGCACAGTGTCGATTCCACCAATGACTGGCTCGGCGTGCGCACCGAACTTGCTCCGGCCGCCTGCCTGGCCGAAGCGCAGACTGCCGGGCGCGGCCGTCGCGGCCGGCATTGGGTCTCGCCGTTCGGCGCCAACCTGTATCTATCGTTCGCCTGGCAGTTCGATGAACTGCCGCCCGGCTTCACCGCGCTCGGCATGGTCGCCGCCATCGCGGCAGTGCGTGCATTGCAACAGCTCGGCATCACCGGTGCCGCTGTGAAATGGCCCAACGACCTGATCGCGGGCGACTGCAAACTCGGCGGCATCCTGGTGGACGTGCAGGGCGAATCGCCGAACCGCTTGCGGGCGGTGATCGGCATCGGGCTCAATGTGCAGATGCCTGAAGCCGCGTCCGAAAACATCGATCAGGCCTGGACCGACCTCGCCACGTTGATGGGCGGCGTCGCACCCAGCCGCAACGCGCTCGTCGCCGCCTTGCTGGATGAACTGTTCACGGCGCTGGATGTGTTCAGCGCACAGGGTTTCGCCGCGTTCGGAGACGACTGGCGCGCACTGGATCGGATCGCCGGACGTGAAGTGGTGTTGCAGCAGCACGAGCGCCGCATCACCGGCACCGCGCTTGGCGTGGATCAGGACGGCGCACTGCTGCTGCGCAGCGGTGACGGGACCAGGCGATTCGTTTCCGGTGACATCAGCCTGAGACTCCACGATGCCTTTAATAATTGATCTTTTGCTTTCTGGTGGTGTTGGAAATGGCCTCGAAAGCCTCATGCACTGGCGTGTACACTCCGGTTTCTCGACCATTTCCGCCTGCCGGAAACCAGAATCTCTGCTTCTTGAAGGCATCGTGTAAAAATGAAACTGCTGGTGGACATAGGCAATTCGCGCATCAAATGGGGCTGGCTGGACGGCACGCAGCTTGGCGACTTCGGCGTCACCCCGCATCACGGACACAAACTGGAAGAAGTGTTCGCACAAGCATGGCGCGACGCGCCCGGACCTTCCGCTATCGTCGTCTCCAACGTGGCAGGACCGATGGCGAATCACGCGCTCAACCATGTCTGCGCCGAGCGCTTCCAGCTCACACCGTCCTATATGGTGTCGAGCGCGCAGGCCGCCGGCGTCAGCAGCGGCTATCGCGATCCGGCACGGCTCGGCGTGGATCGCTGGATGGCGCTGATCGGTGCGTTCAACCGTCACGACGCGCCGGCATGCGTGATCGATTGTGGCACTGCGATCACCCTCGATGCCATCACCCGTGAAGGCAAACATCTGGGCGGCCTGATCGCACCAGGCATCAACGCCATGCGTCATGCACTGGCCGGCACCGGCGCCGAGATAGAAGAGGACGCAGGCGACGGCGCGACCGTCATCTTCGCGCATGACACGCATGCGGCGGTCGCGGGCGGCGCGTTGAACGCGGCAGTGGGATTGATCGAGCGCGTCAGTGCACGTATGACTGCAAAACTTGGCAGTTCCACCACCTGCCTGCTCACCGGTGGCGATGCGGCGCGCGTGCTGCCGTGTTTGCAGGAAGGTTATAGACTGGTGCCGAATTTAGTCCTGGAGGGATTAGCGGTCATGGCTGAGCAGCAAACATGATGCGCATCCTGTTTTTAATCCTGTTGCTCGCCAACGTGGTCGCGTATTTCCTGTTGAGCGGTTCGAGCAGCAACCCGCAGGCGCAATACGCACCGGAACCGATGCCGGCCGCCAAACCCTTGCAACTGCTCTCCGAACTCACGCCGCAACAACGCACCGCGCTCACGCAATCCGATGCCGCCGCCCAGATTCAGGCCGCCGCGCCAGCCCCGGCGCCCATCGTGCCAGCCGCTGGCAGCGCCAGCGCACCGGCGGCAGCCGCGCCGCTGGTCTGCGCGAGTTACGGGCCGTTCCCCGGTGACGACGCTGCCAAGAGCGGCGAAGCGCGGCTGCAGAAAGCCGGCGCACAGGTCAGCACCCGCCTGGTACCCGGCAAAGTCAGGCTCGGTTACTGGGTCTATCTGCCGTCGTTCCGTTCCCGCAAGGAAGCGGAAGCCGCCGAAAACCTTCTCAAGAAGCGCGGCATCAAGGATGTCTATATCGTTGCCGACGAAGCCAACCGCAACGCCATCTCGCTCGGCGTTTACAGCCAGCGCAGCGGTGCCGTCGAACGCCGCAAGCAGCTCCGCAAACTCGGTTATCACCCGGTCCTCGCGGACCGCTTCCGCGACACCCCGAACTACTGGCTCGACGCCCAGGGCAGCGCCGCCCAGTTGCCCGCCGCCAGTGTCTTCTCCGACCTCGCTGAAGGCGATGCCAGCATCAAGCGCACGGATAATGCCTGTCCGGGTGGCGACAAGCCCTGACCTCAGACAGTTAAGCCCTGATACAATTCCCCGTCCGGGCAGATGCCTAAAAACAGACCCGGTCCTCAAAGATCACTAGTTGTTTCACCCAGGGAATTAAGGGGGAAAACAATGTCCAGTCAAGCCGGCGCAGCTCAGTTGGGTGAGTCCGGTGGTTTGATCGAAATGCCGGCGGCATTTCGATCCGGACGAGCGCCCGAACACGACGTTCGGGCTGGGGTTCAAAACTGCGATTTCGTATCGCCAGGGACGGCGTAGCGTGCGTGTCAGATATGCCGGCGTAGCTCAGTTGGTAGAGCAACTGATTTGTAATCAGTGGGTCGGGAGTTCGATTCTCTCCGCCGGCACCATATTTATCAATGACTTACACGCGACAGGTAAAGGAAGCCGGTCGCTGTGTAGACGATTTTGTAGACCAATCTGAGCTGCCTCAACTGAATATTCGGGTAGGTATCCATCCCAACCCAATGGGTGTATGCTTTTGTGTAAGGTTTTGCTTTCTCCAAATAATATTTAGGATGGACACCATGGTAATGAGCAGAGGCAAGCTGTCTCAGGCTCCTGTTATCTATAGCCTAATTCATGTCCGATTTTCTCCGATTCTTGCAATACAGAGCCATATCTCAGCAATCCAAGATAGGCTTCGCTCGAAATATCCACGATATCAGCATGGGCAGCTCCAATCGTTCCGAATCAGCCCGGACGGAAAATCTGAAGTTGTGTCTTCTGATCCTCGATGGGAATTTGCGACAAAGGACAATATTGCGGGAGTTGTGCTTCAGACAGGGTCATTTCTATTCCATACAACTGCGTATACAACGTTCGATGAATTTCTCGATAATGCCATTGAGACATTGAGTGTAATAGGCGAAATTGCAAATATTTCCCTAGTTGAGCGAATCGGTGTTCGTTATATAGATTCAGTTGTGCCCAATGATGGCGAATTACTCGATGAGTATATCGACTCATCGATGATGGGATTCCCTTTCAACAAGGTTAAAAATTTAAATTTGTCGTATTCATTTACGCAGACTCATGGGAGAACTCCCGATGGAGAACTGGTAGCTAAGCTAGTAATAAATAATGAAGGCGCACATCTTCCAATAGATTTAAACCCATGTAATTTAACCATTAATCGCAAGATACCTAAAGATAGATTTACTGCGTTAATTGATACTGATCATTTTTATGTTCCGGGAACACCAATTGATTTCGATATTGAAAGCATCAGTAAACGAATAGATTCAATGCATGTCGCGATATCAGAGATATTCTGGGCAACAATTACAGAAAAAGCGTATTTGCGCTGGAAGTAATTCATGGAAAACACGGCTAATTCAAGAAATACATTTTCAAAGACCTCCTCCAATATGGACAGCAAGGACAACACTGCGCCAAAAATGCAAGACGCTTTAGATGTCACTAGAATTTTTTACGAACAATCTTCATCGGAAAATTATCTAGCTTTTTTCAATAAGGCAGTGGTCTCGGGGGCATTGGCTTTGCTAGTTGTTGGTAGTGGCGGTGCTATTACATCTATAGAGCGCGCGGGTTCAACTGGGAGTCGTTCTATTCTGCAATATCCAATTTTAGCTAGGCGACCGGAACGCAGAAAAATATTACGAGCCCGTGATCAGTTGTTGGCCATCAAGAATAGTCTCGGCATAACCTTGTCTGATATGGCTGGAATTTTATTGGTTGGTAGGCCTGCAATATATGAATGGTTAAATGGAACCGAGCCACGTAGAAGTAATCAAGCCCGTATTTCGCAATTTTATAATCTTTCATTATATTGGGATGAGCTAACTAAATATAAATTAGGAGGCCAAATCCATATTTTGTTTGAAGATGGACATGCTTTATTTGAAAAATTGTCATCTGAGAATTTGGACATTGACGGGATACGAAGCGATCTAAAGGTCTTGGCGCATAAGGTGAATTTGTCTAAGAAGGCTAAACAAGATCGGTCGATTGCAAGGAAGATGAAAGAAGCTGGATTTCAACCGATGCCCAAGGAAATAGCTGCTGCAACAAAACGGCATATATCTCCATCGTGGATAGACGAAGAGTGAATAGAAGCGGATTATGCCTATTCACGACGAAATTCGTGCGCTTGGTTGGCTGCAAGGCTCGTTTTTTAGTGAGGCAAACAATGGGAGATTGGCTGAGCTAATTGGCGCGGAGATTCCAGAGGGTAGTTTGGCGTTAGTGATTACGCACACGTGTGATTTAGTCCATCCCAGTATAAGAGCTGAGCCCTACGTTGAATTAATAGTTGCCACCAGATTAATAGGTAATCCGGACCCTGGGTGTGAAAATTGCAGGAGCACACGTAAGCTCCATTTACCTGTTCAATATTCCGATGGCAGAACCGGGCATATTGAACTAAAACAGGCGGCTACCTGCCGTATCTCAAGAGAACTGCTACAAGAACTACCGCCTTCCAGAGATGTTTCGCTGAGCCACGATGAAAAAATAAAATTGACAAGTTGGCTGGCGCTTCGTTACATGCGGGCTACATTCCCGGACAATTTTGAGAGGCGCAT
>DASSKW010000055.1:0-10849 GCA_035690065.1 Gammaproteobacteria bacterium
ATATAAAGAAGGGTTTCCGGTACCGCAGCCGGTCGCGGCACACGTTGTCCGGCACGGACTCTGGTATCGCGGCGATCTCATCACGCGGTTGATCCCGGCTACCCGCTCGCTTGCCACCGCGCTCGGGGAATCCAGCATCGAATCGCTGCCCTGGCGCGCCATCGGCACCTGCATCCGGCGGTTCCACGATGCCGGCGTCTATCACGCCGATCTTAATGCGCACAACATCCTGCTCGACAGCCGGGCCAAGGTGTATCTGCTGGATTTCGATCGTGGCGAGCGCCGCGCGCCGGGGGTGTTGTGGCAGGAAGCCAATCTCGGCAGATTGCTGCGCTCGCTGCGCAAGTTCATCGCCCAGAGCGTGATCGAGAGTACGGCGTGGAATAGTCTATTGAGTGGATATCAGCACACTTCATCGAAGTAAGAGCACGGATCTCCTCGCGATAGGTGGGGCGGTCCTGATGGTTTAAAGTATCGGATGATGATGGATTTTTATAAATCAGAGTGGGGGCATCGATGAACAGATTTATAGCCGTAGTTGCGTTTTCGATTATTACCTGTGGCTGTGCCACGGTCACCCAAACACCTGCGCTATCGATTAATCCACCCTCGGCGAAAGGTGAGACGTGGTCGATCAGCGGGAAATCGAACAGCGGTCCCATCTCCGACACGATCACGCTGTATGTGAATGGTGTGCAGGTCGCAAGCGGTGAGATGGACCCGGTCCACCACAAAGATATTCATATCTCAGGCGATTATGAACACCATATCGTGATCGGTGTCTGTTCGATCGAAGACGCCGGGAACGATCGTTGCGTCATCTCTGTCGATGCGTATCAGGTGGGAGTGTTGACGTTCTGATGCTGTCTCAAACTGGCGGCACGTTGTAACTAATCCCGCGGCACGACCTTGAACCGGTCGTGACTCCATAGATACTGTTCCGGCGCGAGCCGGATACGTTGTTCGAGCCGTTGATTGAGCCGTAACGCGTCGGCGGCGGGATCGTCGGTGGGGAAATTTTCCAGTTCGGGTTCGATCATGAGTTTGTAGCCTTGCGTGCCCGGTAACCGCATGGCGAAGAACGGCACTACCGGAGCCCCTGCGGTGCGCGCCAGGCGCGAGAGCGCGACGTTGGTCGGGGCCGGGATGCCGAAGAACGGCACCATCTCGCTGTGCTTGCCGCGATAGCCCTGATCGGTCGCATACCAGACCGGCTTGCCGGATTTGAGACTCTTCAGCATCCCGCGCACGTCTTCGCGTGGGATAGCGCGTTCGAACAGACGTTCGCGACTGGCGCGCATCACTTCCTCGATCAGGGGATTGTCGATCTTGCGGTACATCAGGTGCAGGTCGGTATGCAGGCCCAGCAGCCGGCCGGTGACTTCGAGCGTGGTGAAATGGGCGCTCAACAGGATCACGCCGTGCCCTTTGGCGCGCGCGGCCTGCAGATGTTCCAGACCTTCGATCTGGCCGAGCGTGCGCAGCTTCTTCTCGCTTGCCCACCAGCACATGCCGAATTCCAGAAACGCGATGCCGAGCGAATCGAAATGTGCCTTGGCGAGCCGTGTCCGGGCCCCGGTGTCCAGTTCCGGAAAGCATTTTTCGAGATTGACCAGGGTGATGCGCCAGCGCCGCGGGGAGACGGCGTGCAGGATGCGTCCGAGGCCGCGGCCGATAGCGAGTTGCACCGCATACGGCAACTGGACCACCAGCCGGACGAAACCCAGCAACAGCCAGATGCCCCAGTAACGGGGTTTGAGGAATCTGGCTTTCATGCGGGAAATGGCGGTGTCTGCATGGGCGCCAGTTTAGCGGCGTGCATGGGTCCGGTACAGGTATCCGGCCATATTCCGCTGCATGTTATGATGCGGCCCGGTTTCACGGGGCCTGACCGGGACAGCCATGGATATCCGCATTCCTCAGTTCGATAGCGTGCGCGTGCTGGTCGCCGGCGACGTGATGCTGGACCGTTACTGGTTCGGTGCCACCGGGCGCATCTCACCCGAAGCGCCGGTGCCGGTGGTGCACGTGCGCAACAGCGAGGAACGTCCCGGCGGCGCGGGCAACGTCGCGGTCAACCTGGCGAACCTGGGTGCGCAAAGCACGGTGCTCGGCATCACCGGCGACGATACTATCGCCGATACGCTCATTGCAGCGATGCAGGCACATGGCGTGCGTTGCCGCTTCACCCGGCTCAAGGGCTCTGCCACCATCACCAAACTGCGTGTGTTGTCGCGCCATCAACAATTGATCCGGCTGGATTTCGAGGAAAGCTTCGGCAGTTTCGAGCGCGCACCGCTGTTGCCCGGTTTCAAGGACGAACTCGCGAATACCGACGTCGTGATCCTCTCGGATTACGGCAAGGGCAGTCTTGCTGCGGTACAGGAATTGATCGTTGCGGCGCGTGCTGCCGGCAAACCGGTGTTGGTCGATCCGAAAGGACGTGACTTCACGAAATACCAGGGCGCGACCTGCATCACACCGAACCTCGCCGAACTCGAAGCGGTGGTAGGTGAATGCGCCGATGAAGCTGCCATCGTGCGCAAGGGCGAAGCGCTGCGCGACGAACTCAATCTGCAATCCCTGTTGATCACGCGCAGCGAGCACGGCATGACCTTGCTGGAAGCCGGCAAGCCACCGGTGCATCTGCCGACTCTGGCGCTGGAAGTCTCCGACGTCACCGGCGCCGGCGATACCGTGATCGCGCTGTTCGCTGCGGGACTCGGTGCCAAACTGTCATTTGCCGAGGCCGCCGCGCTCGCCAATCTCGGCGCCGGCCTGGTGGTCGCGAAACTCGGTTCCGCCAGTGTCACGCCGGCCGAGCTGCGTCTTGCAACGCACAGCCGCAGCGGCAATGGCGTGATGACGGAAGCCACGATCCTGGATGCGGTCGCGCACGCGCGCAGCCAGGGTGAACGCATCATCATGACCAACGGTGTGTTCGATATCCTGCACGCGGGACATGTCGCGTATCTCAACGAAGCCCGCAAACTCGGTAACCGTCTGATCGTCGCCGTCAACGACGACGCATCGGTGCGACGCCTGAAAGGTCCGCAGCGTCCGGTCAACGCGCTCGCCGATCGCATGACAGTGCTGGATGCATTGTCATCGGTAGATTGGGTAGTGCCGTTCTCCGAAGACACTCCGGAACGTTTGATCTGCAAGGTGTTACCCGATGTGCTGGTGAAAGGCGGCGATTATCAGCCGCAGCAAGTCGCCGGTTACGACTGCGTCACGAAGAATGGTGGTGAAGTCCGCATCCTGCAATTCGTGGACGGCATCTCGACGACCGCGACCATCGAAAAGATCCGTCGGACCTGATCCGGAACTCCGTGCGCTTCATCTATTCCTTCATCCTGTTACTGCTGATGCCGGTGGCGTTGCCGTGGCTGGCGATACGCACTTGGCGGCAGACTGGCCGAATTGATCGGATCGGCGATCGGTTTGGCAGTTGGCCATACATGCAACCGCGCGAGACCATCTGGATCCATGGCGCCTCAGTCGGCGAGATTCGCTCCGCCGCGCCGCTGGTGAAAGCGCTGCATCAGAAATATCCCTATCGTCCGCTGTTGGTGACGAGTTTCAGTGGCGCGGGTCGTGCCCATGCGCAGGAACTGTTCGGTGACCGGGTGATGGTGGCGCAACTGCCCTACGATTTTCCGTGGTGTGTGAATCGCTGGATGCGTTCCGTGCAACCGGCAGTCGGCATCATCATCGAGACCGAGATATGGCCAAACCTGCTGGCAGCTTGCACGCGTTACAAAGTGCCGGTATTGATGGTGAGCGCACGATTGTCCGGACGCTCGATGCGGCGTTACCTCAAAATGAGACGGCTGACGCGTGCTGCGTTGCAACGAGTTACTGCCATATTTGCGCAATCCGTCGGCGATGCGGAGCGTTTTCGTGAACTCGGCGCCGCGCCGGAACGGGTCAGCGTCGGCGGCAATCTCAAGTTCGACATCCGGTTCGCGGACGATCTGGTGCCGCGTGCCCAGGCGCTGCGCCAGCGGCTGTTTTCCGATCTCGACGTATTGGTTGCGGGCAGCACCCGGGATGGCGAAGAACAGATCGTGTTGCAGGCCTTCGTACAGGTCTGCAAAAGCCAGCCGCGCAGTGTGCTGGTGCTGGCGCCGCGCCATCCGGAACGCGCTGAGGCAGTGGCAGCGCTGATAAAGAAGGTAGGGTTCGTGTGTCGCCGACGCAGTGCCGGTGAGACCCCGTTGCGGAGTGGCGAGGTGCTGCTGGTGGACACGCTCGGTGAACTGGCGCTGTTCTATGCTGCCAGCGACGTCGCGTTTGTAGGCGGGAGTCTGGTGCCGGTCGGCGGGCACAATCTGCTGGAACCGGCCGCACTCGGCAAGCCGGTGTTGTCGGGGCCGTCACTTGAGAATGTGCGCGAGAGCGCCGAAGCGCTCAAGCAGAGCGGGGTGCTGACCCTGGTCCAGGATGCGAAATCGCTGGCCGATGCTAGCAGTTGGTTGCTGGCCAATCACAACATGCGCGACCGCATCGGGCAGGTCGCACTGGATGCGGTGACTGCGAATCGCGGCGCGCTGGAACGCGCGCTGGCGTTGATCGAGTCGTATCTGAAATAAGCAAATTTAGTCTGGAGACGCCTTGAAATTCCCTCTCCCTGTGGGAGAGGGTGCCCGAAGGGCGGGTGAGGGCGACGCGTCTACGGCGGTAACGATTGCTGAAGTTTCTTCGCACCCTCACCCCAACCTCTCTCCCGGAAGGAGAGGGGCTGAAAGCGGAATGTTCATCTGGCTGAAGAAATGTCAGCAAAGAAAAAGGCCCTTGCGGGCCTTTTTCAGTTTGCGGATACGCGCGACGTTCAGCCGCCGTTAGCGGCGCTGTCAGCCGCAGCCGGCGCCGATACGGTGTCATCCGCCGGTGTGTCGGCGTGCGGCATCGTGTCCGGGTTCGGCGCCGTCACCTGCATCAAGGCATTCAGCTTCTTCACATCATCCGGCGAGAGGATGCCGGCTGCTTGCTTGAGCTGGAGGAGGCTGGTCAGGTATTTGTAACGACTGTTGGCAAAGCTGGTCTCTGCGGTGAGCAGATTTTGCCGCGCAGTCAGTACGTCAACGATGGTGCGGGTACCGACCTGCATGCCGGTCTCGGTCGCCTGCATCGAAGTCTGGTTCGATTGCACCGATTGCTTGTAGGCCTGCACCTGCGAGATGCCGGTAAGCACGCCAAGATATGCGGTACGCGCCTGCTGTTCGGTCTGCCGGGTAACCAGCCGTACCTGGTCCTGGGCCGCATCGTACTGGCGTTGTGCCTGAGTGACCTGTGCGGTCGCGCCACCACCAGAGAACAGCGGGAAGCTCAGTTGCAGCCCGACTACCGTACCGTTGGTGTCACTCAGATCGAAGACGTTGTTGCCGGTCGTGCTGTTCTTGCTGCGCTGGGCCACGAAATTAAGGGTCGGATAATAATCATTCGCCTGTTTGATACCGACCGTGGCGGCGGCCACTTGCGCAGCAGCCTGGGCTGCGAGCAACGTCGGATTCTGCTTGACTGCCTGCTCCACCCACTGTTTGGCGTTGGCCGGATCCGGGCTGCGCAACGGCATATCGGGGACCGGTTCCTGCAGGTCGCCGACCGGTTCACCGGTGATGGCGCGCAACTGCTCTTCATTGGTGATGACTTGTTGCTGTGCGCTGATCTCGTTCGCTACCGCCTGGTCGTAGGCGGCCTGGGCTTCCTGCACGTCCGTGATCGCGCTCATGCCGACCTGATATTTTTCCTTGGCCTGTTCGAGTTGCTTGGCCAGGGCACTCTTGCTGGCGTTGTTGGCGGCCAGCGTGTCACGTGCATTCAACACATTGAAATATGCAGTCGCGGTGCGCAGGATCAGGTCCTGTTGCGCGGCCTGGAAATCAGCTTCTGCCTGCGCCACGCTGGCGTCGGCCTGATCCATGGTCTTCCAGGCTGCCCAGTTGAAGATCGGCTGGGTGAGCTGCACGTTGTAATTCGTGTTGTAGGTCGTGGACTGGAAATTCTGCAGACCGATGCCGGTATTGGTGACGCCGATCTGATCGCCAGTTGACTCGCTGCGTTGCCGGCTGGCATTGAGGGTCAGGTTTGGCAGATAACCGGCGCGCGCGATCGCCTTGTTCTCGACCTGGGCCTGGTAGTTGGCATCGGCCTGGGCGAAGGTCGGGTCGTTCTTGAGCGCCAGTTGATAGACGTCCCAGAGATCGGCGCTGTGGGCCGGGGCGGCGGCCAGGAAGCCCGCTGTGGCGAGCCCGAGTACGAGATTGCGGATGTTATTCACCTTGGCTCCTGTTGTTCCGTCAGGTGTGTTAGTTAAATATAACACTAAAACATTGAAAGTGGCAATGCAAGCCTTTGCTGCCAGCGCGTGATTTTATATCGGCATATATCGATTTGATATATAGACCCGACAATATCTATCAGTAACGGGGCAACCCCGGGTCCACGGTGTCTGCCCACGCCTCGATGCCGCCCGCCACGTTGTTTACGTCATAGCCACGCGATTGCAGCCAGATGGAAACCTGCTGACTGCGATTGCCGTGGTGACAAAGGACAACCAAAGCGTGCTCCGGGTTCAATTCCTCGAGCCGATCCGGGAGCTCGTCCATGGGGATGAGCCGCGAGCCTGCGACGTGCGCCTGTGCGTATTCCCATTCCTCGCGCACATCCAGCAGCACTGCATCGGCGTTTTGGCCGAGCAGGTCGCGGGCTTCGGCGGGGGTCAGTTGCGGGATGCCGCCCATCTCAGAAGGTGAACTTGCTGGGGGCTGCTGCGTTGATCAATGCCGGCAGATCGGTCTCGAACAGGCTCTGGCGCGACCAGCCGGCTTCGCTGACCCGGGTGATCAGCAGGGCTTCCATTACCGGGGATTCGCCCACGATCACGAACAGCCGGCCGCCGACGTTGAGCAGTTCGGCATAGCTCTCGGCGTAGATCGGCAGCGAACCGGTCACCGCGATCACATCGAAACGCTTCTTGCCCAGCTTGAGTTGGGTGCCGTCTTCGGTCTCGAGTTTCACCCGCCTGATACCGAGGTTCTTGAGTGTGGCGCCGGCCTGATCGGTGAAATCCGGAAAGATATCCAGACTCAGTACGTCACCACCCAGGCGCGACAGGCAGGCAGTCACGAAGCCGCTGCCGGTGCCGATCTCCAGCACCTTTTCGCCCGGCTGCGGATTCAGCGCCTGCAACATGCGGCCTTCCAGCTTGGGCGTCATCATCAACTGACCATGGGCCAGCGGCACATTGGCATCGGCGAAGGCCATCTCGCGGAACTGCTCAGGCACGAAGCGCTCGCGCGGCAGGCTCTCCAGCATGTCGAGGATTCGGCGATCGAGCACGTCCCAGCCGCGGATTTGTTGTTCGATCATCTGGGTGCGGGCGTCTTGTAGTTCCATGGAGATCACCTCTAAAAATTGATCTTTTGATTTCTGGTGGTGTTAGAAATGGCCTCAAAATCCTCATGTATTGGCATATACACTCCGGTTTCTCGGCCATTTCTGCCTAACCAGAAACCAAAATCTCTGCTTTTTAGAAGCGATCTCATTGTCCTGGCCGTGTGGGAATCTGACGGAATTATAGAGGCCGCAAAGGTTAAGCACTTCGCCGGTGGTTGGCAAGGCGGCGCTGTCACCAACCCGGCCTGACAGATGTCAGGTGTATACTGGCCGCCGCGCTTTTAGCAGGTTGATGAAAGCAGCCTGCTAATCAAGGCCATGGATGGCCGGGCCACAAATCAGGCATAGCAAGTGCCTGATTTGGCGGGAGCAAGTTCGGGAAAGTACCGAACTTGCGACATTGAAAAAGTGCAGGAAAGCACTTTATTCAAAGCCTATTCAATGCGCGAAGAAGCTAGGGGTGCCGCCCCATATCGGACGCGGCTGAGAGCATACCCTTGGAACCTGTACCGACAATCGGAGGCAGGGAATGCTTCGCGGCCTCACGACCGCAGGTATCCCGCCGCCGGACGTGAGGCAAACGATGAGTGCTGTTCCCGAAGAATTCCTGCGCCGGACCGCGCAACTTTCCGACCAGGCGACCCGCCCGTATCCCAATTCCCGCAAGCTGTTCGTGCCCGGTTCGCGCGCCGACCTGAAAGTCGCCATGCGTGAAGTCAGCCAGTCGGATACCCCGGCGCTGCACGGCGCCGAGACCAATCCGCCGATCCCTGTCTATGACACCTCCGGTCCGTACACCGATCCGGACGCGCACATCGATTTGCTCGCCGGTCTGCCGGCGTACCGCGCGCGCTGGATCGAGGAACGCGGCGACACTGAGCAGTTGAACGACTTCACCTCCGAATACACGCGCCGACGTAATCGCGATCCGAAACTCGCCGAGATCCGTTTCCCGGAACCACCGAAGCCGAAGCGCGCCAAAGCCGGTGCCAACGTCACGCAGATGCATTACGCACGCCGTGGGCTCGTCACGCCCGAGATGGAATACATCGCCATCCGCGAGAGTCTCAAGCTGCAGGAACTGCGCGCCGACAAGCGGTATGCGCAGATATTGAAACAGCACAAAGGCCAGCATTTTGGTGCTGCGATCCCGGAGACCATCACGCCGGAATTCGTACGCGATGAAGTCGCGCGCGGCCGTGCCATCATTCCCGCCAACATCAACCATCCGGAACTCGAGCCGATGATCATCGGCCGCAACTTCCTGGTGAAGATCAACACCAACATCGGTAACTCCGCCGTCACCTCCAGCATCGCGGAAGAAGTCGAGAAGATGGTCTGGTCGGCGCGCTGGGGTGGCGACACACTCATGGATCTGTCCACCGGCAAGAACATCCACGAGACCCGCGAGTGGATCATCCGCAACGCGCCGATGCCGATCGGCACTGTGCCCATCTATCAGGCACTGGAAAAAGTGGACGGCAAGGCCGAAGAACTTACCTGGGAGATGTACCGCGACACGCTCATCGAACAGGCCGAGCAGGGCGTGGATTACTTCACCATCCACGCCGGTGTGCGTCTGCCGTTCGTCCCGCTCACCGCCAACCGCGTCACCGGCATCGTCTCGCGCGGCGGTTCGATCATGGCCAAGTGGTGCCTCGCGCATCACCGGGAAAGTTTCCTCTACACGCACTTCGAGGAAATCTGCGAGATCATGAAAGCCTACGACGTCTCGTTCTCGCTCGGCGACGGCCTGCGCCCCGGTTCGATAGCAGACGCCAACGACGAAGCCCAGTTCGCGGAACTGAAGACGCTCGGCGAACTCACCAAAGTCGCGTGGCAACACGATTGTCAGGTCATGATCGAAGGCCCCGGCCACGTGCCCATGCAACTCATTAAGGAGAACATGGATAAAGAGCTGGCGGAATGTTACGAAGCACCGTTCTATACGCTCGGCCCGCTCACCACCGACATCGCGCCGGGTTACGACCACATCACCAGCGCCATCGGCGCCGCGCAGATCGGCTGGTACGGCACCGCCATGCTCTGCTACGTCACGCCCAAGGAACATCTGGGCTTGCCGGACCGCGACGACGTCCGCGAAGGCATCATCACCTACAAGATCGCCGCGCACGCCGCGGACCTCGCCAAAGGCCATCCCGGTGCGCAGTTGCGGGATAACGCGCTGTCCAAAGCCCGTTTCGAATTCCGCTGGCAAGACCAGTTCAATCTGGGGCTTGATCCGGAAAAAGCCCAGGAATTCCACGACGAAACCCTACCCAAGGACTCCGCCAAAGTCGCCCACTTCTGTTCCATGTGCGGTCCGCATTTCTGCTCCATGAAGATCACGCAGGATGTGCGGGAATATGCGAAGCAGGGGATGGAAGAGAAGGCGGAAGAGTTCAAGCAGAGCGGGGCGGAGATTTATAGGAAGGCGTGATCTACTAGATTTGATCCACATCTATGGACAGTAACGATTTTTTGCGGACCGAGTATGCCCAGTATCTCAGACGAGATGCGGGTAGAATCGCGTCAGAACTAGAACAGTTTAATGATAAATGGCCGAAGTTTTGGGAAAGAAATGCAGACCATCTCGGTGTGGTACTTATTAGTCATTTAATCATAGAGCATTACCTAAATGATTGGATTGCTTCCGCTGCCCCAGGGATAGATATCATCGGTAAATCACGTCTTTCGTTTGCACAGAAGGTTACATTTCTAGAGGGTGTTGATTCATCAGTACGTTGGGTATTACCTGGAATTAGACGACTGAATCGAATTCGGAATCAGCTTGTCCATAATCTGGATAGCGAGATATCTGAATCAGAACTCGCACTTATCCGTGACATTGTTTGGCCTTGGAACGACGCGTTTCAAAAGCCCTGCAACAATGGAGTCAAGCTGATTCGTGAATTCGCTTTGCTTGCGTCCGGCGTGCTTTATTCAGAGGCAAATGCGATTCGCAGATATGGCGAGGGGTATGGATTGGTTGTGTATCAAAGATGGCTAAAAGCCGCAGTTAATAACAAAGTTGATAATTAGCAAGCATAGGTTGGGCTGATGAAGGATGCTCAGAAACTTATGTACATTAGGGGTGATTATGAAAAGGGTTTTGGTTTCTTTTGCGGCTCTGATAACCGCATCACTGCTTTTGTCTGGTTGTACGGCGGCATTGATCGGCTCAATGTCTGACCAGCCTCGATTGTTTGCGCAAGCTCCCGGAATAATGCAGATAGATGACTCAAGATATGCAGTATGCAATGCACAAAACTTTTTTATACCTAATCGATATTATGAGTATACAAGGACTGCAACAAGCGCATTTGTTGTAAATTTGGATGGAAAATGGGATAAGCGCGGTCAATCAGTCGTACTTCTGGGTCAGTCCAATCTTCAGAATCCAATGGCATGTAAGCCCGAAGTGCCGATCTGTGCTAAAGATCAAAAA
>DASSKW010000056.1:0-14905 GCA_035690065.1 Gammaproteobacteria bacterium
ATCTATTTATTTGATCCCGGAACAAATCATGTTGTTGATGCTCGATAACTACGATTCCTTCACCTATAACCTGGTGCAATATCTGGGCGAGCTGGGCGCCGATGTGCGTGTGTATCGTAACGATGCCCTGACAGTCGCTGAGGTCGAGGCGTTGCATCCGGAGCGGATCGTGATCTCACCGGGGCCGTGCACGCCGAACCAGGCGGGCATCTCGCTGGCGCTCATCGAGCAGTTGGGTGAGCACATCCCGATCCTCGGTGTGTGCCTCGGGCATCAGGCGATCGGCCAGGCTTATGGCGGCAAGGTGATCCACGCCGGGCGGGTGATGCACGGCAAGACTTCGCCGATCCAGCATACCGGGAAAGGTGTGTTCACTGGGCTGCCGAACCCGTTCGAGGCCACGCGCTACCATTCGCTGGTGGTCGATAAGGCGTCGCTGCCGGAGTGTCTCGAAGTCACTGCCTGGACCCGCAACGACGACGGCAGCGTTGAGGAGATCATGGGTCTGCGTCACAAAACCCTGCCGGTCGAGGGTGTACAGTTTCATCCTGAATCGATCCTGACCCAGCAGGGGCATGCGCTGTTGAAGAATTTTCTGGAGCGATAAGGTAACTCCCTCACTCTTCTCTCTCCCGCAACGGGGAGAGAGGACAAGGAAACAAGGCCGATTACTTTGGATATAAAAGAAGCCATCAGCCACATCGTCGATCGTGAGGATCTCTCGCGTGCCGACATGGAGGCAGCGATGCGTCAGATCATGACCGGCAACGCGACACCGACCCAGATCGGCGGATTTCTCGCCGGCTTGCGTGCCAAGGGCGAGACGGTGGACGAGATCACAGCCGCGGCCAAGGTGATGCGCGAACTGGCGTTGAGCGTGAAAGTTACCAGCGACAATCTGGTCGATACCTGCGGTACCGGCGGCGATGGCAAGAGTCTGTTCAACGTGTCCACGGCATCGGCATTCGTCGCCGCGGCAGCGGGTGCGCGCGTGGCCAAACACGGCAATCGTGCCATGTCCAGCTGTTCCGGCAGTGCCGACGTGCTGGAAGCACTGGGGATTAAATTGGATCTGCCGCCGGAACGGATCGCCGACTGCATCGACCGCATCGGTCTCGGTTTCATGTTCGCGCCGGCACACCATGCGGCTGCGCGTTATGCAGCAGGCCCACGCAAGGAACTCGGTACCCGCACGCTTTTCAATCTGCTGGGACCGTTGACCAATCCTGCCAATGCGCCGAACCAGTTACTGGGTGTGTTCGCGCAACGCTGGCTGGAGCCGCTCGCGAAAGTCTTGCGCGCGCTCGGCAGCGAGCATGTGCTGGTGGTGCATTCGCGCGATGGGCTCGACGAGATCAGTATCGGCGCACCGACCTGGGTCGCGGAGTTGCAGGGCGGACAGGTGCGCAGTTATACGGTGCAGCCGGAAGACTTCGGGATCACGCGGCAATCCATCGATGGTCTGCGGGCGACCAGCGTGGCACAGAGTCTGGAACTGATCCGTACCGCATTGTCGGGCCGGCCCGGTCCGGCGGGTGATATGGTGGCACTGAATGCGGGGGCGGCGATCTATGCTGCCGGGATCAGCGAGACGCTGGTGAGCGGTGTCGCCAAAGCGCGCGAGACGCTGGTGAGCGGTGCGGCCATGCACAAGCTGGAACAACTGGTGGAGGCGACGCGGTGACAGGAGGACCGGATATCCTCAAGCGCATCCTCGCGGTCAAGGTCGAGGAGGTGGCGACACGTAGCGCGGCGCAGCCATTGGCGCAGTTGCGCGCCCGCTTGCAGGGGTTGCCGCCGACGCGTGACTTCCGTGGAGCACTCGAAGATTCCATCGCCCGGGGAAGCGCGGGCATCATCGCCGAGATCAAGAAAGCGTCACCGAGCAAAGGCTTGTTGCGTGATGACTTTGATGTCAGCAGTATCGCTGCGAGTTATACCCGTGCCGGAGCCGCGTGCCTCTCGGTGCTGACCGACGAACACTTCTTTCAGGGCGCCAGCGGCTATCTGCAACAGGCACACGACGCATGTGGCTTGCCGTTGTTGCGCAAGGACTTCATCGTCGATCCCTGGCAGATCTATGAATCGCGGGCGATGGGTGCGGATTGCATCCTGTTGATCGTCGCGGCATTAGGCGATGCCATGCTCGGCGATCTCATGGCGCTCGCGACCGATCTCGATATGGATGTGCTGGTGGAAGTGCATGATGCGGAAGAGCTGGATCGCGCTTTGCAATTTCCGTCCTCGCTGTTGGGCATCAACAATCGCGATCTGAAAAGTTTCGATACCGACGTGCAGACTACCCTGGGGCTGTTGCCGCAGATTCCGGCTGATCGCTTGCTGATTACCGAGAGCGGGATCCGTACCCGTGAAGATGTGTTGCGTATGCGTCAAGCCGGGGTGCACGGGTTCCTGGTCGGCGAGACCTGCATGCTCGCCGATGATCCCGGTGAGAAACTGGCGGAATTGTTCCGAACCCGAATCAGTGGTGTTTGAAACGGCGGGTCAGCGGGATGGTCCGGTCGCCGGTGGCTTCGGCGCCGAACACTACGATGGTCTTGCCTGCTACCGAGATCAAACCCTGTTCTTCAAGCGTCTTCAGCACCCGGCCGGCCATCTCTCGCGAACAACCGACGATGCGACCGATCTCCTGACGGCTGATCCGGATCTGCATGCCGTCGGGATGGGTCATGGCATCCGGTTGTCGGCAAAGATCCAGCAGGGTGCGGGCGATGCGGCCGGTGACGTCCAGGAAGGCCAGGTCGCTGACTTTGCGGGTGGTGAGTTTGAGTCGCGCTGCAAGTTGTCCCGCCAGTGCGAACAGCAGATCCGGATCGTTGCGCGCGAGCTCGCGAAACCGCGGATAGCTGATCTCGGCAATCAGGCATTCGGTGCGCGTGCGCACCCACGCGGTACGGGTCGGGTCTTCCTGAAATAACCCCATCTCGCCGAAGAATTCGCCGCGATTGAGGTACGCGACCACGATCTCGTTGGCGTCATCGTCCTCGACTACGACGGCGACCGAGCCCTCGATCACCAGAAACAGACTGTTGGAGCTATCGCCCGCATTGATCACCGCAGACTTGGGCGGGAAGCGGCGCAAGTGGCAATGAGCGACGAAGTGATCCAGCGCAGGGATACCGAAACTGCGCATCTGTTCCTGTGCCATGCTTTTCCCTCGGGATCGGTATGCTCCACAAGCCTATAAACTAGCATGAATGATTGCAAAATACGCGGTCTCTGGGCAGAACAATTATTCATATAAAACATGCAGTTGGGTCGTGGTAACCATGAAGAGCATCACGGCCGGCATGGTGCAGCCGGTAAATGTCTATAAAATAGCCGGTCTCGTCTAAATCTGCCGTTTGTGGCCCCGGCCAGGAGGATCCCGCATTGGTGACGCCGCTCAACAAGTTGAAGCTGCACGGCTTCAATAATCTGACCAAGACTCTCAGCTTCAATATCTACGATATCAACTACGCGATGACCGAGCGGCACCGTCGCGAATACATCGAATATATCGACGAGGCCTACAATGCCGAGCGTCTCACCCAGATACTCAGTAATGTCTCCAATATCATCGGCGCCAATATCCTCAACATCGCGCGCCAGGATTACGATCCGCAAGGAGCCTCTGTGACCATGCTGATCTCGGAGGAGCCGATCGCCTCGCAGATACTCGCCGCCAGCCACGATAACGAGTCGCCCGGCCCGCTGCCGGATGCTGTGGTCGCGCATCTGGACAAGAGTCACATCACGGTGCATACCTATCCGGAGAGCCATCCGGACAACGGTATCAGCACGTTCCGTGCCGACATCGACGTCTCGACCTGCGGGCGCATCTCGCCGCTCAAGGCCCTGAATTACCTGTTGCATGTGTTCGAATCCGATATCGTGATGATGGATTACCGGGTACGTGGTTTCACGCGCGACGTACACGGCACCAAGCATTACATCGATCACGATATCGATTCGATCCAGAATTTCCTCTCCGATGACACGCGCGAGCAGTACCAGACCATCGACGTGAACGTCTATCAGGAAAGCATCTTCCACACCAAGATGATCCTCAAGCAGTTCGATCTCGACAATTATCTGTTCGGTACCGGTGCCGATGAGCTCAAGCCGCAGGAAGCGGAGTTGATCCGCCAACGCCTGAAGAACGAGATGCTTGAGATCTTCTATGGACGCAACATCCAGAAAGGCAGCCAGGCGGAGTTCGAGTGATGACGTATATCAGTGGCTTGCTGGCGATTACCGGAGTGCTCGCCGTTACCTACGGTGGCCTGATTCTGTGGAATCTCGCTGATACGCGTCGGGAAATCGAACAACAGGCCTGGCTGGAATCTGAGGAGATACGCAGCAGCAAGCTCAACAGCATGCAGAACATGCGTCATCTGTTGCAGCCGGAGCGCAAGAACATCAGCTTCAGCCGCAGCAAGGGGCGCGGTTATGCGATGCTCGCGCTCGGCATCGTGCTGCTGGTGTTTGCGTTCACCTGAGAGAGCAACCGTGTTCGATACGTTACTGGGGCCACGTTGTCGTCTGAGGCTTTTCCTGGAAGCGGATCTGGAGACGTTCGCCGGTTATCGTTCTGACTCGTCCGTGGCCAGGTTCCAGAGCTGGTCTTCCTATTCTCTGGACGATGCGAAACGGTTATACGCAACCCTGGGCGACACCTCATTCGGGACGCCAGGCACCTGGTTCCAGATCGCCGTTGCCGATCGACAGGACGATACGCTGCTGGGCGACTGCGCCTTGCATTTCCTCGAGGACGGGCGGCAGGTCGAGATCGGGTTCACGCTGGCCCCACAGCATCAGGGCAAAGGGCTTGCCAAAGAAGCGGTGGCGCTGTTGCTCGATTACGTGTTCACGAAGCTCGGCAAGCATCGGGCAATCGCGATCACCGATGCGAAGAATCAGGCGGCGAAGAAATTACTGCTGGGCTTGGGTTTCAGACAGGAAGCACATTATCTGCAGAATGTGTTCTTCAAGGGCGGTTGGGGCGATGAATGCCTGTTCGCCTGTCTGGCGAGCGAATGGCGGGCAGAACCCTGAAACTGGTCTGATCAAGGCTTAAATCCAGTACGCGGTCCGGGTCATCAGCTTCGAAGTCAGGCGCATCAAAGTCCGGATAGGCGCGGGCATGGATTTGCCGCCGGCGCGGCGGGCGCTCTCGCCATGATGTAATTCATCCTTGGCCATCTGTTCGATGATCGTGCGACTGCGAATATCGTGTGCCGGCAATCGTTGCAGGTGGCTTTGCAGATGTTCTACCACCTGGTTCTCGGTTTCCGCCACGAAGCCCAGGCTGAATGCATCGCCGATCAGTCCTGCAGTCGCGCCGATCATGAACGAGCCGAGATACCACACAGGATCGAGACGGCTGGTTGCCGAGTTGAGTTCATCCAGGCGCGTCTCACACCAGGCCAGGTGATCTGTCTCTTCCCGCGCAGAAGCCGCCATGGCGTCGCGAACCGCATCGTTGCGGCTGGTCAGCCCCTGTCCCTGATAGAGCGCTTGTGCTGCCACTTCACCGGCGTGGTTGATACGCATGAGTCGTCCGGCCAGTTGCTGTTCAGCGGCGCTCAGTCCATCTGCCGGCAGGGTGTCGGCTGGATAGGCGCGGCCAGCAGGATGTTCTGCCGAGGTGAACGCAGTCCGCAGGCTGTGATCGATGCCGATCAGGAAGCGGTCGAGAGCGGTCAGAGTGCGCGCAGTCATGGCGAGAGTATAGCTTGGCTTGTCGCAAAGCCCCGCATCAGATGATCCGGCCACATTGCGGGTCCCGAGCCAGGTCGGCCGGCGCTAAAGTCGGGCAGCGGCAGCGACATTTACATATCCATATCCGGCGCTGAGCCGGTATCATGATGTTCTGACTCGGATCCTGTGTCTGCGATCGGCTGGTTAGCCGGATTTCAGATTTTTTTTTGCGTAATTTGTCACGTCCATTTCAAGGAAGCTCAGCATGTCCAAGCGTGCATGGTTCTCGTTGTTCTCGGCCCTGATGACCGGCATGCTCGCCGCCTCAGCGCACGCCGATTCCAGCTGGACCGACCTCAATGCCGATGCCGGTGCGGCCAGCAAGGTTGCGGTCAAGGAAGGCTGGCAGGGCTCAGTCTCGCTGGGTTATCTGCATACCACCGGTAACAGCAATACGGTGAGCCTGAACGGCAAGGCGCTGGCGGGGTATAAAAGCGGCAACTGGCAGGATTCGCTGGCATTTACGGCGCTGAACGCCAGCCAGGATAACGTCCGTACTGCGGAGAGCTACGAAGGCAGCGGGCAGAGCAATTATTCACTCACCGAGAATAACTATCTGTTCGGTGCGCTCAATTATCTGTCCGACCGGTTCAGCGGCTATGACCGGCGTACGACCGAAATCGTCGGTTATGGCCGGCGCTTGCTGAATTCCGATACCCAGCAACTTGGCGTTGAACTGGGTGTCGGCGCCATCCAGACTCACTACACTGACGACACCAGTGAGAGTGGTCTCATCGAACGGTTGGCGCTCAATTACCTGTGGCAGTTCAGTGAGAAAAGCAATTTCAGCGAAAATTTGAGCGTGGAGCATGACACTGATAACGACTTCACGCAGTCGGTGACCGCCCTGACCACCAATCTGGCTGGCGATTTCGCGCTTTCCGTCTCGTATACGGTGAAGCACAACAGCACGGTATTGCCGGGGTTCAAGAACACCGACACCATCACCGCGATTTCGCTGGTTTACAGCTTCTGAACGCGGGCAGGGATCGGAGTAGAATGGAGCCGCTCCTCGATGGAGCCTGAGTTTCCAATTAGTCATGTCGTACTACCGTCGCCATATCTTCTTCTGCACCAACCAGCGTGACGATGGCTCGCCCTGTTGCCAGAATCACGGTGCCGAAGCGATGCGCAAGCATGCCAAGCAACGGGTCAAGCAGCTTGGGATTGCCGGTCCGGGCGGGGTACGGGTCAATAGGTCCGGCTGTCTGGACCGTTGCAGCGAAGGGCCGATCGCCGTGGTCTATCCGGATGCGGTCTGGTACAGCTATGACGACCTGGAAGACATCGACGAGGTCGTCGAGGAGCATCTGCTCAACGGACGCGTGGTCGAACGCCTCAAAATATAGATAACTATCTGATTATAAAAGATATTTATACGAAGCCCGGCGCCTGAAACCAGGCCTCGACCCAGCGAGCCGCCCGGTGGCGTGCTTGAAAAACCACGGGGTCTCGCGTAGCATTGCCGCCTTTTCGCAGACCCTTTTGGAGTCACTTGGTTCATGAAGACGTTTTCAGCGAAGTCGGAAACCGTGAAGCGCGACTGGTACGTGGTGGATGCCACGGGCAAAACCCTGGGTCGCCTGTCCACTGAGCTCGCGCGCCGGCTGCGCGGCAAGCACAAACCCGAATACACCCCGCACGTGGATACCGGTGACTACATCGTGGTGATCAATGCGGAGAAGGTGCATGTCACCGGCAACAAGTTGCGTGACAAGATGTATCACCATCACACCGGCTATATCGGCAACATGAAGCACACCAGCCTCGGCAAGATGCTGCAGGAACACCCGGAACGGGCCATCGAGACCGCGGTCAAGGGCATGTTGCCGAAGAATCCGCTGGGCCGTGCCATGTTCAAGAAGCTCAAGGTCTATGCCGGCACCGAGCACAAGCACACTGCCCAGCAGCCCCAGGCGCTGGACATCTGAACCCACCTAAACTCCAGATTCAAGAGAACGATCAAATGGCAGTGACCACCAATTACGGAACCGGCCGTCGCAAGACCTCGAAGGCGCGGGTGTTTCTCAAGCCCGGCAAGGGTCGCATCCTCGTCAACGGCCGTCCGCTCGACGAATACTTCGGTCGCGTGACTTCGCGCATGATCGTGCGTCAGCCGCTGGAAACCGTGAACATGCTGGACAGCGTGGACGTGACTGTCACCGTCGAAGGTGGCGGTACCACCGGTCAGGCCGGCGCCATCCGTCACGGTCTGGCACGGGCCCTGATCGATTTCGATGAAGTGCATCGCTCGCCGCTGCGCCGGGCCGGCTTCGTGACCCGTGACGCACGTGCCGTGGAGCGCAAGAAGGTCGGTCTGCACAAGGCTCGTCGCGCACCGCAATACTCCAAGCGCTAATTGCCGGGGCACGGCTCCCGATTCGCATTTGGGGGATCGTCTAGCGGTAGGGTTTACCCGGAACTTTTTATCGAACAGCCAGTGGCTGTTCGATCCGGGTGAACGCGAGTCGGGATGACGAGCTGGAGTGCGTACCAGGGATGGTTCAGTGAACCCGCCTATTTGGGGGATCGTCTAGCGGTAGGACTACGGACTCTGACTCCGTCAACCTAGGTTCGAATCCTAGTCCCCCAGCCAAAGCTAAAGCCCGCCTTCAGGCGGGCTTTTTGTTGTTGCTCTTATGTTCATGGACCCGTTCAAAGGGAGTTGATAGGCTTCACCGGGTGAGCCACGAGGAGCCGCACCCGAGTAAATCTGCGGGGCGGATTGGCAGGTATGCTTTTAAAAAGGGATATCTCCATGTTACGACAATACTTCGCACTTCGCACAGTGACGTTGATCTTTTTCGCTTTTCTTGGCGCCGTATGCCAAGCGGATACCACCGGGATAACCACGCCCACGGGGCCGGTACAGGTTCTGAGGGTTACCCCGCAAGGCGAAACGGATTCCTCCCAGCGGCAAATCGTCGTGCAGTTTGACCGGCCGATGGTGGTTCTCGGTTCGGTGCCTCCCCGACTTGAGAATGTCCCGGTGAGCATTACGCCGGGCGTGGACTGCAATTGGCATTGGGTGAATACATCAACGCTGACCTGTGAGCTTGGCGAGCGCGGGCAGCCTGATCAGATGGATCAAGGGGATGGATTCCATGTCAACCGGGGCGGCTTTGCTCCGGCGACTGCATATGAAGTGGTGGTGCACGCCGGATTCAAGGCAGTGGACGGCAACACGCTGCAGAGCGATGTGACGGACGAGTTTTCGACCGAGACCCCACAAGTTGAATATGCATATCTTGCGCAATGGAGCGGTCCGACCGAACCTGTATTGCAGGTGGATTTCAATTTACCGATTACCAAAAGCTCCATCGAAGCACATCTTTATTTCGATTCATCCGCGGGGCGTACGCCGGTCAGCGTGATGGCCGATCCCGATGATAGCCGCGACTATTATGTGGTCCCCGCCGCAGGGGGCGCACCAGTGCATGTGCAGCCGGAACCACGAGCTCTCAATAATGCTGCAAATCAGGCCAACAATGATCAGGTGAGCAAGAGCGCACCTGTTGCAGCACCGTCTGTGCCAGCTGGAGACCCAGCCCGCTACCACTGGCTTATCGCGGTGGGCAAGGGGGGCAAGCCATTGCCCGGTGGCGACCGTGTCACGCTCATGCAGGAAGCCGGCTTATCGACGCCACTGGGCCCGGAACAGAGCGCCGCGTCACTGGCACCGCTGCAGCATTTTTACACCTTCAGCGAGTTTGCGTTTGTGGGCGTGTCATGTGGTGACTACGACGGGGCATACCGAGATGAACCGGGTAATCCCGACAGCGCAGTGAAACCTTCCTGTGATCCGCAACGTTACGTATCACTGGTGTTCTCATCACCGGTGCGCCGGGATGAATTGATCGCTCACGTGCGAGCCCAAGTAGACAAGAAGTCGGTCAACCCTATTGGAATTGTGCCCTCTGATGATGAATGGAGTGGATCGGGCGAGCCAAGTGGCCAGGAGTTCCGGGTGTATTTCTCGGTTCCCCTCAAAGCCAACGCGGACTACAGCGTGCAGGTTTCGCCGGGCATGAAGGATGTCTGGGGACGTGTGCTCGCCCAGGGCGGTAGCGCCCAGTTCCATACCGATCATCGCAAGCCGGATTTCTCGCTCGAAGAAAGCACAGCAGTCCTGGAAAAGAACGTGGACAGCGCAGTGCCGATGTATGCCACTAACCTGGATGGCTTGACGGCGAGCTATACGCGATTTTTTGTGCCTGATATCAGCAAGGGGCCTGATGCTTCGTCAGGCAGTATGCCGTCAGATAATACGGCCACCGAACAGAAAACGCTCGACTACACGCTTCCAGCGGTGAAGGACCTGTCGGTTGCCATGCCTCTTGGTGTGCGCGGTATGCTGGATGGAAAACCAGGAGTGGTTTACGGAACACTCGATCCGACCCCGACAGTGTCCGAACAACCTTACCGGTTCTTTGCGGAAGTCACTCCGTATAACGTGCAGGTGAAGCTCGGTCATTTCAACACCATGGTCTGGGTGACGAGCCTCGCGACCGGCCAGCCGGTGCAGGGCGCGCGCGTGGATATTTATCCGGGCTATCTGAATACGCTGGCCGATGAGCCGAAAAACGCCCCTTATGCGGTGACCGATGCATCGGGTATCGCCATGCTGCCGGGTGGGGAGACCCTGGACCCCGGCATGAAGTTGCGCCAGCCAAATTACGGTGACGACAGTGCACAGCAGCTCATCGTAAAAGTCCGCCGTGGCGAAGACCTCGCGGTGGTGCCGCTTAACTATCAATTCGAGGTAAACACCTACTCGGTTTCCCATTACCAGGTGTTCGAGCAGCTAAAAATAAAATACGGCCATATGCACGCTTGGGGGACTACCTCCGAAGGCATCTATCGTGCTGGCGACACGATCCAGTACGAGATTTTTGTCCGCGACCAGGACAACGGCACGTTCGTACCGGCGCCGGACGTCGACTACTCGGTATCTCTGGAAGATCCGATGGGGAACATCGTTTATCACCTCGACAAGGTGAAGCTATCTGAATTCGGCAGCTGCAGTGGCGCATATTCCGTGCCTGCCAATGCGCCGGTCGGTTGGTATACGTTTTATATCGCTGCAATTAATTTACCCGGCATCGGTTTCGGCGACACGCTTAAGCCTATGCGGGTGCTGGTGAGCGACTTTACACCGTCCCCGTTCCATGTCGATGCGTCCGTGAACGGCGCACGCTTCCAACCTGGCGACAAGGTGGACGTCACCACCACGGCACGATTGCATTCAGGTGGACCATATACTCAGGCACAAGGTCGCGTGATTGTTACCCTGAAGGCGG
Organism: Gammaproteobacteria bacterium; assembly: GCA_035690065.1. GTDB lineage: Bacteria > Pseudomonadota > Gammaproteobacteria > Natronospirales > REEB76 > DASSKW01. The sequence goes on from DASSKW010000056.1 coordinate 11,064, forward strand.
CGGATTTCACGTCCGACGATCCGGTTGGCCGCGATTTCACGTTTTCGAGCTACGATTCAGAATCGAATCAACAACAGCAGACTGTCAACCAGATAACTGGCGCGGTAGACAATCAAGGGGTGTTGAAGTCGGATTTCACATTGCAGGATGCCGGTATTTACTACGGCAAGCTCCTGGTTGAAGGCGATGTGCGCGATGAGCGTGGCAAGTACATTGCCGCGGTAACACGCGCCGATTATCTTGGACGGGATCGCTTTGTTGGATTGCGCCTGCATGACTGGGTGCTGCATGCCCAGTCTCAGGCGTCGGTGGATTACCTGGTCGTCGATGGCGCTGGCAAGCCGGCAGCCGGTTCAAATGTCAAAATCACTGTCGAACGGCTCAACCTCAAAGCATCACGCGTCAAGGGCCCCGGAAACGCGTATCTCACCCAATACGTTCGTGAATGGATCCCCTCGGGAAGCTGCGACGCTGTTTCTGGCGCAATACCCGGTACCTGTTTGTTTACGCCGAATGCACCGGGTGAATTTCGTATCAAAGCCAGCGTGACGGATACGCATGGGAAGGTTTATAGCGCATCCGTCCCGGCATGGGCGGCAGGTAAGGGTGAGGTAGTCTGGGAAGATAAAGACGACGGTGCGCTCAATATCATCCCCGAACAAAGCACATATCACGTCGGCGATACGGCGCGCTATCTGATACAGAATCCTTATCCGGGGGCCGAAGCGCTCATCAGTATCGAACGTTATGGAGTTCTGAAAAGCTGGGTGCAGACGCTGGATGGCAGCACTCCCGTGATCAGTTTTCCCATAGGACAGGACTACGTGCCGGGCTTTTATCTGTCGGTCACGGTGGTGTCACCCAGGGTAGCGAAGCCGCTCGGACCGGGCCAGGTTGACTTGGGTAAGCCGTCGTTCCGTTCCGGTTATCTCGACGTACCGGTGGTTGACGATTACAAGGCACTTGATGTCAAGGTAACGACGCCAAAGGATACGTACAAACCACGCGATACGGTGTCGGTGAGCGTGAATGTGAAAGCGCGTCATGGCCAGGCGGGCGAGGTTGAACTTGCGGTTGCCGTGCTGGATGACTCGGTGTTTGATCTTTTGAGTCAGGGCAAAGATTACTTCGATCCCTACAAGGGGTTCTACAGTCTCGATGGCCTTGATATGAAGAACTACAGTCTGCTGACTCGGCTGGTCGGCCGTCAGGCATTCACCAAGAAAGGAGCTACCCCGGGTGGCGATGGCGGCGTGGCCCTGAGTCTGCGTTCGTTGTTCAAGTATGTAAGTTACTGGAACCCTGCCTTGCGCACCGATGCGACCGGTAATGCCCAATTCAATTTCACTGTGCCAGACAACCTGACTGCATGGCGGGTACTGGTGATCGCCGTCAACAAGGGCGATCGCATGGGTCTTGGTCAGGCCGTGATAAAGGTAAACCGGCCTACAGAGCTTCGCCCGATCATGCCGAATCAGGTGGTGCAGGGTGATTCGTTCAGTGCCGGATTCAGTGTAATGAATCGCACCGGCAAAGCACGCGATCTCAAGGTACACGTGGTGGCCAAGGGCGCAGTTGAAGGGGCGCCTGCGCTTACTCAAGTTGTGCATGTCGAGCCTTACAAGCGTGCTGAGGTGTGGTTGCCGATTATTACCAACGGGCCGGGTTCGGTGGATTTCACTGCAACAGCGGGGGATTCGACCGATGCTGATGGCCTGAAGAAGTCGGTGCCTGTCGAACGGCGATCAATACTGTTGCATCTCGCGCAGTACGGAACTACCACTGCACCAACAAGCGAGCCGATCGCGTATCCCGCCGACGCGCTGCCGGGCAGTGTGCAGCTGGGCGTGAATTTGACTCCGACCGTGATCGGAAACGCGGATGGCGCGTTCGCTTATATGCGCGATTATCCCTACCTGTGCTGGGAGCAGCGGCTTACCAAAGCGGTCATGGCGGCGAATTTCAAGCGCTTGCATACCTATCTGGGTAAAGCGGTGGTTTGGGAGGGTAATGAAACGATTCCGGCGACCACCTTGGCGGATGCCGCTTCGTTCCAGGCGCCAAACGGCGGCATGGCGTACTGGGTCGCGGATAACCGATACGTGGATCCTTATCTCAGCGCTTATACAGCTCTTGCCTTCAACTGGCTGCGCGCGCAGGGTTATGCGGTGCCAGATGAAGTGGAGGCAAAGTTGCATGGTTATCTGCAGCACTTTCTGAAAGGCGATACGGTTCCTGACTACTACACTCTTGGCATGCGCTCTTCGGTGCGTGCGGTCGCGCTGTCGGCACTGGCCGCCGATCACGGGGCAACAGTCGATGATTTACGCCGATTTGAACCGTACCTGAAGGACATGAGTTTGTTCGGGAAGGCCTGGTTCATGCAGGCAGCACTTGACCTCGGTAGCCAGGATATTGCCGCTGAAGACCTGCAGCTGATTCTCAATCAGTCCAACGAGACCGGCGGCAAGTTTGAATTCAGTGAAACGCTGGATGATGGATATAACCGTATCCTGTCTACTCCGCTGCGCAGTAACTGTGCGATTTTATCAGCGCTTTCACGTTATGCGCATAGTAATCAACCAAATGCGAGCATGATTGGCGACGTTCCATTCAAACTGGTTCGCAGCATTACGCAGATACGCGGCGGTAAGAACCACTGGGAGAACACCCAGGAGAACCTGTTCTGCATGCAGGCACTCGCTGATTACGCACAGGCCTACGAACAGACGAAACCTGATATGCGCGTGACCGTAAAGGCGGGTGCCGATGTCATGGGGACGGCTGAATTCCATTCGGTGAAGGATTCCGCGGTACTGCTCTCTCGGCCATTAGCCAAGGCTGATGCGGCTCAGTCGACGCCGGTGAAAATCCTGCCGCAGGGTGCCGGGAGGCTTTATTACAAGGTGCAGCTTACCTATGCGCCGGCAACGCTCCCGAATGCCATCAATGACGGTATTGAAATCCATCGCGAATACAGTGTCCAGCGCCAGGGCAAATGGGTATTGCTCAAGTCGCCGATGGTAGTCGGGCGAGGCGAACTGGTGCGTGTCGATCTGTATGTCTCAGTGCCGGCAGCACGTGAGTTCGTGGTCGTGGATGACCCGGTACCGGGTGGTCTAGAGCCCGTGGATCAGAATCTGGCGACCAGTTCCGTTCAAGACACTAATGCCGGCACATTTCAACCTGCCGGTGGTGCATTCTGGTTTCAGTTTGATGATTGGGAAGACTACGGTGTGCAATTCTGGGATTTCTATCACAAAGAATTACGGCACGATTCGGCACGCTTCTATGCTGATTACCTGCCGGGCGGGCATTATCATCTGTCGTACAGCGCACAAGCCATCGCTACCGGTACCTTTGCAGTGCAGCCCGTGAAAGTGGAGGAGATGTACGATCCAGATGTCTTCGGTCTGGGAGCATCTGCGGTGCTCAAGGTGAACGATAGCCCGACACTTTCGCCCTGATGAGACAGGGCATGCGTATCTACCTGAAACAATTGATCCATGCTCACCGCGCATGGTTTGCGGTTGGTGGCGGTACGTGCGTTGTGGTCGCGGCTCTGGCGGCTGCTACCGTAGCGTCGATGCAACCGTTGCCGGCCAGTTTGCAACTCCAACCGCGTCCAGGTGCCGATCCACGTCTCCTCGACCGAAATGGAATACCCCTTGGTGGGCCGCTTGTCGCCGGCTGGAACGTATATGACGCGGTACCGCTCCAGACTGTTCCGGAATTTCTACAGGAGGCGTTTCTTGTTTCCGAAGATCGGCGTTTCTATGTTCATGGTGGCGCAGATTGGTCCGCGCGTCTGCACGCACTGTGGCAAAATCTCGTCAATCTGC